>CAZGUR010000429.1:0-1502 GCA_964529295.1 uncultured Rikenellaceae bacterium | reverse complement strand
GTGAGGTCTGTCGCTGTGACAGTCGCTGCAGGCTATATGGTTCCTGTCAGCTGCCATTGAGCCGTGACTGGCTCCCAGTATCATGTGGTTTTCACCTGCATGACAATCGGAACAGGTAAATCCAAGACTACCCATATGAACATCAAGCTGAGGGGAGGGGTTCAGCATGCTTTCGTCCATGTCGCCATGCTTGACACCTGTCCCGCCACCCCCGTTAAAGTGGCATACACTGCAGTTATTGATGCTTGTGGGACCAACGCTTTTTGCCGCCACCAGCAGGTCAACAGCGGGATCGGGCATTCCTGCCCCAGTAGGGGTTTTTCTGTAGGTGCCGCTCCCGTCATGGCATATAAGGCAGTCAATATTCCTGCCATCACTGAGGTCGAAGCTATCATCTTTCCACCCGTAGCCTATATGGCAGCTGGTACACCTGGGCCAGTTGGAAGGAACAGCGATACAGAAGTTATTAATGCTGTTCTTCTTCCCGAATTTTACCTTATTTCCGCTGCTGTCAGTAAATTCATCACCGGTCCAGTTCCAGTGCCTTGTCTTCATTATATCCTCATCCATTCCCGGATGGCACTGCAGGCATGTTTCGGTAACATCCTGCGGCGAACTGAAGGGACCTTCAATAAATTCAGAATGATCTGTTTGTGCACTGGCAATGAGGCTTGCTAATGAAAAAGTAATGATAAGAGATAATATTTTCATGATGACTGCTTATTTAGACTAAATAAGATATAAAGTTATAATAATTAATCGAAGGCAGGAGGGAGCAGACATCTTTTTTACTGTGGGGGAAGCAGTGCCCTGATCTCTTCGTAAACGGCCTTTGAATTTCTTTCGTATTGTTCCCTGTCCGGACCCTCAAGTTTATTTTTATACTTATCCATTTTGTCCAGGAGGCCCCTGATTTCTTTTTCACTTAGCTGTGATATTATCTGTTCAATGACTGCCCTTCTTGAGACGGGGGAGGTGTTTTTTAAATAAATGGTTTCTTCTATATATTCCCTGTCTGATTTGGGATAGATGTTTTTTATATTCATTCCCAGGTCAGATAAAGGTATCCCTGTTATCATATCATGCACAGTCATAAAATCCGCTTCTCTGTCTTCATTATATACAGAGTTGAAGACCGATGAATCCACCGCATGTTTTTGACCGGTATTTATATTGAATACGAAGGGATCTGAAAATTTCTCTTTCAGATCATAGACACGCATGGAGTCTTCTTTTGTTTTTGCCTTTGATTCAAGGTAAAGGGACCAGTCGGATACCGGTTGAGCAAGAACCCAGACTAGGGAATCAGTATAAGCAATTATTGTTTTCCATGAAGAGCGGTGGGGACCTGCAAGGTCTGTCAGGTCGTTGAAGTCTGTCACTTTATGCAGATCCTTTTTATCCGGGTTATAAACATAAAGCACGACCTCTTCCATAAGATATTCAGGTATACCACCATCAGGAAAAGCGGCTATCCCTTTTGCGGGCCTGTATGCCATTTT
>CAZGUR010000428.1:0-1507 GCA_964529295.1 uncultured Rikenellaceae bacterium | reverse complement strand
CAGCTTATTTCCTTTAAGAAAGTTAAACAGCCATATAAATATAATAATGCTCAGAACAGCGGCCAGGCCTATAATAATTTCTTTTGACAGATTCTTCATAATACTATTATCTCCGTGTTTGTTCAATAGCCTCCTGCAGGGGCATGATTTCCATGTTTTTAACTGCTATTACAAAAGCGTCAGGAAACCTGGAGCTCAGGGCCTTTCTTCTCTCGGCCGCTTCACTGTAGGTGCTGTATCTGCCGGCAGCATACTTGTAATATTTACCGGACACAATCTCCGTAATTTCTCCCAGTCCCCTGAATTCTTCCGGCATCTCTTCCTTTTTGCCGGATGATGTAGCCAGCTGCACCATAAATAATACTTTATCCTCATCACCCTCACTTACCCTGGTGGTACTGAAATCACTTTTCTGGTCTATGGCCATCTTATAATCCCTGAAAGCCCTGAAGATGGCTGATGCAATGTAATCCTGTCCCTGCTCTGACAAAAGAAAGCGTTCATCCTGCGTGTTGGTAAGAAATCCTGCTTCCACAAGCACGCTTGGCATTGTTGTCTGCCATAGTACCAGCAGCCCTGCCTGCTTTACACCCCGGTCGCTCAGACCCACACGCGTCCTGAACTGGTCCTGTATATAATTGGCAAAATTAAGGCTTTGCTCAAGATAGATATTCTGCATCAGCGAGAAAATAATGAATGACTCGGAGGAGTTGGGATCATATCCCTGGTATCTTGTAGTGTAATCCTCCTCAAGTGTTATCACCGAGTTTTCTTTCATGGCTACCTCAAGGTTTCCCTGGTCTTTATGTATACCCATCACAAATGTTTCCGAGCCTCTGATTCTGGCGTCCCTGAAACCGTTGCAATGTATTGAAATAAAAAGGTCGGCCTGCGCCTTGTTGGCTATCTCGGCCCTTTTGTATAATTCAACAAATTCATCATCTGTTCTGGTATATATCACCTTTACGCCATCCAGCAGTTCATTGATGTATTTACCTGTTTTAAGAGCTATTTTAAGCACAATGTCTTTTTCCCTGCTTTTCCGGCCCAGGGCACCGGAGTCCCTCCCTCCGTGACCGGCATCAATAACAACCACCCATTCATTTTTATTATTCCGGGGTTTATCAGCATTAACGCCGGATGGGAGAAGCATTAATAAACCGGCTGTCAACACTATAATACAGGTCCGGTTAAATATGGTATAATGTTTGTATTTTTTAATCATGCTCTTCATGCTATGAAGATGATTTTAATTAGTTTTACTCCGTTTTAAACAACAATACAAAAATAGTACTAAACTTATATACTATTTCAGCGAAAAAGATACATATTATCCTCATAAGTGCTTTTTTTTCAACATTACTGTATGGGCAGGAGACTCAAAGGCTGCCTGATTCCATAATGGCTGTAATGGATACAGCTGTCTATTTGCAGGATACGGTGCGTACTGACACGCTTGCTGCTGATACAACACGTATAAGACAAATAACAATCTCACCTGATGCCG
>CAZGUR010000427.1:0-1510 GCA_964529295.1 uncultured Rikenellaceae bacterium | reverse complement strand
GTTATGATTGAGGAGAATGTTGTAAGCGCAGCCGGTTCATCAGGCATGTACAATGCTGAAGAGCTGCAAGACATTATCAGGGAGGCTGGTTTCAATCCCGTCTTAAGAAACCAGAAATATGAAATTATAAAAGACCGGAAATAACTTTATTCCCTTTCTGCAACAACACTCTCTTGTCCATCCGGAAAACTTATGGTATAAATAATGGCCTCCACCTGGCGTAACAGTTCCCTTTTTTTATCCTTAGGCGCGTAAACAAAACCATCAACCATCACAAAGCGGTCATTCACTTCGTCCCTGGTAACAAGGTTAACAAAAGGTCCTCCCATAAAACCATTCTCAAGTGTCCACAGGCCTCTCATCTCGGCATAATTGCGTTGTCTGAACCTGAAGAGCCTGTATTCCACCGGCATTCGCTCTTCAATCACCATATAGCTATTCCCAACCGGACCCTTCACCTTCTCCGCCGTCATATTATCCCTTATACGCTTTATACTGTCCTCGTTGAAATAATTCCTGCCGTTATGGTCAAAAAAATGTACCAGTATAGCCTGTGTGGTTGTTGGTGTCTCGTACGAAAACCACAGGAAACCCTTCTCTTCAACATCAAGTGAAAAGTTTGAAGGTATATGAAGGGTCATATCATACTCATCCCTGAGTTTATTAAATATCATGCTGTTGAGTGATTTCTTGTACACTCTTATCCACCTGTCACGTTCAGCTATATTAATCTTATTTATTATCGACTGTCCCTCTTCCTCCAGCAGGCTGATAATATCTTCCTCGTTTCTGCCCCTGAGATTGATTACCACCTGTGAATAAGCCCAGGTATTTTCCTGCATTGTCACTGCCTTCTCATTGTCTGCACCTATCTCTATAAAAATAACATTCCGGTGGGTCTGGTAAAGCTTCCCAAAAACTCCAGGGCTCACGTTTATCAGATCGAATTGCGGTTCAGGCTGTGGAAAATAGTCTATTGGGACAGCAATAACCTCCTTTACCCTGTCTCCAAGCCTTCCTTCCCATTTTGCTTTATCAGTAACCACCAGTACCTCACCGGTGCTTCCGGATATATTAGGCAGGCTGATGCCCCCTCCTCCGCTTTCGTCACCGCATGACTGAACTGATAATATCAGAATGGCAGTGGCAATCAGTATAATGATCTGTTTCATATGTTTGCTTATTTATAATATACCAGCTTAAATAACAGTTTGTTCACTAAAATTAACAGTATGTTGTTAACCTCATTAATCATACCAAACTTAATACATTTGGAAATAAAAAAAAGTCAGAAACACTGAAAAGCCGTCCCAAATAAAATCTGAGACGGCCCCTGTAATCATTTATATTCAGCAATAATCTTATTTTTCCTCCAGTTTTTCTTCCTCCTGTTGCTCATCCTTTGTGGCTTTCTTAAATTCTTTCATCCCCTGACCTATTCCCTTCATCAGTTCTGGAATTTTACGTCCACCAAAAAGTATCACAACCACAAGAACAATAAGGATTATCT
>CAZGUR010000426.1:0-1527 GCA_964529295.1 uncultured Rikenellaceae bacterium | reverse complement strand
GGGAACCGGTGATCACGATTTTTATGCTTATTACCCTTACAATGAAGGAAATGATTCTGAACCGCGCACGGCAGTGCCAGTTTCCCTTGCCTCTGAACAGACACAGTCCGTGAAAAACAACAGCCACCATATCGGTGCACTGGACTTCATGGTAGCCACTCCCTTTGAGGGTATTGAGCCCGGTGATCAAGGTGATGAGACAAGTGGAGTTAATTTCATATATAACCATGCTTTCACCCTTCTGGAATTTCAGATTATAGGTTCCGGCTCCCTGAAAAAGGTGAAGCTCTCCGGTTCCGGAGCCCTTGCTTTTAATGGTGGCACTATTGATATAACCCAGGAAACCCCGGATGCGGGTGTTGTCTATACTATTGACAACATGGCCGGGGAGTCCGGTGAGGTTACGGTTACTCTTACAACACCTGTTGAATTAGAATTCAGACCCGTCAGCGTTTACATGATGATTAACCCCGGGGAATATTCCGGTAATATGGACATATTTATTCAAATTGAAAAAGACTATAAGATTATAACAAAATCACTCCCTGACGGTGGTTTTGAACGCGGGAAGAAATACGAGGTACCCCTTGATGCCGGTGATTTTTCTAACACTGTTGCCTTTACATACCTTGGTGAAGAAGTTACATATGGAATAGTCGAAGGAGCAAACAACAAACTATGGATGGACCGTAATCTTGGGGCATCAAGAGTTGCTTCGGCTTATAATGATAGCGAAGCTTATGGCGATCTGTTCCAGTGGGGCAGGCTGGATGACGGGCACCAGGACAGGGGAAGCGGAATAACAGATGAGCTCAGCACCACAGATGATCCAGGGCATGATAATTTTATCATAAATCAAGATGAACCTTACGACTGGCGAGACCCGAAAAACGATGATCTATGGCAGGGAGACGGCAGCACAAATGATGTATGCCCTGCAGGATGGCGGGTGCCTACTGAAGCAGAGTGGGAAGCAGAACGCCAAAGCTGGATCAGCAACGATGCAGCAGGAGCCTTTGCCTCTCCGTTAAAATTGTCCTTGGCAGGCCGTCGCGAGGGCAGCGATGGTTCGCTTAGCTCTGTGGATTACTACGGTGGCTACTGGTCAAGTAGCGTGACTTTTACCGGCGCACGAGACCTGCGCTTCATTAGCGATGATGATGGTGCCGGCATGAGCGGCCTAAGCAGGGCGTTCGGATGTTCTGTGCGTTGCATTAAAGATTAACCCCGTGAAATAACAGCAAAGCTGTTCCAGCAATGTAGGATTTCACAAGGTGAATTTAACACATTAGGCACTTAGTCTTGCTGTCCTGTTTATCCGGTAAAATATATGGAATATTCACCCGGGGCAGGGCTGGAAGATTTTTTAAACAATACCGCTTTACTGCCGGAATTATTGATTAAAAAATATCCCATACCACTCCGATTATTGCGAAATTGATAAGCGTGAAATTGTAAACCTCTGATACGTCGGCACCTCCCTCCAGTATCCTGTACCCTGCCTTCCCCGAAAGGTTATCTGTTATC
>CAZGUR010000425.1:0-1552 GCA_964529295.1 uncultured Rikenellaceae bacterium | reverse complement strand
AACAAGGGCCGGGCAAACGGGAAAAGCTCCCTGAGAAACGCTTTTTTATAATGGAACCCGCACCGGTAATATGAGTAAACGATCACGCCAATGGCAATAACTGATCCGCCAAGGGCAGTGCCCCATACATAGCCTATGAATGACATATCATAGTACAATACGCCGGTAAGCTGAAACCCTGAACGGAGCAAACCGGACATTAAGCTGACCAGCACAAATATGTTAAGCCGTTTTTCATTCCGGTAAAGTGCAAGCATCGAGGTAATGATTGACCGGTTAAGGCCTGCAATGACCAGGGATGGTCCGTATGCCCCGAAATTCTGAAGGGCCGGTTCGGCAAATAGTGAGCCAATAAATGGGGCCGCAATAATTGCAATACCCAACAAGAGGAAGCCCCTTCCGATTATTCCGCTTATTACAGTTGATACAAGCCTGTTGTAGTTTTCACGGTTATCTTTATAATCATAGTAAAACCGTGCCAGTCCGCTTCCCATACCGAAGGTGCATATCAGGAAAACTATGGCTATGATAGCTTCGGTAATGGCCAGGTAGCCAAAATCCGTCGCCCCCAGTCGGCTTTCACCTTCTATTATTGGATAAACAATAAGCTGAAGCAGGGCCGGGAATGCTGCAAAAAATGTATAGATTGCCGACAGCCTGAAATGCTCCCTGAGGTTAATCATAAAACAAAAGTAACATAAACTTATAATAATCTGAATGGTTGATAAATTAACATTTTACCTTATTTTTGTCGGATTATAAAGAAAAATAATTTTATGCATCAGGAAGATCTATTCAAAAAACTAACAGCTCATTGCAAAGAGTACGGATTCATATTCCAGTCCTCTGAAATTTACGACGGACTCAGTGCGGTTTACGATTACGGTCAGTACGGGGCAGAACTGAAGAACAACATAAGGAAATACTGGTGGGATGCCATGCTCCTTTTGAATGACAATATTGTAGGGATAGATTCTGCCATATTTATGCATCCGACGGTATGGAAAGCTTCCGGACATGTTGATGCTTTTAATGATCCTCTTATAGACAACAAAGATTCGAAAAAGAGATACAGGGCTGATGTTCTGATTGAAGAGTTTATTGAAAAGCTGGAGGAAAAGATAAGTAAGGAGGTAAACAAGGCTGCCAGGCGGTTTGGCGAAAAGTTTGATGAAGCTATGTTCCGGCAGACCAGCCAGCGCGTGCTTGATCTGGATAAGCGTATAAATGAGATCAGGAAACGTTTTGTCGATGCCTCTGAAAAAAGTGATTTGGCAGAGATACGACAGATTATTATCGATTGCGGGATTGCCGATCCGGTATCAGGGTCGCGTAACTGGACAGATGTCAGGCAGTTTAACCTCATGTTCGATACTAAACTGGGTTCGGTAAGTGAAGATGCAAACAGGATCTACCTGAGGCCGGAGACAGCGCAGGGGATATTCGTAAATTTCATGAATGTTCAGAAATCAGGACGCATGAAGCTGCCTTTTGGCATTGCACAGGTGGGTAAAGCATTCAGAAACGAGATCGTGGCCCGGCAGTTCATATT
>CAZGUR010000424.1:0-1559 GCA_964529295.1 uncultured Rikenellaceae bacterium | reverse complement strand
CCAATGTTGTAAGATGGGAAATGCGAACAAGGCTCTTTCTCAGAACAACAGAGTTCCTTTGGCAGGAGGGACACACTGCTCATGCAACAAAGGATGAGGCAATGGAAGAGACCCTGAAAATACTAGGTATCTACTCAGAATTCGCCAAAAACTGGATGGCAATGCCGGTAGAGGTTGGAACCAAAACTGATAATGAGCGGTTTGCCGGTGCCGTGGAAACTTACTCAATTGAAGCATTGATGCAGGACGGGAAAGCATTACAGTCTGGCACATCCCATTTTCTGGGACAAAATTTTGCCAAAGCCTTTGATGTAACTTTTTTAAACAGGGAAGGGAAACTTGAGCATGTCTGGGCCACCTCATGGGGAGTCTCCACCAGGCTTATGGGAGCACTTATAATGGCGCATTCGGATGACAGGGGACTGGTGCTTCCGCCAAAGCTTGCACCTTTACAGGTGGTTATAGTCCCAATATATAAAAAACCCGAACAGTTGGGAATTATAGGCGAGAAAGTTGACGTTATAATTAAAAGTCTAATTGACTCAGGAATATCAGTGAAATATGATGACAGGGATACCCAGAAACCAGGCTGGAAATTTGCGGACTATGAACTGAAAGGGGTTCCTGTAAGGCTTGCTGTAGGACCAAGGGATGTCGAAAACAATACGGTTGAAGTAGCACGAAGGGATACTCTCCAAAAAGAGGTATACCCGATGGAAGGTATTGAAAAAACCGTAAAAAATTTGCTGAAAGATATACAGGATAACATCTATAAAAAAGCACTTGAATTTAAAGAACGGAATACTTTTATTGTGGACAGCTACGAAGAATTCCGGCACATTACTGAAACAAAAGGCGGGTTTATCCTTGCTCACTGGGACGGTACCGGAGAGACCGAAGAGAGGATAAACCAGGAGACCAAATCCACCATACGCTGTATCCCCCATAACGATACCCGGGAAGCCGGGAAATGCATAGTAACGGGAAAACCTTCATCCCGGAGAGTTATTTTTGCAAAAGCCTATTAGAGAATCATGGTCATTCGGCTGCAAACCTGTAAACAGCAGTGTGGTTGTACTCTTCTCCAGGATTCAGGATAGTGTTCGGGAAAGAGGGCTGATTCGGAGAATCAGGAAAATGCTGCGTCTCCAGGCATAATCCCCAGTGTTGATGATATACAGTTCCACCCTTACCGGTTAGTGTGCCATCGAGAAAATTGCCGGTATAAAGTTGTATACCCGGTTGTGTCGTAAACACATCCATCCGCCTGCCTCGGACAGGTTCATAGAGAATGGCAGCTACCTTCAGTGGTTCATGAATACCGTCGAGAACGTAGTTATGATCATATCCTCCGGGCACATCAGCTATATCCCTGCCGACCGGCTTCATTTCACGGAAATCCATCGCCGTTCCCTCAACCGGGGACAGTTCTCCGATTGGAATAAGCTCATCATTTACCTCTGTGATACGGCTGCCATTGATCTTCAGCTCATGACCCAGCACTGAATCGCTGCCTGCCGTAAGATTGAAATACCCATGATGTGATATATTAACTGGTG
>CAZGUR010000423.1:0-1575 GCA_964529295.1 uncultured Rikenellaceae bacterium | reverse complement strand
ATTGTAGCCACCGAGGCTCCGTTCTCCTCCAGTGTAGTGCCTCTTACTGTATCGGTTACATTATCAGCCAGGGCCCGTATTACAGGCTTATCAGGCAGGTCAACCCGGCAAAACCTGTACCCATGATCCACGGGAGCCGGCTTAAAGGTAATATTCACATCGACACCCGAATGCAGTCCTTTCCCTTTCAGACTTACTTCCCCGGCAAGTGTTCTCTGGTTTTTTATACTCATCTGTATATTGGTCTTATTCCGTTAAATATGCCTGCAAAGAAATAAAAAATATTTCGAACGTGCCATAAAAAGCTGCCCTAACAGTGTTGATATCAAACAGCTTCATTTGGAACGTGCCTGATTATCTGCCTTTTATCTGCTCCAGCTCATTCTCAAGCCTGTCCACCCTGAGCTTCAGTTCGGGCAGTTTCCTGAACACAATATATGACTGCTGGTACTTTTTATATTCAAATCCGGGTGATCCGTAAAGTGTTGTGTTCTCTTTCTTTACCGGACCGCCTATACCTGTCTGTGCAGCAGCCCTGGTGCCGTCTGCTATTTTAACATGACCTGTCACCCCTACCTGGCCGCCAAACATGCAGTTGCGGCCTATCTTTGTTGAGCCGGCCACACCTGTCTGAGCAGCCATAACCGTATTTTCACCTATCTCCACATTATGAGCCACCTGTATCAGATTATCCAGTTTAACACCTTTTCTTATCAGCGTTGAGCCCATGGTAGCCCTGTCTATAACAACATTGGCGCCTATCTCAACATTATCTTCGATGATCACATTGCCCAGCTGCGGTATCTTCCGGTAATTCTGATCAGATTGGGGGGCAAACCCAAAGCCGTCACTGCCAATAACAGATCCTGCATGGATATTGCAGTTACTGCCTATAATACAATCATGGTAAACAGTCACGCCCGGGTATATGGCCGTTCCATCACCCAGCCGGCAGTTATCGCCAATGCTTGCGTTGGGGTAAACAGAGCAGCCATCACCCAGCTCAACATTCTCTCCGATATAGGCCATGGGACCTATATATACATCCTCACCTATGGTGGCTGAGTCCTCGATCACCGCGCGCGGATGCACACCTGTCTTGCGAGGCTTTGACTGCTCATATAATGTAAGCAGGGAGGCAAAGGCCTCATAGGCATTATCCACCCTTACCATCGTTGCCTTAACAGGGGAGGATGGTTTAAAATCCCTGTTCACTATAACAACAGAGGATCCTGTATCATATATATACTTTTCATAACTCATATTGGATAGAAAAGACAGTGTTCCTTCATGACCCTCCTCTATACGGGCCACTGACCTGACGGTAACACCGGGGTCTCCTTCAACCACCCCGTTAATATATTGTGCTATCTGCTCAGCTGTGAATTTCATATGCCTAATATTTTAAACCAATTATACTATCTGTAAATTATATTTCTGAGATCCTTTGGATAACAAAGAAAATACCTGGTGGTACTTTTAGATAAGGCCTCATGCCTGAGGATACCTGAAAGCTCCGTCAGCTCACTGAGTGAACCGTCGCGCTTCATAATCCTGACACTGGGAGCAGAAGGT
>CAZGUR010000422.1:0-1594 GCA_964529295.1 uncultured Rikenellaceae bacterium | reverse complement strand
TGGTCGATTTGAAAATTACAAAAGATATCAAGTTTCGCGGAATTACAGCCACATTATTTGCTGATATCAGCAACCTTTTCAACTGGAAAGTGAATATGATGCACAGAGGATGGGCCTTTGAATATGTCTCTGGCACTGATCTGGAAGAACGTCCTGACTTTTTTAAATACATGGCATCGCTGAGACTGCCCCAATACGATTCCGGTGATTATGATATCCTGCGCGAAAACTATCCCGGATACTTTATTGCTGGTGATGATAAAATTGGTGATTTACGATCTAAAGATAAACCGCATATTAATGATCCCAATAATAGTTACTGGTATTATGGACGTCCCAGAAATGTCTGGTTTGGTGTAAGATTCAGCTTTTAACGAGACTCAGCATGCTCAATATAAATGATGGAGTAATCAATGACTGACTTTAAAGTTCATGATAATCACCATAAAGGCCAAATATCCTGGTTACTGTATCTAATAGTACTTTTCATATTCATTCTCAACGGGTATTCACAAACACAACCAGAATTGGAAAAAGCCCAGATTCGGATGGGACATGTCTGGGTGGGCGTGACTGCCAATGGCGATAAAGGCAGCTTTGATTATCGCGCTGGTTTTTTTCCCAATGATTATGATATTCTCGGTGTGCGTGGTCAATATCGCGATGCCTGGGCAGGTGCCGGATTTCAACTGGCCACCACCAACTGGACAGATCCTGTCGATTCTTTTCATACAGTGGCCATCTATAATCCTGCGAATGAATTTATGCCTGTGGGTAAAGTTGTTGTGCCGATGACCAATTATATTCGTTATAAATACCCGGATGAAGTGGTCGATTTCAAGGAAATTAATCTGGAAGAATATGGTGTTCATGAACCTGCGAAATTAACTGAAGGAACTTATGACCAAAAAGTTGAAGTGACTTCTGAAAATGTTCTGGGCGTTCAATTGCATCGTAAAGTGCTGGCCTGGACTCAAAATTATAACAATGACTATATTATTGTTGATGTGGTATTTACTAATGTAAGTGATGACACATTAACTGATTTCTATATCAATATGCAATCTAACGGGGAGAATACAGTCCGTTCCAATGGATCGAATCCGGGGCCTGCTGCCGGTGAACGGTTTAATCCGGCCACAACCTGGCAGCATTATTATGGCGGAAGAGCAGGTGATACACTCCGCGTCTTTTATGAATACAGCGCTGATGATCCTGAAATCACCGGCGATAATATGGGAGCCCCGGCACCTTCACAAAATGGCCGGCTGCTGAATCCTAAATTTATCTGGTATTCCATTTTGCATGCATCCGGGGCGCCTTATGTGGATGAAGTTAATGATGTGGATGATTTCCTGCAGCCCAGAGTCACTTATATCGGTAAAGACAATCTGATTCCCTATAACGAGCAGGGAGATGAATATGGAAGTAAAAATTTCTGGGCAATTCGTGGCGGTTATTCCAGGTTCTTCCCTATGGATGGCGACACCTGGCCTGGCACCTTTCATGGGGGAAACAGTGATGAACAGGGAAGTGCTGATTATGCCAATCATCCGGCCGGAACCCATCAGAACAACAATTCCAAGATGTGGTC
>CAZGUR010000421.1:0-1599 GCA_964529295.1 uncultured Rikenellaceae bacterium | reverse complement strand
TGCTGAACAGGAATTTCGGAGGCTTTAATACCACAATGAGGGGGGGCTATACCTTTATGTACCCGGTCGAGTTCAATGGTATTAGCGGGAGAAACACAGGTACATACCTTAAATTCAGGAGGAAACACTCATCACAACTTTCTGTTTCTACTATCTATCAAAGATTTGAAGCAGGTGTGAGCTGCTATTTAAAATCCAGGATACTTGCCATAGATGATGTTTTTGTCAATCCTCTGACCAGGGAGGAGTTACTTCCCGGATTCTATGACTGGTGGACTAAAAATAATACCGGGCATTTCTTAATGGATATCCATACAAGGTACCGCTTTGATACAAGGTATGACCTTTCTCTGTCAGTGAAAAATCTCACCAATACCGAATATATGGGACGCCCCGGCGATATACGACCGCAGAGATACTACAGCCTGCAGTTCGGAGCCAGATTTTAAGCAGAAAACGACTCTGCCCTGAGTTTTTTCTTTTAGATTCTCATAATTGATATATTATGCATATATTTGCACTCTATATGTATATTTATGCAATGGATAAACAGGAAAGACTAATAACTATCGGGAAGATAATACGTGAAGAAAATATATTCTCACAGGAAGATCTCCTGAAAAAGCTGGAAGGAAGAGGGATAAGCTGTACACAGGCTACGCTGTCCCGCAATTTAAGGCAGCTAAGGGCAAGTCGCATACCATACGGTGAGGACAAGCTTAAATATGTGCTCCCGGGCACTGTATCGGATCAGTCTGAAACACCCGAAATCCGTGATTTTTCAGGGGCTGTTACTAATATGGTCTGGGCACACAACATGATGCTTGTCAAAACAATGCCTGGCTATGCTGCTGCTGTGGCATCACTCATCGACCGCTCGGAAAGGATTGAAATTGCCGGAACAATAGCAGGAGATGATACAATACTGGTTGTTCCTTATAATAATTTCACCGAAGAAAATGTGAGCAGGGCCCTTAGAATGATCCTTCAGTTACAATAAATAATTACCGGGCTAAATCCCATAATAAAACATTAATGAAAAAAGAAAAAGTAATACTCGCATACAGCGGGGGACTGGATACTTCAGTAATACTGAAATGGCTGACAGAGAAAAATTATGATGTAATTGCGTATATAGCAGATGTCGGGCAGGATGAGAATTTCGAAGAAGTAAAAGCCAAAGCCTTAAAAATAGGAGCATCAAAAGTTGTAATAGAGAACCTTCAGGAAGAATTTGTGGAAGAATATATATTCCCTGCCGTAAAAGCCAACGCAATATATGAAGAAAGATACCTGCTGGGGACAGCACTGGCAAGACCGCTGATAGCCAAAAAACATATAGAACTTGCAGTTAAGGAAGGTACAAGGTATGTATCTCATGGTGCCACCGGCAAAGGCAATGATCAGTTGAGGTTTGAACTGGCTTATTATGCCCTTAAACCTGATGTGGTAATTATCAGTCCATGGAAAGATGCCGAATTCCTTCACCAGTTCAAAGGAAGAACGGACATGATGAAATATGCTGAAGGTAAAGGGATACCTGTTAAGGCAACTCTTAAAAAACCTTACAGTGAAGATGATAACCTTATGCATATCAGT
>CAZGUR010000420.1:0-1599 GCA_964529295.1 uncultured Rikenellaceae bacterium | reverse complement strand
CTTGAGATAGGAGATAGCCGTCCATCAGAATATACCACCTTTGAGCTTGCCGGTATCCTTGCCACCGCCGCCCTCAAGTTTATTATGATGGAATGGCTCAATATGGTTGCCTTTTATGTGGCCGGCATCAGCTTTTTCTGGATAGGCTATATTATCTACAGGTATGTCAGGGATAATAGCATACTGCCTAAATGGGGCTTCAGGAAAGAGGGCTTCAGCCAGACCCTGGTATTCATCCTTCCTTTTACCATAGCATGCATCGTTGTCAGTATAATTATTGGCCAGACCAGCTCATCAACCACCATCCTTAACTGGAGGATAATACCTGTGCTGTTCCTCTACCCACTGTGGGGACTCTTTCAGCAATATATTATGCTTGTGCTTATAGCAGATAACCTGGTTGAGCTGGAAAGACTGGAACTCAAAAAATACCAGGCCGTACTGATTACTGCCATGCTGTTCAGCCTGGTGCATTACCCTTCATTCTTCCTTATGATATTC
Source organism: uncultured Rikenellaceae bacterium (assembly GCA_964529295.1). GTDB lineage: Bacteria > Bacteroidota > Bacteroidia > Bacteroidales > VadinHA17 > UBA9300. The sequence goes on along the minus strand of CAZGUR010000420.1, from coordinate 1,098 downwards.
ACCCTGGTCATGGAGCTTATCTTCCTGCTTGCCTGGTTCAGGTGGAAAAACCTGCTGGCACTGGGTCTCACCCATGGTGTGATAGCAACATTTTTACTCTTCTACATACTTGAACGAGACCTGTGGATAGAGCTTTTCGAATGGTTCTGATCGTTGTAGATACTCCTATCCTTTCAGGCAACAAGCAAACTCCTTTGTGGAAAATTTCTTTTCGAATGGTTCTGATTATATATTCAGCTCCACTCTTTCATCATGATTTGTAACTAAAACTTATATAAATCTTTACAATGATATAAACATTGATTATTAGTTTAAGGGTTTTAATATTTTGAATAACCAGCTCAAACAACTTGTAATATGAAAGCTATAAACCTGTTTTGCCTCCTGTTCGTGATACTCCTGTTTCCTGTTCAGAAAGCCAATGCCCAGAGATATAAGACAGAGAGAGTAAGAGCTTACTTAGTATCCTTGCCCCTTGAACCACTTGCAGATGATATTAATACTTACAACAGTAGAATAAAACATGGTGAGATTGACTTCCGGTATATTGAGAAGAACCCTCCCCTGGTTAATATTAATTCAGCTACAAAAAACAATTTCAGCTCACCAGAAAAATGTGAAGAGGAATATCTTACATTAAGAGGATATGAACGGAGCAGTGAAAATCCCGATATAACTTTTACTGTTGATTTTAAAGCTATTGATATAAAAAGCAAGGAACTAAAAGACAGGGTCGGTACCTTCATCGAGAATAAACAGAAGGTCAGCCGTAAAATGTATTTATACCAGGTAAGCTATTCCTACGGTGCCACCTTCAGGGTGCATGACAGGCATGATAGTTTGATCTATGAAGAAAGATTCTATGATCCGGAGGAAACACTATCTGTAGTAGTAGGTGATCCCATCGATGGTATTGGGCACAATGCATTCAGCATAACCGCGCTAAACGAGATGATGGAATCAGACTTTATAGGAAAATTTCAGCAAGAGATAACAAAGAAATGTCTTGAGAAAGCTGAGGCCAAAATTAAATCCAGCTGGGCTTATGCACTGTATTATTATGATTTCCCCCTTGCCACCGATCGTAGTACCAGGAAG
>CAZGUR010000419.1:0-1603 GCA_964529295.1 uncultured Rikenellaceae bacterium | reverse complement strand
CCGCTGATTGTGGCAGGTGAATACCTTGTAAGGGCAGTTATGGGAGTGAGAAATATCTCGGCAAGCTATTCAGTGGATCAGGGCCAGATATTGCCAGGGTATACACAGGGGACTGATTACCTGGGGATGAGCCGCAGTGGTAATGTGTTTGCCCCGGGCTGGTCATTTATTTCTGGTTATAATGATCCCGGATTCTTTGAAAAAGCCCGTATTAACGGGTGGATAACACAGGATACATTGCTCAATACGGCTGCTGTTAGCAACAGGAATGAGACATTCAGCATACGCAGTACAGTGGAGCCTTTCCCGGGACTGAGGGTCGACCTTAATGCTGATCGTCGTTTTGCCAGCTCAAGATCAGCATATTACCGGGCCGACCGCTATGGTAATTTTCCTGACAGCCTGAGGAATAATCTTGTTTCTGGTAATTTTTCAATTACCATATTGTCATGGGGCACAGCATTTGAAAAGATCAGCGAAGATAATGAGTACCTTTCAGAGACCTTCGAGGCCTTTAAGGATAATACGGTTATTATTTCTGCCAGGAGGGCCGCCAGGCGGCAGCAGATTGATCCGGCTTACGATCCGGATATTGATCCTGAAACAGGTGACCCCATTGAAGGGCCCTACAAGAATGGTTATGGCTTTGCTTCAAGGGAAGTGCTTATACCCGCTTTTCTTGCTGCTTACTCTAAGACAGATCCCGGAAAGGTGAGCCTGGATATGTTCCCCGGAATTCTTTCCATGATGCCAAACTGGAGAATCAATTTTGACGGGCTTTCAAAATTTGAGCTTGTACAGAGGGTATTCCGTTCTGTTAATATAGCCCATCAGTACCGGAGTACATATACCATAGGCTCCTATACTACCAACCTTTACTATGATGAGAATGAGGACGGGATAAGCAGGATCAGGGACCTTAATGCCAATTTTATACCTGAGTATGAGCTTAATGTGGTTACCATTAATGAACAGTTCAGTCCATTGTTTAATATTGATCTTAACTGGAAGAACAGCCTGACCACACGCATTGAATGGAAGAAGGCAAGAACTGTCAGTCTTAACCTGGCTAACAACCAGGTTGCCGATGTTCGTAATAATGAGTTTATTATAGGTGCCGGATACCGCTTTGATGATGTCCAGATTATACTCAGGACAGGCGGTCGCCGGCAGCCTCTGAATAGCGATCTGAATTTAAGGCTTGATTTTTCTGTACGGGATAATAAGACGATATCAAGGAAACTTGTGGAAGATGTTAATCAGCCGGTTGCCGGCCAGAGGATTTTTGCCATCAGGACAACAGCAGATTATGTTTTAAGCGACAGGTTTAACCTGCAGGTCTTCTTTGACCATAATCTCAATGACCCTTTTGTTGCCACAACCTATACCACCTCAAACACCAATTTTGGCTTCAGCCTGAAGTTTACACTGATCCAGTAATAAGGATCACCAGTTGGTAAAGGTCTTTGCGAAATATAGGTAAATTGTGCTCAGCGATGTGAAGATCGGAGTTTCTTCCTGCTTTGTAAAGAGGCTGATGACAAAAATTGAAATATCATTGTATCAATAAATTTAAAAACTTATTTTTGGGTTTACTTTATGG
>CAZGUR010000418.1:0-1609 GCA_964529295.1 uncultured Rikenellaceae bacterium | reverse complement strand
AGCGAGACCAGCTTGGTTGAGAAGTATTTTTCTGCTATGCAGGGCATCAGCAGCAGTGCGTTATCATCGAAGTCGATATGAGTGCGCAGGGGCATGATATAATCGATTCCCGGCTTAAGCAGCAGTGCTTCCTCTATTGTGTCTGTCCACCTGGAATAGGGGAGCAGTGACCTTATTGTTTTACTGTCAATATAATTCATCTTATTTTTTGAATGTTTATCTTGCGGTGCGAACAAAATATTATATTGTAATTCTATGTCTAAACGGGTAAAGGTATCAGTTTCTAATGATATAGCAACTGACCGGAGAGTGTTTAAATTTTCAACCCTGCTATCAGAGTCAGGAGTTGATGTCACTGTTATAGGGAGGAAACTGCCCGGCAGTTTGCCCCTTAATAAACTGCCTTTTAAGTGTGTAAGATTTAATATGTTTTTTAAAAGCTCTCCTTTATTTTATGCCTTTCTGAATATCAGGTTGTTTTTTTATCTGCTTTTCAGTCGTTTTGATGTTCTTATAGCAAATGATCTTGATACACTGCCGGCAAATTACCTTGTATCGATTATAAGAAGGAAGAAGCTGATATACGATTCACATGAATATTTTACAGGTGTGCCTGAGCTGGCAGACCGGCATTTTGTAAGATGGGTATGGAAGTCAATAGAAAGGGCAATTGCGCCATCTCTAAAGTATATTATAACAGTTAGCGACTCAATTGCTGATCTTTACAGGGAAGAATATAATTCAGATGTCACTGTTATTCGCAATGTCAGTGAAAGATATAATGGTCCGGTAATGAGCAGGCAGCAGATTGGTGTTGGAGAAGATAATTTGTTGCTTGTGCTGCAGGGTAGTGGCATAAATATGGGAACAGGAGGAACAGACCTGATTGAAGCAATTTCGAAAATTGATAATGTTCATCTTCTTATAATAGGAGGTGGGGATATGTTGAAGGCTCTGAAGATTAAAGTGCAGAATTGTGGCTATCCGGAAAAATTCACTTTTTTGCCTCTTATGCCATGGGAGAGAATGATGTCCTACACCCGGGCAGCAGATGTGGGGGTGGGATTATTTAAAGCCGGGTATATAAATCTGGATTTTTGCCTTCCAAATAAACTTTTTGAATATTTGAGTGCCGGGATTGCAGTATTGGTGAATGAACTTAAAGAGATAAAAATTGTTGTTGAAAAGTATAACTGCGGTATTATTATCAATGATATTAATGTGGCTGAGATAGAAAAGGCGATTATTTACCTTAAGGAAAACCCGGTGGAACTCAAAAACCTAAAACTTAATTCTGAAAAAGCATTTGAAGAGTTGAACTGGGATACAGAGTCGGGTAAATTTATAGCCTTATTAGCCAGGATCGGATTTTATTCATGTTAACAAGACTTATGTTGAAAACAATATTTGCAATGGATATAAAGCAATTATGGAGGAGAAATTATATTAAAATTATTTTTCTTATTGTTGGCGGTATTGCCGGCTTCCTTTACTGGAAATTTGTGGGTTGTAAGACAGGCAGCTGTCCGATAAAGTCGAACTGGTACCTGATGACTGCTTATGGCCTTGTGTTCGGCTATCTGGCCGGTGATCTAATATCCGGCTTCAT
>CAZGUR010000417.1:0-1612 GCA_964529295.1 uncultured Rikenellaceae bacterium | reverse complement strand
AGTATGATGAATTGAATATGTTTTTTTTATTCATCTCACAGTTATGCAGCTCAGGAACAGGCCTTTTATCCCTGTTTTCCAGGTATTTCAAAATATCATATTTTTCATTTGTGCCAAGCACCAGATCCACACCTTCTATTTCTGCAATTTCCTTATGCCTTATCTGCGCATAACAGCCTGCAACTACAATCAGGGCATCCGGATTTCTGCGTATGGTCTTTTTTATTGCCTGCCGGCATTTTTTATCTGCAGACTCTGTTACAGTACATCCGTGGATAACATAAACGTCAGCATTATCATTGAAAGATGTTTTGCGGTAGCCCGCTTTCTCCATCTTCATGCTTATGGCTGATGTTTCTGAAAAGTTCAGTTTGCATCCCAGGGTATGGAATGCAACCTTTAATTGCCTGTCACTCATTCCTGCTGATTATTGAAATGCAAAAATAAGTATTTTTCAGGGAGATAAAGGTCTGTTCGGTTATTTGATCTCCTTTGGAAAGATAAAATTAAAATCTGTGGGGCCGGTCTTGTAAATGTCAGACCAGCTGCCGGTCCTGTAATTTATTATTGCCACACCTGTTGTTGGCAGAAAATTTACGGCACCACCGGTAAGGTTTTCTGCAAGGTCAGTGATACCCGGGTTATGAGCAAAAAGAGCAATGGTTTTTATTTTATCCGTCAGCAGCGATATTTCTTCAAGCATTTTTTCGCCCGCCCCATGGTACAGATCATCGATTACCCTTACTTTATCAGAGCCGGTTTTCATTACACGGGCAAAAATCAGTGCACTGTGACTGGCCCTGGCGGCCGGACTGGTAAGCAAGAGCCCAGGTATAATGCCTGATTTTAGGATCTCTCCGGCAACCCTGTAACCGTCGGTAACTCCTCTTTTTGTAAGTACCCGGTCAATATCCCTGTCGAATGCATCAAGTGAGCAGGCCTTGCCATGCCTTACAAGAATAATTGTTCTTTTCATACTTTTTAATTTTGATTAATTTCGTTTACAACATTGCCGCGCCCGGCTAATTCCTGTTTATAACATGTCTCTTAATGGTCATCTCTATTATTATAACAGCCGGCTTGCCAGCTCAGACAGGTAACTCCTTTCGCCCTTCAGTAGATTGACATGCGCAAATATATCCTGTCCTTTCATTTTATCTGTTAAATAGGAAAGGCCGTTTGATCCTATATCAAGGTATGGCGAATCGATCTGTTCTATATCACCCGTAAATATCATCTTGGTGTCTTCACCAGCCCTGGTGATAATGGTTTTAATCTCATGAGGTGTCAGGTTTTGCGCTTCATCCACTATAAAAAATATGCTTGAAAGACTGCGCCCCCTAATATATGCCAGGGGAGTAATTACAAGCTTGTCTTCCTTCATCATATCATTTATCCTTATGAATTCCGGACTCTGGTGACTGAATTTATGCTTTATGACAGTGAGGTTGTCAAACAAAGGTTGCATATAGGGATCAATCTTTTCCTGTACATCACCGGGAAGATACCCGAGATCCCTGTTTGCAAGGGGCACTATGGGCCTGGCCAAAAAAATCTGCTTATATCTTTTATATTGCTGTAATGCTGAGGCGAGAGCAAGTAGTGTCTTGCC
>CAZGUR010000416.1:0-1622 GCA_964529295.1 uncultured Rikenellaceae bacterium | reverse complement strand
GTGTGCCACATGGGCATTCGCCATCATAAGGCTGTTATTGCCCATTATGGTTTTTCCCAGGGCCACGGTGCCCCTGTTTATGGTTGCTCCTTCCCTGAATGTACAGTTATCTCCTATCTCTGTTGTTGTTACCTCACCTGCAAATTTAAGGTCCTGGGGAATAGCTGATATCACCGCCCCCGGGAAGACCCTGCAGTTGCTGCCCATGCGGGCACCGTCCATAACGGTTGCGTTGGGACCGATCCAGCAGCCGTCACCTATTATTACATCTGCTGCAATATATGCAAAAGGGTCAACAGTAACATCCTTGCCCAGACGGGCGTCAGGATGGATAAATGCCTTAGCTGAGATCATCACTATTTGTTTTTTATTATCTGGGCCACCAGTTCACCTTCAGCAACAAGCTTATTACCAACATATACATGACCGTACATCGACACAATTCCGCGACGCGGAGGCTCAGCCATTTCAAGCTTGATAATAAGTGTATCACCCGGCACCACCTTTTTCTTAAACTTAACCTTATCTATCTTAAGGAAATATGTTGACCACCTCTCCGGCTCTTCCACATTGTCCAGAACCAGTATGCCTCCCACCTGTGCCATGGCTTCAACAAGCAATACACCAGGCATCACAGCCTCATCAGGAAAATGGCCCTGGAAGAAAGGTTCATTATATGTTACATTCTTTATCCCTATAATTGTACTTTCATCCCGCTGTACAATCTTATCAACAAGCAGGAAAGGGTACCTGTGCGGCAGCCTCTTCTTTACTTCCTCAAAGCTGATCACAGGCTTGGCGGCAGGATCATAAGCGGGAATACTTTTTTTGGAAGCCGCTTTTTTAATCTCCTGCCTGACAAGTCTGGCCAGGTTTGTGTTTGCCATATGTCCCGGCCTGGTAGCCACTATCTTACCCTTTATATGCTGTCCCACCAGAGCCATATCTCCCAGCAGGTCAAGTAGCTTATGACGGGCAGGCTCGTTGGGGTAACGCAGAGCCGTATTATTGAGTATCCCCTCTTTATGGGCGGTGATATTGGGTTTATTAAACATCTTTGCTATGCGGTCTATCTCCGACTGGTCAACCTCTTTCTCGAGTATCACTATGGCATTATCCAGGTCGCCGCCCTTTATCCTGCCGGCCTTGAACAGTGGCTCCAGTTCATGAAAGAATACAAAAGTCCTGCTGCCCGATATCTCTTTAACAAAATCATCCTTTCTGTCCAGCACAGCATACTGGTTGCCCAGTATCTTTGAATTGTAGTCAATAAGCACATTTATACTGAGATGATCATCCGGATATATGATAAGGTCAACACCATGCTCCTCCTCTGAATAGACTATCTTTTCCTTAACCTCAAAATAGTTCCTGAGCCTTTCCTGCTCAATAATACCTGTCTTTTCAATAGCCTCTACAAACTTCATGGCACTCCCACCCATAATCGGTGCCTCCGGGCCATCTATCTCAACCAGTACATTATCAAGGTTCATCCCGTAGAATGATGCCAGCACATGTTCTATTGTAGCCACCGAGGCTCCGTTCTCCTCCAGCGTGGTGCCTCTTATTGTATCGGTTACATTATCAGCCAGGGCCCGTATTACAGGCTTATCAGGCAGGTC
>CAZGUR010000415.1:0-1623 GCA_964529295.1 uncultured Rikenellaceae bacterium | reverse complement strand
TTAATCGTCCATATAGATTAAAAAATGGGGTGAACAGACATTTTAGAAATGCAAGTTTGATGAATACAAAGAAAAAAATGGCAGAAACAAAATAAAGCACATAAATTGCAATTCGCGAATTGCGAATATTATATCATAAAAATCCTAAAGAGCTACTGCTGATTGTTTTTTTCACCCCATCTTTGGGTGTCGGCATCGAAGCCGGCAAGGTCGAGAATCCTGGAGGTAACGGTCATTACCAGCTCCTTTATTGTATCCGGACGCGAATAGAAGGATGGCGTGGCCGGCAGTATGATGGCCCCTGCCTCTGTCAGCAGCTTCATGTTGTTTATATGTATAAGGTTATAGGGCGTCTCGCGTGGTACCAGTATCAGCCTCCTTCTTTCCTTCAGCATCACATCGGCGGCCCTGCTGATAAGGTCATCCGACACGCCTCCGGCTATGCGTCCGGTCATTCCCATGGAAGCAGGACATATTATCATGGTATCGTATCTGGATGAGCCCGAGGCAAAGGGAGCGTAGAAATCATTATTTTCATATACGGTGAAGAGGCCGTTACCCTCAGCCGGTGGCTCGGATCCCAGCTCATACCTCCATATATCCTTAGCATTATCGCTGAATACAAGGGCTGTCTCCGCCGGTTTATGCTCCAGGCTTTCAATCTGCCCGAGCAGTGTCTGTGCATAAATGGCACCGCTGGCGCCGGTGACGCCAATAATGATCTTTCTATTCTTTTCCATATTTATCTAACAAACGGCGCTTCAAAAGTTCAACGCCACGGCCCGCTTTTTCCTTTATCACCTCCACGTGCCTGTTAACGGGTGCCACCACATTCTCAGGATCGATAAGCCACAGCGAGGCCTCAGCAGGGGCATAGCCTATGAGTCCCGCCGCCGGGTACACATTAAGCGACGAGCCTATCACCACGAATATTCCAGCCTCAGCTGTTATCCGTGCCGCCTCCGGTATGGCAGGCACCGGCTCACCGAACCACACCACGTTGGGACGCAGCTGGCTTCCTTTCTCACACATATCGCCTATCTTAAGCTCCCATCCGTCAATCTCGTACACCAGGTGCGGATCGGCCGAGCTCTGTGCTTTCATCAGCTCGCCATGCAGGTGCAGCACCTTGCTGCTGCCCGCCCTCTCGTGCAGGTCATCCACGTTTTGTGTTATGATATGCACATCAAAATCATTCTCCAGCTCCGCCAGGGCCAGGTGACCCTTATTGGGTTTACAATCGAGCAGCTGCTTACGCCTCTCGTTATAAAAGCGCTGCACCAGCTCCGGGTTGTCATGCCAAGCTTCCGGTGTTGCCACCTCCATCACATCATATTCCTCCCAGAGTCCGCCCATATCCCTGAAAGTGCGTATCCCACTCTCAGCACTCATACCGGCCCCCGAAAGAACCACTAATTTCAATTTCTTGTCCATATAAACCCAAAGATATAAAATCTACAAGAAATCTATCTGATAAATATGGCACAAGATTATATGAAGCAAAGTGAGCGAAAGTACGGGAAGCTGGGTGTTGTACTTAAGGCATGCGCACCGATCAGATTGCGAGAGCGACAAGTTTAAAATAAAGTAATAAATGTATTACTTTTGTATTATTACTTCATT
>CAZGUR010000414.1:0-1633 GCA_964529295.1 uncultured Rikenellaceae bacterium | reverse complement strand
TTTCTTCTTTTTCAATAAGCTTATCAATGACATCAGAGTCAACCCTTACAAAACGGCTGTCCTTAAACTTTGATTCCAGGTGATTGATAAGATGCGACTCAAGGTCCCCGTCCATCAGCAATACATCATATCCTTTGGCCTTAGCCTTATCTATATAGCTATACTGTGCATCTTTATCGGTAGCATAAAGGTAGATAAGGGTTTTATTCTTATCCGTTTGGTTCTCCTTTATTATCTTTTCATATTCATCATAGGTAAAATATTTACCATCAGTATTCTTAAATAATGCAAACTTGAGCGCCCTGTCATAGAACTTCTCTTCCGTTATCATTCCATATTCAATAAAGAGCTTCAGGTCATCCCACTTCTTTTCAAAATCCTCACGGCTTTCCTTAAAGATCTCATGAAGCCTTTCTGCCACCTTTTTATTTATATGACTGGATATCTTTTTTACATTGGAATCACTCTGCAGGTAGCTGCGCGATACATTAAGAGGTATATCAGGTGAATCTATCACCCCATGCAGCAGGGTAAGAAACTCCGGAACAATACCTTCAACCGAGTCGGTCACAAAAACCTGGTTACAGTAGAGCTGTATCTTGTTCTTCTGTATCTCAATATTATTCTTGATCTTTGGAAAATACAGTATCCCGGTAAGGTTAAAAGGATAATCAACATTCAGGTGAATGTGAAACAGCGGCTCATCAGCCATGGGGTACAGCTCCCTGTAGAAAGACTTATAGTCTTCTTCTTTCAGGTCAGCCGGCATCCTTGTCCATGCCGGTCTGGTATTATTGATTATTTTATCCTTACCCGTATCAACATATTTATCATCTTTCCATTCCTTTTCCTTTCCGAAAGCTATTTCAACAGGCAGGAAACTGCAGTATTTCTTCAGCAGTTCTTCAATCTTCGACTCATCAAGGAAGCTTTCCGATTCCTTATCCATATGCAGGATAACGTGGGTACCGACCCTTTCCCTTTCTGTCTCCTCTATTGTATATTCAGGACTCCCGTCACAGGTCCATTTAACTGCCGGTGAATCTTTCTTCCATGATTTACTTATCACCTCCACCCTGTCGGCCACCATGAAAGATGAATAGAAGCCCAGTCCAAAGTGCCCGATTATTGCATTTGACTGTTCTTTATACTTATCAAGGAAATCATTGGCACTTGAAAATGCTATCTCATTCAGGTATTTTTTTACCTCATCGGCTGTCATACCCACTCCATAGTCCGATACTGTTATTGTTTTTTTCTTCTTATCAAAAGACACCCTGATAGTGGTATCACCAAGCTCTTCCTTATACTCACCCACCGATGCCAGGGTGTTGAGCTTTTGTGTTGCATCCACCGCGTTTGAAACCAGCTCACGGATAAATATTTCATGGTCAGAGTATAGAAACTTCTTGATTATTGGAAAAATATTCTCAGTTGTAACTCCGATTTTACCTTTCTGCATTTTCGTATATTTTAATTGTTTGACATTTGTACATGAGCTCATTTTCAAAGCTCATGCCAAATAGCCTGTTATGACAAATAGTCACACATAATGAAAAAAATGCAGGCGAAAGAAGCGTGTTTCCTCAGGGCAGTCAGCTTAAGGCTGTCAGGACTGTCCATCAGTGTTTAT
>CAZGUR010000413.1:0-1650 GCA_964529295.1 uncultured Rikenellaceae bacterium | reverse complement strand
CGTCTCTGGTCAATATACCTGATATTTACGGTAACAGAAGCTATACTGCTGAAAATAGGAGGAATGAGCGCCTTCGATGCCATATGCCATTCCTTCACCACCATGGCTACAGGCGGTTACTCAACAAAGACAGCCAGCATAGCCGCTTTCGGAAACCCCTTTATCCATTATGTTATCATTATTTTCATGGTGTTAGCAGGCACCAATTTTGCACTGGCATATTTGGGACTGCACGGACGCTTCAGAAAGATAATCGAGAATGAAGAGTTTGTTTTTTATACAGGCTTCCTCCTGGTGTTCACACTTGGAGTGGGTGCAATGCTCCATTTCAGTCATGGCTATGAGCTGGAAGCCTCCTTCAGGCATGCAGCCTTCCAGGTTGTGTCCATCGTTACAACAACAGGGTATGTAACATCGGATTATGCTTTATGGGGACCCTTCCTTATACTGATAATGTTTATTCTTATGTTCACAGGCGGCTCGGCAGGATCAACAGGAGGTGGCATAAAAATGGTCAGGCTGCTGCTGCTGGTAAAAAACAGCAGGCAGGAACTGAGGCGACTGATAAACCCCAATGCAGTGATACCCGTCCGGCTCAACCACAGAGCCGTACCGCAGAATATACTGTATAATGTACTGGCTTTTATCGTTTTTTATTTTCTGATAACCGGAGTGAGTGCTATGATAATAGCAGCCATGGGATACGACCTGACCACATCTTTCAGCTCGGTGGCAGCAACACTGGGTAATATTGGGCCCGGACTGGGAAAGGTAGGTCCCACAATGAATTATGCACATTTCCCGGCAGCTGGAAAATGGTTTCTCTCCTTCCTTATGCTGCTTGGACGCCTTGAGCTGTTCACCGTGCTTGTACTCTTCTCAAAATGGTTCTACAGGAACTGATCACCCAATCTCATGCCGGCAGAGCAATACCTTCCCGTATTATCAATGGTTCATCACCGGTGCAGTCAATAACGGTTGTAGGCTCATTATTACCAAAACCGCCGTCAATAACAAGGTCAACAAAATCCCTGTACTTTTCGTAAATAAGCTCGGGATCAGTGGTATATTCAATTATCTCATCAGTATCATGCACCGAGGTGGTGATAATAGGGCTTCCCAGCTCTTTCACCAGCTCCAGGATAATATTATTTGAAGGTATACGTATGCCCACTGTCTTCTTCTTGTTCCTGAACATACGGGGTATCATGCTATTAGCCTGTAGTATAAATGTAAAAGGTCCGGGTGTGTTCCTCTTTATCAGTTTAAAAATATTATTATCCCGTATAATGGTGTAACGGGCAAGCTGGCTCAGGTCATGGAAGATAAGTGACATATCCGGGCGCGAAGGATCGAGTCCCTTATACCTTGCTATCTTCTCCATTGCCTTTGGCGCCTCCACACTGCAGCCCATAGCATATACTGAGTCAGTGGGATAAATTATTATACCTTCATTATCAAGCACATCAACAACCTGCCGTATCTGTTTGGGATTAGGATTCTCTTCGTATAATTTTATATATTGTGCTGCCATAGCTTGCAAAGATAATAACTATTGTCATTACTATGCAGACTGCCACATGATAATAGCCGTTTCCCACACTCAGCACATCTTTAAAGGCCGTTTTTTTAAAAAAAACAAATAAAAAA
>CAZGUR010000412.1:0-1669 GCA_964529295.1 uncultured Rikenellaceae bacterium | reverse complement strand
GGCATTACAGGTCCCGCTTTAAAACGCATGATAACTTAATATACCTTGATGGCAATTCCCTTGGCATGATGCCGCTGAGCAGCGAAAAAGCCGTTACGGAAATTATGTCACATGACTGGGGTAAGCGCCTTATCAGGGGCTGGAATGAGAACTGGTGGATGATGCCTCAGAGAGTCTCCGCTAAGCTGTCGCAGCTCCTGGGATGCAGCGCTGAGGAGCTGGCTGTATGTGATTCCACATCCGTAAACCTGTATAAGCTTCTCAGGGCAGCAATAAGGATGCAGACAGGGAAGAAAAAAATTGTAAGTGATGATCTGAATTTTCCTTCTGATATTTATGTTATCCAGGGTGTTATAAATGACGAAAATGATAATCTTTTTCTGGAGCTGGCACACAGCACTGACGGTGTAAGGGTTGACTACAGTTCTCTTTTCGAAAAAATAGATAAGGATACCGCAGTTGTGGTTCTCAGTTATGTATCATTCAGGAGTGCATTTATGTATGACATGAAAAGGGTAAGTGATTATGCCCACGAAAAAGGTGCCCTGGTTATTTGGGATCTCAGTCATGCTACCGGTGCGGTCGGGATAGATCTTCATAGTGCCGGTGCCGATATGGCCGTTGGATGTACCTATAAATACCTGAACGGCGGACCGGGATCACCTGCATTTCTATATGTCAGCAAGAGAATTCAGGATTCTCTGGTATCACCTATATGGGCATGGCTGGGTGAGCATAAACCCTTTGAATTCAGTCTGGATTACCGTTCTGCCCGGGGGGCACGTAAATATATGACCGGTACTCCGAATATACTGTCATTGTCAACACTGGAACCGGCAATTGACATATTGCTTGAAGCAGGTATGGACAATATCAGAAAGAAAAGCCTGGGCTTATCCGCTTTTTTGCTCGAACTGTTCCATGATATCCTTGAACCTTTGGGGTTTGAGTTGGGATCACCTGAAAGGGATAATGAAAGGGGCTCTCATATATCAATAAAACACAGTGAAGGATACGGGATATGCAAAAGTCTTATCGATGAAAATACAGGCGATTATGTTGTTATCCCTGATTTCCGTCCGCCTGACAATATACGTTTGGGATTAGCTCCGCTGTATAACAGCTATTGGGAGGTGCTGAAAGCAGTGATGGAGATTGAAAAAACTGTAACGAATAATTTGTATCAGTCATATGACACCGCCGATGATGCGGTTACATAAAATATGTACCTTCTGACAAATAAGGAATATTATTTTATGGATTGAAAATAATAATTTATATGCCGGTAAGGCAGAAATATTATGAAGAGTAATCTTAAAAAGATGCATTACGATATCCAGGTTTATACTCCCTTTGAGAGTACAAACAGGTTATCTTATGCCGTAGATCTTGTCCTGGGTAATATCCTCGGGCTGTCCTATATTATTACCAGTTCTCCTGATGATAACATTCCGCTTATTAATTATTCTGATGATCGCCGGGTAGGCGGGATATTTATCCAACCTGAAAAATTGCTGTTTGAGGAAGGGATAAGAAAACAGGATATATGGGTTGCACATTTAGATGGTGTACCATTGTTTTATCAGCAACCACCGGAGGCAGGATTCATACTTGATATATTTGCTTTTGCTTTTTATATGGCATCAAGATACGAGGAGTATCTCACTGA
>CAZGUR010000411.1:0-1677 GCA_964529295.1 uncultured Rikenellaceae bacterium | reverse complement strand
CCGTAGTGCATCTGCTTATACAGTAGCAGCATCATATACTGCATCATGGCCAGGGTGGTGGTGCCGATCTGCGAATCGAAGTTATTACACTGACATTTGCCAAGTTGTAAGTGCTGTTTTCCGTCCTTGAAAAACACTTCGCAGCTCCATCTGATATGGTACGTCTCCATTAGCCTGTTAAATGCTATCTCCAGATCAGTGGTGATAAAGGCTTTCCACTTATTCCCTGATCCCAGTTTTACAAAGAACAGGTTTACCCTGCGCTTATCATACAAGACAGGAACCTTAATGTATCTGGCATTATACTTGCGATTTCGTTTTACCTTATCCCGGTACCGTTTTCTTAATGCAGTTGCATTCATTTCTTTTCCACTCAGACAATCCCGGTATAAGCTCTTTCCCATCTTGACCATTGCAATAAGCTTAATGCCTTTGGTGCGGAACGACTCAATGCGGGTAAGTATCTCTTTAGAGAAGAACCAACTGTCGAACAGAACATAATCAAATTCAAAGCCTCTTTTTACTGCCCTTGACAACATATTGAGTACACTTTGGGTTTTGCTCATGTCTGCCTCCGATCTGCGCTGGTACCCGGAACTGCTTTTATCCCTGTTTTTTCTATACTGCTTTCTCCGCTGGGAAGGGGGCAGTCCGTACAGTGGTGCTTTCTTCTCTGTCCTGTTGACTATCTCTTCCTTTTCTTCCAGAATAGCCTGGGCCAACATCATGCTCTTACGGAGGGCTGACTGATTCTTTTTTGAACGGGATACCCGCTTAACCTGCTTCATATATTCCAATTCGACACTCTTCTTTGATGTTGCATCCATTTCATCATTCAAAGAGTTGAGTACGGCCCTTTTCTCCAGGTGTTGTGCTCTGTGCTCCCGATAAACAGCCTCTGCCTGCCTGGCCTTCCTACGGGCACGGTTGCGCTTGTCCCGTGCCTTGTCAAGTTCACCACCCCGCTCGCGGTGAAGGGAAAAATCAACAGGAATAAAGTTGGAACCATCCCAATACCCACATACAAGTAGCTTGTATCCGAATAAATAACGGCCGGTAACATGATCATGCATTTTACTTACCGCCTCTATCTTCTTACCGCTCTTCTCTATCGGACTATCATCGAATATCAAAGCCCTGGTCTTATCGCTATGTGCAGCTATCCTACCTGACAGGCTTAAGTACCGTTTTGCAAACAAATACAGCAACGAGCGCCAGTTGATATGCTCATTACCCAGCAAGTCATAATAGGGGTTCTTGCTCCCGTCCCTTTCCAGTTGTCTCCCTTGTTGTCTGGAAAAATAACTATGGATGTTTCTGCTGCGGTAAAACAACATTATCAGTAAGGTACTCATAATCATCGTAACCCTTAGGCCGCTTTGCTTGACAGATTCAAACCGTCCAAATATGCGCTGTATGTCAAAGAACCTGATTGTATCCTCCAGGCACATGCCTGCTTTGCTGTCACTATCAATAAATTTTTGAAATTCACCCAGATTATCTGTAACTTTATTGTGTTGCATGTCGTTATTTGTTTGTAACTAATTCAAATATAGCTTTTTAGGCTAAGACATGCAACTTTTTTTGTTTTTTATTTACTTCATTATCAACAATTTATCAACTAGGAAACTTGAGTGATTTAATTTGTTCCGGTTCACATAAATTTAAACGGAATTC
>CAZGUR010000410.1:0-1682 GCA_964529295.1 uncultured Rikenellaceae bacterium | reverse complement strand
TTTTCTCCCTTATTTTGATCTTTGCGAATCTATCCATTTTCCTGATTTTCAGTTTACTTCTTATTAAAATACCCCGTGTTATCCGACTTGAAATGCAGGTCTACCTGGGGGAAGGGGATTGTGATCTTGTTTTCGATGAATTTCCGGTTTATTATCTGCCTGATATCTGATTTCAGGTTTTCTATCCTGAAGACATTACTGCTGTAAAACAATAATTCAAAATCAAGAGAGGAATTGCCGAAGTCAATAAACCTTGCATTTATTGATTCCTTGTCCCGGATCTCGGGATGCTCCAGGGCGCTCTCTTTTAAGACCTTCAGTACCAGGTCCACATCGCTGCCATAAGCAACACCCACTTTTATCCTGAACCTTGTTTTTTCTGACTGGTGACTCCAGTTGATAACCTTGTCACTCGTTATCATCGAATTAGGGATTATGATAATAATGTCATCCCTGTTTTTTGCCGATGAGGTTCTCATACCTATCCTTTCCATCTGTACAACATCACCGTCTATCTCAAGGATATTGCCTACCCTGATTGATCCTTCGAAGAGAAGGATGATCCCGGATACAAAATTATTGAAGGTGTTCTGTAAACCAAGACCGATCCCTACCAGCAGGGCCGCCGATCCCGCAAGGATAACATTTAACTTAATCCCCAGGGCCTGCATGATCAGTAATATGGAGATTATCCATATAACATATTTAATGATCTGGAATAATGCAAACAGGTTGCCCTGCTCAACCCTGCTGCGGACCTTCTTCCGGAACAGTGTTTTTTTAATTATCCTTAAAACCAGCAGGGTAACCAGGAGAATGAGTATAGCTGTTATCACCTTGCCGGAAGTGAATGAATATTTACCTACACTGAATATTTCAAATTCCAGGATCTTGTTTAATGTTTCCATGGCATACAATGTTTGACGTTTCCCTTTATTTTATAAAGATATGACTTATTCAATAATTAATTTTTAAATGTAATATGAAGGGGCTGGTTTTGTTATGCTCACAGGCTGTTTGATCCTGAATGGTATTTGCCGGCTAAAATTGTATTTTTGCTTTTTAAGACTGAGGCAATGACAGAGAAACAAAAAGAAGAACTGGTGGATATCATCGAAAAGGAGATGGTGAAGCTGAAGAAGAAGATTGAGGAGCTGAAGGAATTCACCCGGCCGGTGGAGCCTGACTGTGCCATAGGCCGTATATCACGAATGGATGCTATCAATAATAAGAGCATCTATGATGCCAGCATACAGAACAGCCGCAACAGGCTGGCACAGCTGGAGAATATACTCCAGATGAAGGATGATGACAGTTTTGGTGTATGCATAAAATGCCACCGCAACATCCCCGTTGAAAGACTGAGAATAAGACCGGAGATCAGGCTGTGTGCCAGCTGCCTGAACCGCTCTGAGTGATATCAATAAAGCCGTGCGCCTCCTTCTGATTTTGAGAAAAGGTTGAGAATGCCTGCCTGGCCGGCAGGCAGGAGATCGATTGCGTTTGAATTAGCTTAAAGGTATTACTCGCTTTCGCTTATCTGCATAACCATCTGCCTGAGTATGTCTACCTGGCTCCTGAGATCTTCTATCTCTGTCTGCTGTTCCTGAAAAGACTTAACAAGCATCACAGAAAGTTTGGAATAATTGACCGACAGCATCCCTTCACTGTTTTCAATAACG
>CAZGUR010000409.1:0-1686 GCA_964529295.1 uncultured Rikenellaceae bacterium | reverse complement strand
AACAGATAGCTCCTTTCAATGCCAAATTTAACTGAGTAAAAAGTAAACGCAATAAAAGTTAAAATCAACTGCGATAGAAGAATTATACGAATTATCCTTTCTGCACGGCTGTTTTTAGAAAAAGCAAAGGAAAGGAAAAACAATCGAGTAGAGCAAGATACGAAAAGAATTTCGTATCCTGCCCTCCCACACCCATCGGCCGCCAAAGTGGATATTCTGGATTAAGTGAAGCCTGGCCCGGCCCTTCCTGAAACAGCAAAAACCGCCGGTAAATAAGCAGAATAAGAGGGAAATCAGATCAACACAGGCTCATTGCCGGGTCTTGCAGACTGCTTAGATTCCTGTTTATTATATGCCGGTTATTCAATTATTAGTTTCTTTGAGGAGCTTTTTTTGTCTGTTTTTATGGTGCAGAAATACACACCACTTTTCAGGTCTATCACATCTATTTCTACTTGTCTGTGCCCTGCTGCAAATTGTTTTTCAATCATCGTTATTCCGTTCATATCGAGTAGTTCTACCTGGCAGTTTTTTGTAATAAATTCTGGACATTTAATTCGAACTACCTCATTTACCGGGTTAGGATAAAGCTGAAAATCAAAACTAGCGTTATAATTTGCTATAGCCGATAGTTCTCCATATTTAACAGCATTTCCACTATTACCAACAATATACCCATTATTGGAAGCAGTAAAGTAAATTCCTCTAATAAGACTTGTTGTTCCGGTATTTACAGGGCTCCAGTTATCCCCTCCGTCAGAAGTATAAAGTACTCTTCCAAAATTACCTCCGGCCCATCCTTCCTGGTCATTCAGGAAAAACACTTTTGACCATGAACCACTGGATGGCGAAGGATCTGTTTGTAAGGTCCAATTGGCTCCTCCATTAGTAGTATGGGTAATTTGACCGTTGCCATTACCATCAGAACCTACAATCCAACCATTATTATTATCAACAAAATGTATCCCATTACGTGTTCCGGATGGCCCACCCTGGCCTATCCAAGTAGTACCATTGTAATAATAAACTATATCTATTCCACATACCCATCCCTCAGAAGAAGAAACAGGAAAAGTAATTGATGTCAGAGCAACGATCAGGTTGGTCATTGATGTTGTGCCTGAAGAAGTTATACTGGATATGTTTCCGGCTTCACCACAGCAATAACCTGGCTCACCACCACCGGGAGGAAAATTGATATCGTTAACAGCCGCTCCTGTAAGCGGGAATAATAAAGTCCAGTCAGCGCCCCCGTTTTCTGTTTTGTATACACCTCCGTTGTAAGCACCTGCATATCCTATACTGGAATTTATCATATGTATGCACAAAAAATCATCAGGTGTTGTGTAAGATGTAAATTCCGTTCTTCCACCATTATTACTATAAAAGAGTTCAGTAGAACTACCACTTGTTATCCATACTTCATTTCCAATAGCAAAAACATCTGAAAAGGATTCATTGGGTAATACATCGCTTAAACTAATCCAACCGTACTCTTGAGAATATGTAACTGAAATAAAACTGACAATCAGAACCGTAATCAGGAATAGTTTTTTCATTGCTTTATGTTTATATCTTATTGTTCATGTTGTTCCATCTCCATTCCAGGTTTTGCAATCGAACTTGCATATTAATCGAGTAGAGCAAGACAGGAAAAGAATTTCGTACCCTGCCCTCTCACACCCA
>CAZGUR010000408.1:0-1705 GCA_964529295.1 uncultured Rikenellaceae bacterium | reverse complement strand
CCTGACAAACTATTAAAAGTAGTAAGGGTATCGACGTATTTTCTACAGTATATATTGGTATCCACGATCCCAAGATTTTCAAATATCAATGTATCGATAAGTTCAGATCGCTTATCATCAGGAGAAAACTTGGCTGCTACATACGGCTCAATCATTCCATAGCCACTACCGGTCATTGATGGTATGTTTGGATAAACAGATCCTTCCGGTGAATTATAAGGAGTCATACTATGAACGAAAGGACTGCTAAAA
This sequence comes from uncultured Rikenellaceae bacterium, assembly GCA_964529295.1. Taxonomy (GTDB): domain Bacteria; phylum Bacteroidota; class Bacteroidia; order Bacteroidales; family VadinHA17; genus UBA9300. Next base: position 1,453 of record CAZGUR010000408.1, on the reverse strand, counting down.
CCATCTGTTCGTTCATAATTAATACTAAAAATGATCTCATCATTAAACGGATTATCCGGATCATATAATTCAGATAATTCTACAAGATCCATATTACCATTAACTAATTCACTCAGTGTTGTCTCAGCACTTGTAAAATCCTTCTTCCATAAATATGTTTTTGCCAGTAAGGTTTTCGCTGCAGCAGTACTTGCTTTCCCTCCGGATTGTGCAAGTTGATCGGCGCTACGATAGCTATCGATATTCTTCGCTTCATTAAGATCACTTATCACAAGGTTAAGCACATCATCCGCAGAGGATCGTGGAACATCATAAATCTCATCCATACTAACCCATTGATCATAGAGGGGTACTCCTCCAAAAACTCTTACAAGGTTAAAATATGAATATGCTCTTAAAAATTTTGCTTCTGCTGTAATGGAATTGCGCATATTTTCCGTAAAAATATCAACATCAGCAAGTCTGTCAAGCAAAAGATTAACCCTCTGAATGGCGGTGTAGTTTGCAGACCAATAACCACTCAATTCCCCATTTTGGGCACTCATGACAAGTTTGTCAATATCCGGCAGGGAACCAGATGGTTGATATCTGCTTATATAGACATTATCGCTGGTAATCTCTCCCAGAAAAATATTCGTGGTAGCAGGTGATTGAATAGCCTGATAGCAGCCAGCCAGCGCTGCCATAAAATCATCTTCAGTATTGTATAGACTACTCCAGGTCAAATCTCCCGGATCATTCCTGTCCAGGAAGTCTTCTTCACAACCTGTGGCCAATAATAAAATCAGACCAAATATGATGGTACTATTAATAAAGTATTTCATAGCTTTCAAATTATAAATTAATGATTAAAAAGTTAGGTTAAGACCAAGTGTATAAGTCCTTGATAATGGATAGGATCCATAATCAACGCCAAATTGTGCACTGCCTGCACTACCGTTATAGAAATTTGATTGTGGACTATACCATGGGTAATCTGTAAAAGTATACAAGTTCTGGACACTCAGCGTAAGCCTTAAGCCATTCAATGTCAAGGCATTACTCAAACGTTGAGGCAACTGGTATCCTAATGTCAGATTTTTAATTCTCACATAGGATGCATCAAACACATGGGATGAAGAACGTTCAAGCCTGTTCCCGCTATAATCCAGGTTTGCTGCTCCAAATCTGTCTCCAGCTCTGTCATATACATATTTCGACAGGTTCCCTTCAATCGGTGAAACCCAGCTTTGGTTTCTGAATGCAGGAACATATTTTGATGCACCCTGACTTCCATCCAGGATTATATTTAAATCCAGATTTTTATAGCTAAAGGTATTCGACAATCCAAAGGTGAAATTAGGCAATCCATGCCCTAACAACTGATAATCATCCGAATTTAAAACCTGATCTTTTACGACTTCTTCATACATGGGATCACCAATTTTTGAACCACGTGGTTTGGGATACTGGT
>CAZGUR010000407.1:0-1706 GCA_964529295.1 uncultured Rikenellaceae bacterium | reverse complement strand
TGCCAGTTTCTCATTGATATCGGTAAAGGACACATTACGATCCGCAATCGGGGTGTATGTCAGGTCAATGTCAATGGACAATCGGGGCATGTCTCTAATGAACATGTTTATTGCTGTGCCACCGTGCAAGGCAAAAACATCTTCTTTCGCTATCTCGGGAAGAACGCTCAGAACAAGTGCTGCCTGTTTTTTATATGCATCGTTCATTGTTGTGTCTCCAGGGCTTTGTCAACGATTATTTTATACTCTGGTATGTATACACCTCCAGGATTAATACTGCGATTCCCGCTCCCAAGATCTATGTTCGCCTTCTTTATGTATTTAAACCATGAATGATCAGCCTTCTCGGCCAAGTAAAGGAATAGTCTCTTAACTTTCACTGAGTTACAACTTTCCAATAGTTGCTGCACTATATTTGGTCTTAGCGTTGACAAGCCTTCCATTAACTCATGGCATTCATAAAGGACCTGTTTCCCGGGCACCAGGTACAGGCATTCCATCATGGCCCGTTCAGCTCCCGAGATTTTGAGACTGAAGTGCCTGGCGTCGTACTCTGTAAATCCGATATCAGGAGGCAGGAATGAAGTGCTATAAAAGTTTATATTTATCGCCCAATTATACTTTTTGAACCAGGCTGGTAGCAGTTCTCCCGGCTGTCCAAAAAGAGTTGCGCTTTTTGGAGCCAGCTCGAGGTAATGCGCCTTTCCCAGCAGACTGAATGCTGTTCTGCCTCCCGGATGTACGGATAAGTTCGCTTGCTTCTGAAGTGCATATACTGCCCCCTCGTATGAAACATGATCCCCCTTCCGTATCATAGCACCTGAGCCTATTGACTCCAACCAATTGCTCTTGCGGTACACCTTCTGTAGGTCAGAGCTATATCCATTTCTGACTAACCAGGAAGATAGTAGGACTGTGTCCTTAGGTACAGACTGCAATAATAGATTTAATTTGCTTCCATTATCGGTATTCATGGTACCAAAATATGCATAAAAATAAACAAATCAAAGTGAGTCATATTAAAATAAACAACAAAAAGGGATTGATAATACCAAAATAAAAAGAATAATAAACTTGCTTTTGTAAGGATCAGTCCCAATGGAGTTCAATAATTCATTCAAACATTTACGTTTTCATTTAGCCTTAATTAGAGCCTAAGACGAGCCAAAGAAGAGGAAGTGTTCAGGTTTGGACCAGGGTTCGACACCCTACTTTACAAGGTTCGACACCCGCAGCCACACAATAGAGGAAAGTATGATTCGCAAAACCTTATTACCTGCATTTGGGGGAGTGAGATTGGACATTGAATCACACACATATATGAAAGTGGGTATATACTCCTGCAGGAGGCACTCCAGATTCGTCACAGGAAATCGGACTGATTGATTATCTTTGGATAACTATCATTTTGAATATGGACGATAAAGCTAAATACTGGCTAGATCTTTCAGATTACGACTTGGAAACCGCATTGGCTATGCTCAAGAGCAAGAGGTATTTATATGTCGGTTTCATGTGTCACCAAACCATTGAGAAAGTATTCAAGTCCTATTACTCGTCCTTGAAATCAGAAACAGCGCCCCATTCACACAGTTTATCTTACCTCGCGAAAAAAGGAGGTTTTTACGAGGAATTCACCGAAGAATAAAAGGACTTTATTGACCAGATTGAACCTCATAAGTGGATAAAGGAGAGGCTATAAATAA
>CAZGUR010000406.1:0-1729 GCA_964529295.1 uncultured Rikenellaceae bacterium | reverse complement strand
AGTTCATTCAGCAGTTCATTCAGCAGTTCATTCAGCTATTCATTCAGCTATTCTTTCAGCAATTCTTTCAGCTGTTCATAGCCAGGTCCGATAGGCTGTCACCGCTGAGCCTGTATACCATCCATTCATCCATTGCCTTTGCTCCCAGGCTTTCGTAAAATTTGCGGGCAGGATTCCATTTGAGCACCCACCATTCGACCCTTCCGCATCCCCTCTCAATGGCCAGTGAAGCAATATATGAGAGTAAGCCTTTACCCAGACCCTTACCCCGGTATGCGGGTTTTACATACAGGTCTTCAATATAGATGCCCGGTCTGGCCAGGAAGGTGGAGTAATTATGAAAGAACAGTACAAAGCCGGCTTCCTGTCTGTCCGCTACCGCAAAAACAACCTCTGCGCGGGGATGCTCACCGAATAATGTCTTTTCAAGGTCCTTCTCGCATGCAATAACCTCGTTGCCCATTTTCTCATATTCCGCCAGCTCCCTGATAAAGGTGAGAATGAGGGCTGTGTCTTTACTGTTTGCTTTCCTGTAAGTGATTTTCATAGAGCAGTAATATTTATCATTATTATGCTTTCAGGGGATAGTTGCCCGCCAAAGTCTTAATAAGCTGGTGAATAATACTAAACGATTTACAGAGGGAAATTACAAAAAACACTTGATATGTTAGTAAATATGCAGGCTGTTTGTCGGCCCTGATCTGAAAAATAGGTATATTTATCTTTCTCATGGGAACAGGAACTATTACAAGGTATATAGCATCAGCAGGGTCGGGTAAAACATTTAAGCTTGCCGGCATATACCTCTTATCCCTTTTCAGGGATCCTAAAAGTTATCGTAATATTCTTGCAGTTACCTTTACCAACAAGGCTACGGCAGAGATGAAGGAGCGTATACTCCATAACCTTTACCTGCTGGCGGGCGGACATAAATCTGAATATTCGGAGCTTATAGCCTCTTCAACGGGAAGAAGCAGCGAAAAGATCAAGAATGATGCTTCATCCATACTTAAAAACCTGCTTCATGATTATTCAGGTTTCTCCGTTGGCACTATAGATAGTTTTTTCCAGAAGGTCTTACGCTCATTTGCCCGTGAATCCGGACTCCAGTCGGGATTCAACATTATCCTCGACCCGGATATGCTCTTGTTGCAGGCCGTTGACGGCCTGCTGATGGATGCCGGGGATAATGACAGACTGCTGGAATGGCTTATCGAGTTCGGGCACAGGGAGGTGCTTGAGGGCAAGAGCTGGGATCTGAAGAGGAAAATACTGTCACTTGGCCGGGAGATATTCAGGGAGAAATACCGTCTGCTGCAGGACAAGGGCTATATAAATGAGGATAAGGACAGTATAAAGGAAGCAATAGTTGATATGAATGAGTTTGCCGCTGCTTTCAGATCGCGGTTAAAAGACCTGGCTGAACAGGCCCTGTATATACTGGACAGTAATAATGTTGAAGAGGATATGCTGTACCTCAAAAGCCGGTCAATACGGAAATTTCTTTCGGAGGCAGTGGATAATATCCCTCAGAGCAGCTATAACGCGGTTCAGGCTGCCGTGGAGCAGGGTAAATATTTTTCCGGTAAAAAGCCGGCAGATGAACTGGAAGCGGCGTTGGGGGCTGGACTCGACAGTGTTATGCAGTCCCTGGCACTGGAATACGGGAATAATATTAGGCTCTACAGGTCGGTAAGGCTGGTGCTGGATAACCTTTATACCCTGGGTA
>CAZGUR010000405.1:0-1729 GCA_964529295.1 uncultured Rikenellaceae bacterium | reverse complement strand
TGGCTTTGGCTTGGGTCTATAAATATAGTGAAAATTCAATTATGTTGGGTAACGGCCGGCGGCAGCCGCCGTGCGGCCGTTCTTTTCTGATTATACTGGTTAAAGATACTTTATTTTTCGGCTGAGTAAAAGCTTTTCAAAGAGCTAAAGAGCATGGCCGGCTGCCGTCCGTGTTAGCGGTAGTTTTTCCCTTGAATTAATGACTGATGTTTATGATGAACTTATTTCTAATGGTAATTTGGTTTCCGCATCTCATTATTGCAAGGTACATACCAGCTGGGTAATGCGCTACATTGATGGAAAGCTTTTCTTCATTCCTTGGGATGCTCTTTCGTAACCACGACCTGCCCCATATATCCAGGATCTCAAGCTGACGATAACCTGTGCACTTTTCTGAGAACGGGCTGACATCGATGGTTACCTCTGTTGATGCAGGATTAGGATAAATAAGGATCTCTTCGCTTATCTCGGGCATGACGGGTTCTTCCTGGTATACCAGAAAATCGCAATCGAGTTCAGTAGTGTCTGCTGCCACAGGATATGGACAGCGATAATCGTATTCGAATGTCGCTGTGTGTATAGTGTCGTATTCCAGGCTGTCATTTAGCTTATAAGCATAAATATCCCAATTGCCATCATAATGCAGCGCCACTGAAACAAACTTATTATCAAAAGTTCTAGCTGTTGAAACGATGGTATTTGACGTAGTGAACACTTCTTTCTGCTTGATCAGGTTGCCCAGGGTATCGATCAAGAGAAATCCATTATGATGTGGAATTTCAAACCCCTCCTTCCAGTGACTTGCCAGAATGAATGTCGTGTCACTAGACCAGTTAATTGTATTTGCCTGAGCGGAATAAAAACTGCCTTCGAGTAGATCGGCATCATATAACTCATCACCATCATCACTGACCTTGACAAGAGATATGGTCTCTCCCCCGGTGACCTTCTTGTGAAAACCAACATTATACGAATTACCTAATGTGTCATGAGCAGTGCTTATAGCTTTTCCATAAAAATTCGAATCGATGCCGTAGGTCAAATCCCATATTTGGTTACCTGAACTGTCAAACTTTACGACTAGTGGTCTCATAATGACAGGATTTGTTTGTCCGGGGTTTGGATGAAAACAATATCCTGAAATTAAATATTCATTTTGATTGACAACATGTAAATCGTTTCCCTCTTCGTTGATACTCAATGGATCACTGCTGATGAAGGGGACCTGCCAGAGCAAATCCCCGTTTTCATTGAATTTGTGCAAATGCAATCGCTCACCTGCTTCAATTCCCTCATAATAGGCGGTGATCAGGATAAAACCTCCCCCCGGAAGAGGCCTGACCTTTCTACCATAATCCATTTGATCAGGGTTATAGAGTACCTTGCACCACTCTTTCTCATAGCAGGAATTTAGTTTCAGAATATAAGCATCGTACGATCCGTACTTTCCTATCGTCCCGGCGATGATGTATCCACTATCTGGGGTTATTTCAATGTTACAAGGGACATTAAAATAACTGCCATTCCCGAAATACTTATCCCACAATTTATAGCCATTAATATCGATTTTGATAAGGTAAGTATACTTATAACTTGTGGCATGTGCTACAACGAGGTATCCTTTATCATAATCTTCGATTATATATCAAGCACTCACATCTATGCCTTCGCCCAAAACCCTGATCCATTCCTGGGATTTAAGTGAACAGGAAAACAGAACGAGAAGATA
>CAZGUR010000404.1:1055-1744 GCA_964529295.1 uncultured Rikenellaceae bacterium | reverse complement strand
TTCTTTGCCCTCAGCGGTACGGGAACAGGAATTCCTCCCAGGTAGCTTATAAGCTGTTTATAGCTTGGAAAGCATGGGTCTTCTATTATTACTTCATCACCGGGGTTTATAAGTGCAAGAAAACTTATCGTCAGACCCTGTTTTACGCCCATTGTAGCGATAATTTCCTTTTCCGGATCTGCATCTATTTTATTCTCTCTCTTCAGTTTAATAGCAATTGCCTTCCTGTATTCGGTTGTTCCCCTGGCCATGGTCTGGTGAGTATCTCCTTCCCGCATAGCCCTGACAGCTTCGTCAATAATATAAGGAGGAGTTGGTTCGAAGGCCCTTGCAGCTGAAAAGTCATAAACTTCCTTTCCTTCCTCCCTCAGCCGGGATGCGATATCGGCAATACCAACTGTTGATGACTGTTTAGAGTTTGTAACCCTGTCTGATATTTTAACCATTGAAATATAGTATAAGTTATTTAATTTTAACCCTTTAATACCGGGACCTCTTTAAAGGCCCCGGCAATAAAGGACCAATTGATTTTTATTATTAACACTGGAAAATAATGATTATATATGGATTCCTAAAAGCCTTTAACGACAATATTATCAATTAAGGTCATATCATCATTATTATCATTCTTGATCCTGACTACCGGCCGTCCGGTTGAAGGTGCACTTACGATACCGGAAAGAGGTATC
>CAZGUR010000404.1:0-1045 GCA_964529295.1 uncultured Rikenellaceae bacterium | reverse complement strand
ATTGATCATAACCCACAAAATCATCGGTATTATAAGTTGCAAAGCCATCATTTTCTAATTTAATTATACCTGTGACAGCCTCATCACCCTGGGAGGTTCTCCAGACAAGTTCAATAAATTCATCTTCATCATAGTTTCCTCCATCAAGAAATGCAGCATAAACAGCCATATCAAGAACAAGTAGCTGTGCATCGCCAGGAACAGTTACTTCATCAAATACAATTTCCAGGGTTCCATCAAGATCACTGGCAGCATATGCCTGTGTTCCGTGCTTTATAGGATAAACTCCATCATCCTCTGTACTGAAATCTCCATCAGTCACCCCCATTATTTCCCAACCATCATCACCTACATCGGTGGGATCAAAAGATGAATCGAAGCCAAGTTCATCACCTGTTGCAGTAAAATCAACCGGTGCATCATCAGGATCACCATCACCATAATTATTTACTAATTCTGGATCTGGTCCGCCTGGTTTATAATACCACTCCCAACAGCCGTTAATATCAACATCTTCAAAACTGGAGTACCCAAATATTGTAAAATCATCTTCGAGAAGATCTACATATAATACCTCCCCATATTCACCATCAGGCCCTCCCAGGTCGAACCCATCAGCATCAGTAATCTCAAATACTACCAGGCGGTCACCTGTAATATTTTCATTATTAATAACAGATTCAATGAGCAGAACCTCAACGGAATTGCTTCCGGAAGGTATCACTACTGTTCCAGATCCTGCAGGTAGTTCGTAATCAACTCCTTCAGTTGCGTCATCCGAGCTGACGGAATAATTTATGGTCAAATCCTGATCAAGAGGGGCTGAGGATATAAGTATATTAACACTTAGTCCAAGTCCCGAATCTTCTTTAAGACGAATTGATCTTTCTTCAAATCCGACCCACGCCATGTCATCCGGTATCCGGAATTCATTTTCTTCGAAACAGGAGACAGCAACTGCAGAAAGCAGAAGCATAATTATGTATATATTAAATTTTTTCATGACAAATGTTTTTCTGTTTTTTAATATCCGGGGTTTTGCACC
>CAZGUR010000403.1:0-1747 GCA_964529295.1 uncultured Rikenellaceae bacterium | reverse complement strand
TCCTATGAAAGGAATTCCTCCCTGGTGGATGTAGAAAGTAATTACGGTGCATTCTCGCATGTCGACTTTATGGGACTGGCAAACCTGTCAGCGGGCTATTCAATGCCACTGGGAGAAAAAAATAATTTACTTTTTGAACCATTTATCAAGCTACCCGTAAGCGGTCTTACCAGCCTTGACCTGAAAGTGTTTTACGGGGGTATATCCTTTAAACTAAGGTTTCTTGATCAGAAATAACCGCTTATCCCGGCATTGAGTATACCCTCATAACCGAAGCCTATCTCGGCAAAGGCCCCTATCTGCTTACCCAGGCGGAATCCAAGGGGACTGACCTGGAAATTAAAATGGTTATAGTCAGCAGTGTAATTATCCTCCCCAAGCTCATTGGTGGATTTCTCGCTGCCAAATGTATAACCCGCACCTATCAGCCCGTACATCCTGAATGACTTTCTGTTGACATATGAAAGTGACACCTCCGGTGCAAGGGTAAAGGCCCTTCTGTCAAAGCTGCCAAGGACCTCATTGTCATTATTTACAAGGTCACCCCTTGCTTTATCTGTAACTACAGACAGTCCGGCCGCAAGTCGGGGTGTGAAGTAATATTTGTAGTTTAAGTACAGGGCACCGGTAAAATTAACATTATCACTCTGTACATTACCCAGTGTGCCAAGGGTTCTTACAATATCAATAAAGACACCCAATATCTGGTCTGTTGTGACAAAACCTGCTCCAACAGTGAATTCGTGATCATGTCCAATGGTCTGGGAATGTGCTTTATGGCTGCTGACAGTGAATAACAAAACAATAATTAAGCCGGAGACTAAAATCTTTTTCATGATTTTTTATTTTTTTGTTCCAATAACTTAAACTTAAAAATAGTATTTTTTATTTGCAAAATAAAAGAAACGATCGGCTATGGATGATATTAATCTTTAGAACAGCTCTAAATTAATGGGACTGATCTAACAATTATCATGTTTCTTAGCTGTGAAATAAAAAACACGTATATTCGCGGCATGTTTCAGTTCGGTTTCTTTTCAATGAATATTGTTTATATAGCCTTTGCCGCTATATACCTTGTTTCTTTTGGACTGCTGTCATATAACAGGCTGGAAGCAAAAAAGCAGAATGACAATGCTGTTAAAGGAGATCAGGAAAAAAACATAAGCTATAATTCCGGAACTGAAAACAGAAACCCGGCATCGTTTCATTATTCGGATTATTTCACCGGCGTATCGGATCATAAGCCCACGGCCGATAATCATTCGCTGAATAAGACAAGGGTTTTATTATTCCATGAAGCAGTACCGGATCATCTCCTGTACTTTTCCATCCTTTCAAGACCACCCCCCGCTGTTTAGTTCTTGTTTCAGTTATCCGCATTTGCACTATTTGGTTTTGTATCATTCTTTATCACCACTTGAATCACAGGGGTGACTGTTAATATGCGGTGTTAAAAGACGATCAATTTCTAACCAGCTAAACTAACGGTAATGAATAAAAAAATATATTTGTTTGTCCTGTGTATATTACTGACAGGATCCTTGAGATCACAGAATATTATACTTTCTGCGGATACCACGGAAATACCCGAGATGGATATCGGCGAGGTATCCGTGGAAGCATCAAAGCATAATCTGAGCCTCAAGGAACTGCCGGCATCTGTATCATTGATCTCTTCAGGTGCTATAGCAGACCACGAAATACGGTCTCTCGCAGATGTATCATCAACCATACCTAACTTTTT
>CAZGUR010000402.1:0-1769 GCA_964529295.1 uncultured Rikenellaceae bacterium | reverse complement strand
ATCTCAGGGTAGTGTCTTTAGTGATTAAAGTGAGATTCAAATTGCGATTATAAATCCAACTCCGGGCGATACTGTAATAATTTTCAGCAGTAACGGTGTCGGAAGGAATCTGAGGATTGATAATCACCTGTTCGGTAATCGTATCATATTCATAGATGGTATCCGGTTCGATGGGAATGTAAATAACGGTGTCTTGATATATAATCAAACTATCCCTTATCATAACAGAATCCACTTCTGTGGTAGGTTGTAAGTGAGGATTACGCTCGTAGATCCTTGCCAACCGTTTAACCGGACTACAAGCCGTCATCAATAGTAATATAATTAACCAACGTTTCATTCTACTATATATTGTGGCCTGACTACTTTCAAAAGTCTGTAGGCGGGATAATCACTGATTTGAACCATATTGCCCTGATTTCCACCGAGCGTCCAAATCACGCTATCCTGTTTACGAATCCAGAATCCAAGATGACCTTTCCAACTATTAGGATCTTCTCGCCAAAATATGACAATATCTCCTGGTTTTGGATCAGTTACTTCTTCAAACTGCATCCAACTCCGGGCAGTGAGTTCTCCGGAATATTGAAATCCTTCCGTCTTACAAACCCAGTTCATATAAGCCCCACACCAACTGACTTCATCATCTGCCCACGTATGGCCTGTGATGTCAAAATACTTATTGATCTCAGGATTGGATTTGTCTCCCGGAATTTCAGTAACCCCGTATTCTCCTAAAGCTCTATTCAATAATACTAACCTCATGACTCAATAAATTGCATCATATCAACCATTAAACTGCCCTTCACCTTTGACTTTTCAACTTCGTCTTTGGTGAATCGCATTCCTTTGATCTTGATTTTCTCTTCCAATAACTTGGTAACCTCACTTATTCGTTTATGATCATTTTCCTCCTTCCGGGAAATATTATCCCGTTCCCTTTCAAACATGGTAGCTGCTTCTTTGATTTCTTTGAAAGCCGGAGCCAATTCCCATTTGCGTTTGAAATTTTCCAGTGAGTCATATACTTCTAAGACTCCCGGAAATGCTACATAAAGTTCTCTTACTGTTAATTCCATGATTAAGAATTTTTAATTGTTAATATTAATTATCTACCGCAACAAACCAGTCACTCAGTGTCGCACTCCACAAAAGTACAATCACTCCTGAGGCTGAAATTAATCCGGATTTTGAAATAACTGTTGAATTGCCACTATCCCTTACCGTGATGGTTGTCTCGAAAGGATCGCTATTGCTTATATCATAAGCAATCCATACTTCCGTGTTTCCATCATAATCACTCTCGTAATTATCCAGGTCAATATAAGTCGTACCATCACTACTTCCTCCTATGTCAACATCAATATGTTTCACCCTGCTTGCAGGAGTAGTAGTGGTATGTGATGTAATTGTTTGGTGATCTCTTTCCACCTTAGCACTTATATCAACTGAACGACTTGTGGTCATTATTTTGAAGTAACTAGTATCATCATGTTGAAAGTCAGCCAATACAGGATCATTAACCAAAGCATTTGCCGTATTGAATAGATAAAACGTATTCGATCCACTATCCGATTGCAAAGGATGTAAACGAGTATATGCAGTTCCTCCTGAGGCATACACTCCAATATTATTATTATATGCTCTAAAATAAGCAGCTCCGGTGTCAGGACCAACTTCAAGATAATCCCCTGTAAAATCCCATTTCAACCAACTATCATTAGTTAATCCACTAGATCCATCATTTATTTGAATATCTCCTTCATCTC
>CAZGUR010000401.1:0-1769 GCA_964529295.1 uncultured Rikenellaceae bacterium | reverse complement strand
CGTTTTGTAAGGGTTGACTCTGATGTCATTGATAAGCTTATTGAAAAAGAAGAAAAGATAGAATCAAAGCTTGACAATGAGCAGCAGGAGCTGCTGAAAATGGCTTTTTCCAGTCAGCTGGAGGGAAAGGACAGCCTGATCCCTGTGACTGAAGCAATGAGTGAGAACGATTCACCCGTGATAATTACTCAGTCTGAATTTATCAGGCGGATGAAGGATATGTCAAAGCTTGGCGGGGGAATGAATTTTTTTGGGGAGATGCCTGATTCCTTTAACCTGGTTATCAATACCAACCATCCGATGATTGAAAGTCTGGCCGGGGAGATAAAGAAGGAAATGGGTGAAAAGATCAGTAAGCAGACTGAAACAATATCTTCACTCGAAAAGGAGATATCTGAAACAGAAAAGGCCCAGGATGGTAAGAAGGATGAAGAAATCACCCAGGCTGAAAAAGATAAGCTGGAAGCCCTCAGGAAAAAAAGGAGCAATGCTGAAGAAAAAAAGAAGGAGCTACTGGGTCAGTTTGCAGATAAAAAACCTGTAATAAAGCAACTTATAGACCTTGCCCTGCTGGCTAATAATATGCTTAAGGGAGAAAAACTGAGTACTTTTGTAAAGAGAAGTATAGAGCTTTTATAGCATCCTGGATATCTCGGCCTTAAGAAAGTCGAGGGCAACCCTGGCCGGCTCCTGGTCCATCTCCATCACTGCTTCCAGCAGGTTTTTGGAGAGGTCCGATCCGCTTGAGGTAGGCGGTATCTTTTCAGCTATTGTGTTAATAAGCTTAATGGTATTTGACCGGGCACTCTTAATAACCTCCCAGGCCTGGGGCGATACATATATCTGTTGTGCCAGGTTATGATCATATTCAGACCTAATGGTGCCGAGCATGGCGGATTGCAGCTTTTTTGCGTCCATGCCATGCTTGTTGGTGCGCATGATAAGTGACTCAATGGATATTCTTTCAAGAAAAAGCGTCAGCCTCTCATAAGCCTGTAACCTGACAGGGGTTATGCTGCTTGAATTCTGCAGAATAATCTCATGGCGCCGCTTTTCCCTGTCATTCTCAATGGTTTTCCTGATAAGCAGGTAGGCTGTTAGTAATACCAGCAGTGCCGGGATTGTTACAAAGAGTACTTCCTTAAGTATTTCCATTTTTATTTCTTGTTGTATTAAATACAAACGTAAGATTTTTTACTGATATTGCCTTATCCCGTATATTCCTAATGATATTGTGGCGCTGCGTGAAGAAGAATAAGCATACATTTTGCCATGTGAACGGTCAAAGACCGCCTGATGATTATGTTCTTCTTTTGGCTTATGACAAAAGGCCTTTCTTAGCATGACAATTCCCAAAAAACAATTAAATTTGGTCTTTACTAAAATCAATCAGAAAACCATGGAATACTTATCAGACCGAATCAAATCACTTTCGATATCCCAGACACTGGCTATGGCCCAGAAGAGTCGCGATATGAAAGCCGCCGGCGTGGATGTTATTAATCTTAGTATTGGTGAGCCCGATTTTAATACTCCTGATGATATAAAGGAGGCAGCCAAGAAGGCTATTGATGATAATTATACACATTACCCGCCTGTTCCCGGATATCCAGACCTGAGAGAGGCAATATCAAAAAAATTCAGGCAGGAGAACGGTCTTGATTACACCCCCGATCAGGTGGTGGTGTCTGCCGGGGGTAAGCATTCCATAATAAATATCCTGCTGAGCCTTGTTAATCCAGGTGACGAAGTAATAATAATAGCCCCCT
>CAZGUR010000400.1:0-1781 GCA_964529295.1 uncultured Rikenellaceae bacterium | reverse complement strand
GGTTAGCAGGGATGCCTTTAAAAGCATGGTTGACGGTCTTGATAATGCAGGGATAGAAGTGGATGGTGAAGAATTTAATCACCTGATCCTCAACTTTATAAGGAACATCAACAATATAAACATGCTCTTTCACACGATGGAAAGCATTACCGACCTGGTAAAAGATATTTCACCCGTAATAAAGCAGGTTGGCACTGATGCTACCGACAAGTTCAATGAATTTGATGAGAAAGGTTATTTTGTAGTACTGAACCAGGTATCAGTGGCACTCGAGACAATTATGTCGAGATACTCAAAAAATGATCTCCACAATCTTTCAGACAATATAATAACAGCTATGGATGCCATTCTGGCCATCACGGACCCTGTAATAATGAAGAAGGTATCACTGCTTGCCGGAACATTCAGGGAGCTTGATCAGAGTCCGGTGCCTGAATATTCAATCTGGAAAGTGATGAGGGAGATGAATAAACCCGGCATGAAAAAATCATTGGGCTTTGTTATGACATTTATAAAAATGTTAAATGAAGATAAAGAGAATCAGGGATGATTTTTATCCATCCCAAAATATTAAACAGCTTAAATCAAACAAATAATAATAAAAAATCTAAACAATAATAATTATGGCAACAAAAAATTATGCAGGAACCAGTGTTGATGTAAACGAAGAAGGATATTTCACGGATCCATCACAATGGAATAAAGAAATCGCTAAGGAAATAGCAGCCGAAGAAGGTATTGAAATGACAGACCAGCACTTTGAAGTGATTGAACTGCTGAGGAAGAAAAATGATGCCGGAGATGCTCTGTCTATCAGGGGCATAAATAAGTCCGGGGTGGTTGATGTAAAAACATTTTACCAGCTCTTTCCCGGTGCTCCCCTGAAAAAAGCAACGAAAATTGCAGGTATACCTAAACCGGCAAGCTGTGTTTAATATGCTAAATCAAAAAATATGAGTGAAAATAACCATAAAATAAAAAAGGTAAATATCATTTGTGCCAAAGGTAACATAGAAGATATTTATGCAGCCCTGGTACTTGGAAACGGAGCAGTAATGGAAGGTATTGAGGCAAACCTGTTCTTCACATTCTTCGGCATGGAAGGTATAGTGAAGAAATGGATGAAAAAGCCACACACCGCTGTGATCGGCAATCCGGCTATGCGTATGCCCGGACTGGGAAGCCGTATGCCAACACTTATGGGGGTAATTCCCGGGGTGGAAGCCATGGTTTCAGGAATGATGCGCAGGGAAATGGATAAACTGGACGTCCCCCCCATCGATGAATTCTTTGAACTGTACACAGCGGGAGGTGGTAAGATATATGCCTGTAAGCTGGCAATGGACATGTTTAAGATCAAAGAAGATGAGCTATCAGAACATGTAAGCGGGGTGCTTACAGTAGGTGAGTTCTACGAACTCGCCGCTGGCGAGAATTCGCATATAATCTTTACCTAGGCACTACAACAGGAACAATTAATATTATTACAAGGTAAAAGGCCGCTGCTCAGCGGCCTTTTCTCATTATATTATGCAGCATAAAACCTGTCCTTTCATCTTTGGCAATAATTATTACATTTGTTGGAATTAATATTAAAACCCTAAATCTGACATAATGCAGGCAATTAACGATTTTCTTATAGGACTTGACGGTTATATCGGAGGTCATCCCTGGTTTGTATTCCTGTTGCTTGGAACAGGTATTTTCTTTACCCTTTACCTTGGTTTTCCCCAGATAAGGTATTTCAAACATGCTATCAGGATTGTAAAAGGAAAATACGA
>CAZGUR010000399.1:0-1801 GCA_964529295.1 uncultured Rikenellaceae bacterium | reverse complement strand
GGCATTGAGTATAACAAGATCCAGCTTATTAACACCAGAGAGAAACTGTGGCACCTTTTTGCCGGCATTCTCAAAATCAGTAAGATCCTGTGACAGGAAACTGAAATTATCAAAACCAGAATGCTCATCATTGCTGCTCCTGCTGATACCATATACCCTGTGTCCCTCTTCAAGATAATAACGGCTAAGCCCGTAACCCAGACCTCTGCTAGTCCCTGTAATAAGTATATTCATTACTCTAAATTTTATCATTATCTCAAATGTATTTATTATTACTGTCAAAGCAAAAAAACAGTCCTGCTATCTGTGAAATAATACTATCGGAATTCTTCCCATCAGGGGTAAAACATTCCCAGTTGTAGAAAAAAATCCCGGATTTATATTTATACCTTCGCTTAAACCTCTAATTTATAATTGGTATGGTTTTTTCAAATGCTGATAATAGTATATATTTGTTAATGTGAAACTTGTATTATTATGGAACTGAAAGAACATAAATGTGAACCCTGCGAGGGCAACGTTCAGCTAAGCACTCATAATATTGGTGGTTTATCAGAGAGCGACTTTATTATGGCAGCTAAAATTGATAATATTTAATAATAAGATGAGCATAATCAGGGAAAGCAGCGGCTTATACACTGACCATTATGAGCTGGCAATGGCCCAGGGTTACTTCCTTTCGGGAAAAAAGGATACAAGGGTTAATTTTGACTATTTCTTCCGCAAGAACCCTTATGAAGGGGGTTATGTTGTTTTCGCAGGACTGTCTAACCTGCTTGAAGCACTGCAGGATTTCAGGTTCAGCGATGAAGACTGCCAGTATCTTGAATCCCTGGGCTTTAGGGAAGAATTTACCCGGTATCTTCGTGAGTTCAGGTTCAGGGCAGATATTTTCTCCGTACGTGAAGGCGAGATTATCTTTGCCAACGAGCCCCTGCTGAGGGTTGAAGGGAATATTATCGAGACCCAGCTTGTCGAGAGCCTTGTGCTCAACATCCTTAACTTCCAGTCTCTTATAGCCACCAAGGCAGCAAGGATACGCTACGCTGCAGGCAACAGGCTGCTGGTCGACTTCGGTATGCGGCGTGCACAGGGACTGGGAGCCATACATGCCAGCAGGGCAGCCATAATTGGGGGTTTTGATGCCAGCTCCAATGTATACAGCGCAAACAGGTACGGCTTTGAATCAACCGGCACCATGGCTCATTCATGGGTGCAGAGCTTCGACAGTGAGGCTGATTCTTTCAGGGAGTTTATGCGGTTCTATCCTGATTCGTCAATATTCCTTGTAGATACATATGACACCCTTAAGTATGGTGTTCCCAATGCCATCACGGTGGCAAAGGAAATGGAGAAAAACAATCATAAGCTTACAGGTATAAGGCTTGATAGCGGCGACCTGGCCTGGCTGAGCAAGGAGTCGCGCCGAATGCTCGACAGCGAAGGACTGCATTATGTTAAGATAATAGTGTCCAACCAGCTGGATGAGCATGTAATTAAAAGCCTTATCAGCCAGAAAGCGCCCATAGATGCTTTCGGTGTGGGCACAGCCCTTGTTACGGGTAAGGGCGACGGTGCCCTTGACGGTGTGTACAAGCTGACACAGGTGGGAGACAGTCCAAGCATGAAAGTATCGGAAAACATTAGCAAGACAACACTGCCCGGGATAAAGAAGATATACCGGTATGTAAATGGGGATGATAAGTTCTATGCTGACGGCATAGAGCTGGAAAACCAGGAGGCACCTGATATGATATACCATCCTTTTCAGCCTGATAAGAAATGCGGGCTTAAAGATTAT
>CAZGUR010000398.1:0-1813 GCA_964529295.1 uncultured Rikenellaceae bacterium | reverse complement strand
ATACCGGTTACCAACTGAGGCGGAAT
This sequence comes from uncultured Rikenellaceae bacterium, assembly GCA_964529295.1. Classification (GTDB taxonomy): domain Bacteria; phylum Bacteroidota; class Bacteroidia; order Bacteroidales; family VadinHA17; genus UBA9300. The sequence goes on along the minus strand of CAZGUR010000398.1, from coordinate 1,787 downwards.
GGGAATATGCCTGCCGGGCGGATACAACAACATCTTTTAATACAGGCGATAGCTTACCTTCCATATACCATTTAAATCAAAAGGATGAATGGCAACCTAACCCGGTGGATTTAACGGTTGGGAAAATGCCACCCAACCAGTGGGGATTGCATAACATGCATGGTCTGGTTGAGGAATGGTGCCTGGACTGGTATGGCCCCTATACAGAAAAACTACAAATTGATCCCGTGGGTTATTCTGACGGAAATTTTAAGGTGACAAGGGGAGGTAGTCATAATACAAGAACCGATTACTTGCGTAGCGCTAACAGATCGGGTATGATACCTGAAGATAAGAATTATTTAGTTGGCTTCAGAGTTGTTCAGGCAGAAATGCCTACTGGGAAACCAATGCATGTATCCAGGGAAGAAAGATGGGCAAAAAATGTAAATCAGAAAAACGATGAAGAGAAAATTAACATAAATGTCCAGGAACTTTATTTTGCAGATCCAAAATATTTTCAGAATCTACCCTCAGATTACACCGGTTACAAAGGGCCGATCTTTCCTGATCACAATCACTGTCCAGACATTACATCACTTCCAAATGGAGATTTATTTGCAACCTGGTATTCGACTAATACAGAACCGGGACGTGAATTGACTGTTGTGGCTGCTCGTTTTAGGAAAGGTTCGAGTCAGTGGGATACTGCTGATATTTTTTATAAAGTTCCTGATAGAAATATGCATGCTACGTCAATATGGCGTGAAAAAGGTGGCAGTCGGATTTATCATTTTCAGGGAGTTGGTATCAGTTATGGATGGGAGGATCTGGCTCTTTTTATGCGCACCAGTGAGGATAACGGTAAAACCTGGTCAAAACCTCATTGGATTAACCATGAACATGGATTGCGCAATATGCCTATAGCTGGGGTAATTTATACATCTGATGGTTCCATATTGGTTCCCTGTGATATACGTGGTAGTGGCACTGCCATTCATATTAGCGGCGATAAGGGAGTTACTTGGTACGATCCGGGTTCAGGATCTCATTTGCCAACCTTTAAGGAAGGAAGCACCGGAGGTTCAATAGCAGGAATCCATGCAGGTTTGGTGGAATTGAAAGACGGCCGGTTGCTGGCATTAGGTCGTGGAGCTAATATCAATGGTTATATGCCAATGAGCATGTCTGAGGATCATGGCAAAACATGGGTCTATTCAGCAAGTCCTTTTCCTCCTATTAGCGGTGGTCAAAGATTGGTTTTAATGCGTTTAAAGGAAGGGCCCCTGTTTTTTGCTTCATTTACCGGTGCCCAAAATAAGGAATTGAACACTAATGTTACTGCTATGGAATTTATTAATGAAGAAGGAAAAACCTTCAATGGTTATGGTTTGTTTGGAGCTCTTTCTTATGATGAGGGTAAAACCTGGCAGGTTAAAAAATTAATTACCCTTGGCAGAGAAGGTGAATACAAAAGTGGGGGCTCGATAAATAAATTCAGGGCAGCTGCAACACAAGCTGAACCTCGTGGTTATCTGGCTGCCATTCAAACGTACGACGGAATCATTCATCTGTTATCAAGTAAATTTCATTATCAATTTAATTTGCCTTGGTTAGAAGAAAATTATTTGCCAAACAATAATTAATATCGATAATAATAACAAAGATATAAACACAAATAAAAGAGAAAACTTTACAGAAAACGTAATAATTGTTCATGAAAACAAAAGCATATAAATAGTTATTATTATAGTTCAAAACCTATAAAAACTAGTTATTTTAATTAAATTATATTATTATATTAATTT
>CAZGUR010000397.1:0-1816 GCA_964529295.1 uncultured Rikenellaceae bacterium | reverse complement strand
GTTTACCTTCAAGGCTCTCAGGGATGTTAACAGGCCTGAACAAAGGACAGGGTGGGAGCATTTTGCTTCATCGGGTCAGCTTGCCTGGAAAACGGGTACGAGCTATGGGTACAGGGATGCCTGGGCCATAGGTTTTAACTCTGAGTATGTGGTTGGTGTATGGGCTGGCAATGCCGATGGCGAGGGACGTGCCGGCCTTACGGGACTCAGGGGTGCTGCCCCCCTTCTGTTTGATATTTTTGACCTGCTGGATGGCGGCAACTGGTTTGAGATGCCCACCGCCGGTATGTCAGAGGTGGAGATATGCCTTGAGAGCGGTCACCGTGCCGGTCCCTTATGCACTAAAACGGCAATGAGGATGATACCCCGCAGCGGAGAGATAAGCAGGGCCTGCAGCTATCATAAGATGGTGCACCTGAGCAGCGACCGTGAGTACAGGGTTAGGGATGAATGCTACAGTACTGCCGCGATGGAGCATGTAAGCTTTTTTGTGCTGCCCCCTTCACAGGAGTGGTACTACAGGAAGCAGCATCCCGCTTATAAGGATATTCCACGGTGGATGCCGGGTTGTGAAGGTGAAAGTGATAATGATAATATTGAACTTTTATATCCGCGTAACACGACCGGATTGTTTATTCCGCTGGAGCATGATGGCAGCAGGGGCCGGATAGTATTTGAGGCCGCTGTAAGGGACAGGGAGGAGAAACTGTTCTGGCATCTTGATGATCGCTATATGGGTGAAACGCAGCTTATTCACCAGATGGGCATGGCACCTGTGCCCGGTGAGCATGTGCTTACGCTGGTAGACAGTAAAGGCAACAGGCTGATAAGGAAGATTAGGGTGCTGGGTCGTGAGCAGGAAGAGTGAATTATGTCTTATCCTTTATTTGATATTCGTTGCGGTTGCTTGAGCTCCTGTTTATCATTTCTGCCAGGAAGCCTGTAAGGAAGAAGAAGGTACCCATTATCATTACCGTAAGGGCAATATAAAAATAAGGGCTGCTGGTCACAAGCGGTGCATGCAGTCCTATATTGAGATAGTGAAGCTTCTTTATCCCAAGGTATACAGCCAGTAAAAATCCCGCCAGGAAAAGCAGTGAACCCATGGTGCCGAACAGGTGCATGGGCCTCTTGCTGAAGCGGGTGATAAAGGTTATTGTGAGCAGGTCGAGGTAACCCTTGATAAAGCGGTCGAGACCATACTTGGTGACACCGTATTTCCTTGCCCTGTGCTCCACCACTTTTTCACCTATCCTGTCGAAGCCTGACTGTGCTGCCAGCATGGGTATATACCGGTGCATCTCGCCGAATACCTCAATGCCTTTTGTTACATCACAGCGGTAAGCTTTCAGTCCGCAGTTAAAATCATGCAGCTTAATACCGGAGGCCCTCCTTGCCGTGAAGTTATAAATGCGGCTGGTGAACCTTTTGACGAAGGGGTCGTGACGTTTTTTCTTCCACCCTGACACCAGGTCGTAACCATCCTCAACAATCATCTTGTATAATGCGGGTATCTCATCAGGACTGTCCTGCATGTCGGCATCCATGGTTATCACCACTTCGCCTCCGGCTTCACGGAAACCGGTGTGAAGGGCAGCAGCCTTACCGTAATTGCGTCTGAAGCTGAGACCCGTAATATTATCATTCCCTTCTTTAAGCTTTTTTATAAGCTTCCACGAGCTGTCCGTGCTGCCGTCATCAATCAGCAGTATTTCGTGATCGAGTCCGGCCCCGGAACATACGCGGCTTATCCACTCAGTCAGCTCAGGAAGTGATTCTTCTTCATTGTATACAGGTACTACAACAGATAAGTCCA
>CAZGUR010000396.1:0-1817 GCA_964529295.1 uncultured Rikenellaceae bacterium | reverse complement strand
CTCTGCTGAAAAGGCCGGTAAATATGACATCTGAGACACTTACGCAAATGGGAGTGGAGGTGAAAACGAATAATGGTTTTATGCCTGTAAAAATAAAAGGCCCCCTGCAGGCCGGCATCTCCTATGTCGATGGTTCCGTTTCATCCCAGTTTTTATCCGGACTGCTTATAGCCCTGCCGGTGCTGGATAAAGACTCAACGCTGATTGTTGACAGCCTCAGGAGCAGGCAGTATACAGACCTTACCATTAATGTGTTAAGCCATTTTGGTGTGAGGGTCGATAATGAGGGATATTCAGTGTTCAGGATACCCGGATCACAGGTTTACAGTCCGGCTGAATATACGGTTGAGGGCGACTGGAGCGGGGCAGCTTTCCTTTTTGTCCTGGCCGCAATAGCAGGTGAGATTGCAGTAAAGAATATCTCTTATATGTCAAGCCAGCCCGACAGGCATATTATCGATATACTGCTGCAGGCTGGAGCAGATGTTAAAATAGATGGAGAACGGATAAGTGTGAAAAAAAATGAATTGAGTGCTTTTGAGACCGATATAAGTGACTGCCCGGACCTTGCACCGCCCCTGGCTGTGCTGGCATCCTTTTGCACGGGCAGATCGGTTATTAAAGGAACGGAACGCTTAAAGGTAAAGGAGAGTGACAGGGGAGAGGTGCTTATGCATGAGATGTCAAAGCTGGGGGTTAAGATATATAATTTTAGTGACAGGATTGAGATAGAAGGGCCTTCTGTTATAAGGGGCGGAAGTGTTGATTCCCATGGTGATCACAGGATAAGCATGGCACTGGCCATACTGTCGGTGGCAGCTGATGAGAAGGTAACAATAACAGGTGCAGAGGCTGTAAATAAATCTTATCCTTCTTTTTACGATGATATAAAAAAGCTTGGGTCTGAATTAAAAATTACAGAATAAGAAAGATATGAATACATCAGGCAGGATTTTCAGGGTATCGGTGTTTGGCGAATCGCACGGTCCGGCAGTGGGTATACTAATAGACGGGTGCCCTCCGGGTATATCAGTAAATGAAGAAAATTTATTGAAGGATCTTGACAGGCGGAGAAGCGGACCCAGGGGTACAACACCCAGGAAGGAACATGATATGCCTGAAATAATAAGCGGTGTATATAATGGTTTAAGCACCGGGACCCCTATCATGATAATGACCCGTAACACAAATACAAGGTCCTCTGATTATAAGATCTTTTCTGATATACCCAGACCAGGGCATGCCGATATGGTGGCAGCACATAAATATAAGGGCTTTGCCGACAGCAGGGGTGGCGGACATTTTTCCGGCCGGCTGACATGGGGCATGGTGGTTGCCGGCTCTGTGGCAAGGCAGGTGGTAAGGCCGGCTGAAGTGTCGGCAAGACTGCTAAGTGCCGGGGGTAACACCGATATAGCTGCCGAAGTAGATAAGGCAATGAAGGAAGGTGATTCGGTGGGCGGACTCATAGAATGTCTTGCTACAGGCATACCTGCAGGTCTTGGAGAACCCCTCTATTATTCATTTGAGTCGGCTGTCAGCAGTCTGATATTCTCCATACCGGCAGTAAAAGGGCTGGAGTTTGGTTCAGGATTCAGGGCTGCTGCTGTGAGAGGTTCTGAACATAATGATCCGATTATCAATGGTGAAGGCAAAACAGCAGGTAATAATGCAGGTGGTGTCAACGGCGGTATAACAAACGGCAATGATATAATCATAAGGGTTGCGGTAAAACCGACATCCAGCATATCCCGTGAACAGAAAACATATAATCTTGAAAAGAAAGAAATGGATACATTGAAAATAGAAGGGCGGCA
>CAZGUR010000395.1:0-1840 GCA_964529295.1 uncultured Rikenellaceae bacterium | reverse complement strand
CTTTATGGTATAATATTCGGTATTGAAACTTATATCAGCGTACCTGACTATGCTTTTTATGCTTCTTTTGGCCGGCGGCTTGATATAAAAGGTTTCAATGCTGCTGTCTATGCTTTTTATCACTTTCAGATTTGTGACTCTTGAATCACATATCTTTTTCATCCCCAGGTTAATCAGTTCCCTGAGGTATGATTTTTCACCGCATAGAAGCTTTGACACTATTGCCCATTTGATGTTATGGCTCTCGAAAAGATTTTCGAGATAATCAAAATTATGCTTCAGCTTGCTGGTGTGTAATTCTATAAATGCCATATCAGGGTTAATTTACAATTTTTCTTTCAATATTCTGCGGCAATCTTGCCAGTAATTCATAATTCATGGTGTCGCTCATTGCGCTGAATGAGTTAACGGTTATTTCGAGATCGCCCTGTTTTCCAATAAGAACAACCTCATCGCCTCTCTTAACGGAGGGTATAAGTGTAACATCCACTATCATCATATTCATATTGACCAGTCCAATTACATCTGCAAAGGTTTCATTGATAAGCACCCGTCCCTGGTTGCTCAGCACCCGGCTGTAACCGCTTGAATAACCAACGGGTATTATAGCAATCTTTTTATCCTCCTGGGCCAGGTAGTTTGTTCCGTAACTAATAAACTCTCCTTCCTTTACCTCTTTGATGGTCATTATCTTGCTTTTCCACCTTAAAACCCTTGTCAGGGGGTCTGTCTTATCTGCCTTTTTGTGGGCATACTGTATAAATGTTTCGGGACTGGGCCAGAAACCATACTGCATAATCCCGATTCTTACCATGTCGAGGCATGTGCCGGGGTAGTTCATGGCGGCCGCCGAACATGCTGTATGCCTGGTGCCCGGATTAATACCCCTGGACTGCAGGTCGCGGTATGTCCGGTTAAAGTTACGTATCTGTTTCTGTATCCTTACGTAATTGGCAATGCTTTCAGCTCCTGCATAATGGGTACATACACCCCTTACATCAAAGCAGCTTTTATTACCGTCTATTATCTTTATTAATTTACTGAGGGATTTCTTCTTGAAGCCTGTCCGGTTCATTCCTGTTTCAACCTCTATATGAACCTTTGCAGCTTTACCAAGCTTCATTGAGGTCTGCATAGTCTCATATACGAAGTTAAGATCGAAGATATAGAATTCAATATCGTTCTGAATAGCCCATTCCACCTGTTCATTATCGAGCCATCCCATTATCATGATCTTTGTCCGGGGCTTCTTGTATTTAAAAACTTCCTCCGCTTCGTCGGCAGAGAAAACAGAAAAATGATCTATGCCTTCACCCTCAGCCATCTCAACAAATTCCTTTATTCCGTGACCGTAGGCGTTACCTTTTACCACGGAAGATATTCTTGAGCGCTTATGGATATTTTTACGAATAAAAGCCAGGTTACTTGCCAGTGCTGATCTGTTTAACTCAATTACTGATGTTGTGATCATAAAGAATCATTGCTTATTGATTTATTAAGCTGTAAATATTCAGGAACATATTGACACCGCTGGCTATGATCTCATCCGGAAAGTCATAGTCCGGGTTATGCAGGGCCGGTTGTTTAATGCCTGAGCCCAGACCGAACATAGCTCCCGGGAACTGCTTTGTAAAACGGCTGAAATCCTCTGACCACCTGAATGGTTCGTTCATATTTACTGTTTCGAGATCCAGTTCGGAGGCTGCCTTTCTTATTACCTCAACAGGGTAGGGGGCATTTTCGAGAGACAGGAATTCCTCTTTCCACTCATATTCATATCTGATATTTTCCTTTTTGCATATCTCAACAGCGGCACTGACAAGCCTGTTTTTCAGCACTT
>CAZGUR010000394.1:0-1842 GCA_964529295.1 uncultured Rikenellaceae bacterium | reverse complement strand
AAGCGCTGATGCTCTTTATAATGTATGCAATTGGTATTATGGCTGCACTACTGACTGCCATCCTGCTGAACAAAACCATTTTCCGCAGGTCGGAATCACCATTTGTCATGGAGCTGCCTCCCTACCGTATGCCAACCTTAAAGGTCATAAGCAAGCACACCTGGTTTAAGACCTCCCACTTTCTTAAGAAGATGGGAACAATAATACTTTTTGCCTCAATAATTATATGGGCACTGGGGTATTTCCCAAGGGACAAAGCCATTATTAAAAAGTATGACACTATGATAGAAGAGGCAGAGACCGTAAGCAGTACTGTTCAAAATACTGAATACCAGCATGAAGTCCGGGAACAGGCCGATCGTCTTGAATCAATGAAAAAAAGCGAACTGCTGGAAAATTCATATATAAGCCGCCTGGGGAAAAGCATACAACCTGTGTTCGGGCCTCTGGGCTTTGACTGGAAAATGTCTGTAAGCATACTCACCGGTATAATGGCTAAGGAGGTGGTTGTCAGCTCAATGAGCATACTGTACCAGGCTGAAGGCGATGGGGATAAGGAAGCTACACTGGTAAACAGGCTGCGACAATCGCGCGAAGACATGCAGGTACCCCTGGCAACTTATTTTGGGTTCCTAGTTTTTGTCTTGCTCTACTTCCCCTGCATGGGTGCCCTGATCGCTATCAAAAAGGAAACGGCAAAATTTAAGTGGACCTTCTTTTCAGCCCTGTACCCCCTGGCATTTGCCTGGCTCACTGCTTTTCTTATCAGGCAGGCCGGTATCTGGATATTCTGACCCGCACATCATATCTGAGTAATATTGATCATCCCCTTTTTAAGCTATTGACTCCTGTCTCATAATATGTATCTTTAAGCAGGCTCATCAAAAGAATTATATTATGATAGATCTGCGAAGCGATACCGTTACGCGTCCGGATACCCGGATGCTGGAAGCCATGATGAAGGCTAATGTGGGTGATGATGTACTGGGTGATGACCCGGCCGTAAAGACCCTGGAAAAGATAACAGCCGGAATGTTCGGCACAGAGGCCTCATTATTATTTCCATCAGGAACAATGGCCAACCAGGTAGCCATAAAAGTACATACAAGTCCGGGTGATGAAGTCATCTGCGATGAAAGCTCCCATATCTATAATTTTGAAGGCGGAGGTATAGCACTGCATTCAGGATGCTCCGTAAAGCTGCTGCGAGGCGATCGCGGACGTTTCAGAGCAGAGGATGTAGCAGACCAAATCAATGACAGGAATGACGTCCACCAGGCTCTTACAAGGCTTGTGGCCGTTGAGAACACAAGTAATAAGGGTGGTGGCAGTTGCTATGATTTAAATGAGCTGGAAAAGATAGCGAAGGTCTGCAAAAGGGAAAACCTTATTTTTCACCTCGACGGAGCAAGGCTGTTCAATGCTGTTATCCGTTCCGGTGATAGCCTGCTGCAGTACGGCAGGCTGTTTGATTCAATATCGGTATGCCTGTCTAAAGGTCTCGGTGCCCCCGTCGGGTCCATACTGGTGGGTAACAATGAATTTATTGCCCGTGCCCGCAGGTTCAGAAAGGCTTTTGGCGGAGGCATGAGGCAGGCAGGCTACCTGGCGGCCGCCGGTATCTATGCCCTGGAGAATAATATTGAGCGCCTGGCGGAAGACCACAGGAGGGCTGCGGAGCTGGAAGAAACGCTGCTGTCACTGCCTTATGTTGATAATGTACTACCGGTGGATACCAATATTATTATTTTCTCACTGGCTAAAAAAATAGATACGGGAAAATTCCTTGATGAACTTAAAAAGGAAGGCATTGCCATGATACCCTTTGGAAAACAGCATGTA
>CAZGUR010000393.1:0-1903 GCA_964529295.1 uncultured Rikenellaceae bacterium | reverse complement strand
ATATCCCCTGGTAGTACAGACCCATGGCGGACCGCGGAGCTCAGACCAGTATGGTCTGGGTCGCTGGAGGGTTTACATACCCACTCTGACTCAAATGGGCTATATGGTCCTGGCCCCTAATTACAGGGGCAGCACCGGTTACGGGGATGAATTCCTGCGCGATATGGTTGGTCACTATTTTCACAATTCTCACCTCGACGTTATGTCAGGGGTCGACCATCTGATAAGTCGTGGGCTTGTGGATGAAAACAGGATGATTAAAATGGGATGGAGTGCAGGCGGACATATGACCAACAAGATCATAACATTTACCGACAGGTTCAGGGCAGCATCCTCGGGTGCTGGTGCAGTAAACTGGATCTCTATGTATGGACAAAGCGATACCAGGCAACAACGTACCGCCTGGTTTAACGGAACACCATGGCAGGAAAATGCTCCAATAGATAATTACTGGAGAAGTTCACCCTTGAGTGAGATATTCAAAGTCACAACTCCCACTATTATCTTTGTAGGAGAAAATGATGTCCGTGTGCCTGCACCACAGTCTATTGAGCTTTATCGTGCACTGAAAGCAAACGGGGTACCAAGCGAACTATATATTGCTCCCCGTGAACCACACGGATGGAGAGAATTAAGACACAGACTGTTTAAAATGAATGCTGAACTTGCATGGTTCGAAAAATATGCTTTGGAAAGGGAATATACCTGGGAAAAAGCACCGGAAGAGTAAAATTTTAATTGATGGCTCGATTTTCATTCATACTACTGACTATTATATCATCTGCAATAGTAATTTGTTGTAAGCACAATAAATCTGTTGAATCATATACAATAAATAAAATAGCGGTCTTACCTGTCTCCTCTGTCAATCAGGATACCTTTTGCATGCATATTGGGAAAGGCCTGACCTATGATCTGATATCACGCTTGTCCTGCCAGAAAGAATTGAGTGTAAGATCATTCGGTTCTGTGAAAAACATTGACATTAATGCATTGGAACATTCTGAACTAAGAAATATACTGGATATAGAATACCTGGTTGAGGGAAAGTATAAAATAGATAATGATAGTCTGATGCTGGATCTGAAAGTGATCCATTTCCCTGAAGGTAATGAAATCCATAAAAAGAATTTTATTTCTCCCATGGATTCATTAAGTAGTCTGCCGGGGTTAGTTGCAAGAGAGCTTGTTTCTGAGATGAGAATCAAGCCGGATCCGGCAGTAAGGAAGATCTCATCATCGGCTGTATCTGCCGATCCGGACGCATACCGGCTCTACCTTGAGGCAGTTGGATCCAGCCCTGAAACGGCCGGTGAATGGTTGCAATGTATTGCATTGCTGGAAAAGTCAGTTGGTAAAGATCCTTCTTTTGAACCAGCCTGGACCTTCCTGGGACATGCCTGCCTGGAGTATTCCGGTCTGGTAGGAGGTGAAGGAGGCCTGTATTCAGAAGCCGAAGAAAACCTCCTCAAAGCTCTTGAGATCAATAAGGAATCGCCGGATGCAGCTTATTACCTGGCTTCACTCTATGCAAAAACGGGCAGATCAGAATTATCCCTTGAGACTTTCTCAGCCTGGTCAGTGAGGTATCCGGGGTACTCCCGATTTTTTTCAGGCCTTGGTTACATTAACCGCTATGCCGGAAAGATGGATGAATCAATAGAAGCTTATCGAAAATCACAGTTGCTGGACTCCAGCCTGGCAAACCTTGTGAGCAGCCAGATGCAAATCCTGAAATCACAGATCTATATGGGTAACTATGCCGGGGCAGCAGCATCCTTCGGGGAAGTATGCAGTAATCTGGATAAACTGGACAAAAATCCTGATGAAAAGCAATTGTTTTATGCCGGGGTTATTCACATGTATAAGAAAGATACCCTTGAGGCTATTCAACTTTTCGATT
>CAZGUR010000392.1:0-1942 GCA_964529295.1 uncultured Rikenellaceae bacterium | reverse complement strand
GAAATGGGAAAAAGGTAATGCATCAGCTGGCGTGATTTCCGCTTTATCACTGCCAGTGATTCCTTCAGTTTTGACCTGGTGCCGAACTGAGGCAGCATTGCATTGCTCAGTCCTGTAGCCAGCATCATAACAATCGGAAACTCCTTGGCACCGTACCTGAATATGGCAAACATACGGGGATCGTCAAAATGTGCCGAAACGATAATGCCATCTATATACTGGGCTGAACCGCTTATCAGTGATGTTACTATCAGGGGCCACCCAAGCTTCATATGCTCTTTCATGAAGTCAGCTGATATCCTGAATTCAGCATACCTGAAAAGCAATAATACCAGCCACACCCATCTTACAAGGGTAATGGCCAGCAGACCGTAAATGGCCCACATAATGCCTTTTCCTGCAAGCACGGGAGCCAGTATAAGTATCAACTGTGCCAGAAAGGTATATATTCCATATTGAAATATACGGTGTGAGCGGTCGCGCAGCAGGTATATATATTCTATAAGGCAAACCGGACTGCTAAGGAAGAGGTAGAGAAGCAGTAGGTTAAGGTAAGGTGTATTTCCTGTATTACCATATACTGAAAAGCTGTTTTTCAGTGCATGCCCGGACAGAAAAAACAAGAGGCTGAAACCCAGTAAGAGTAAAAAAGCATTGAATATCTCGGGTGATTTATCGCTTATATTCTCACCCAGCCGCCTGAAAGATCTGTTACGGTTATACAGCGGAAGCAATGACTGTATGATCCCTGTTACCCAGAAAAAACTCAGGAAACTGGCAATAAACATGAACATCTCCCATGAGCCAATCTGCTCCGTTGAGAGGTGACTCCTGGTAAAAACAATGCTTATAATAAAGAACACGACAAAACGTAACAACTGGAACAGTTGCATACCGGAGACATTATTTATAAACCTGGGTTTTGCCAAAATATTCTCGTAATTATCCTGGATACTAATCCTAATAACAGCCGGCATATCAAAAAATTGCATTCCGGCTTTGTTTTTTACTGAACCGTGCAAAGATAATAATTGAAAAGCCAGTATATCAAAAAGCATTAATTTTTTGCAATATTATGATTTTTGCGTTTTCTTTGCAGTCCAAACATGGTGGATGTAGCTCAGTAGGTTAGAGCGCTGGATTGTGGTTCCAGAGGTCGCCGGTTCGAATCCGGTCTTCCACCCCACTTTAAAAAACGAGTGAAGGCAATTATCTGTAAATAAGATGATTGCCTTCACGCTTTTTCTAACCTATCGTTTTTTCTAACGATATTCTAATATCTGATTGCTAATTTCACTTTTTTTATTTAAAAATGTAGGTTCGGTTTTTCTTCCGTGTTTTCCGTATCGAGAAACCTGTTTAATATCTGAAGGTATGGGGTTTGAACCTCATTACCAAACAGCATCCGAATTTTGTTATATACAAAATCCTGCAACTGGTATTTGCTTGCATAGTGTTCAATAGTCTCAATCTGTGCAGAAATTGAAGTATTTGGATTCCTGTGGATTTCATGCAACGCAAATGAAATTGAGTTCCGTGCGTTGATAGAATGTGATTTCGGTACATGAAGGTTGTATTCCAGCAATTCCATTTTATTCGGTATATGATTCCATTTAATCCAGTTTATCTCCCGACCTTTGTTAATGGCGATTTCTTTTCTGTGGTTCAGTATATCTTTTCTTCTGACACGGTAAAACTTTAACCACGGTCTTACTTCCTGTTGTAATATTGTTCCGAGAAATTCGGCATTCGTTAAAACTTCAAAGTTGTTGAGGGTAATACGGTATTTCTTTAACCTTTTATAATTCAACTGAACCTCGAACCTGCCAACCTGTTCCGTGGCAATATGGTTTTTCTTCCAGCAATCATATATATAATCTTTACCCGTAACTTGAATTTCTTTGGTTTTGTTATACTGCCGTGCTGATATTCCCGATTTCGG
>CAZGUR010000391.1:0-1942 GCA_964529295.1 uncultured Rikenellaceae bacterium | reverse complement strand
CAAAAGAAACAACGGAAGAAAAAAAACCTTAAGCAAAGGACAAAACCGAAGCTAAAAAACAGGCTACACCACAAACAGTAAGTGAAACAAAGATAAAAGCTGATACCAAGAAAGAGACTGTTAAGAATAAGAAACCCAAAACAACAAAAAAGCAGGAAGATCAAAAAACCGAAAAGCCCTCAGGTGATAAAGAATCCAAAAAAGAAACCGGCAGCTCTGAAAAGCCGAAGGAGAAGAAAGAATAATACCTTAAAAATTCAGGTAATAACCAGCTTATTATAATCGGACGGATCAATTATCACTTCAACGATTACAGGTCCGTCCGTCTTATACAGCCGGGACAGTGACTCCCGTAGTGTTTTTTCATTATCGCAGCTTGTTACGGGTACCCCGAGGAATGTTTCACTGCCAATCAGCCTGTCGGGGTAAAGATCAACTGCCATAGTCTCTAATTTCTGCCTTTGTTCCTTTAACTTTATCAGGTTCAGCTCCCTGTCAGACAAAACGATAAAGATGATTCTCAGGCCTAACCTCTTTGCTGTAATGATCTCACCACACATCATCAGGAAGCCCCCATCACCGGTAACAGATACCACGGGTGCCCCCGGGACATTCAAAGCCACCGCTATTGAAGCAGGGATACTGAAGCCCATACCTGACCAACCGTTGGTCATTAATAATCTTTCCACGGAAACTGTTTTCCAGAACTGCCCGAAAAGGTGGATATGAGAGCCCACATCAAGGCAAAGGCTTGCATTATCAGGGAAAGTCTCCTGCAGCACATTGAGGACATTTATTGGGCCAAAGCTGTCATTATCTTTTCTTTTCAGATCCTGAATACTATTTCTGCAAGCGGCTATCATATCCTGATCCCACAGCAATGAGTCACCCAGCACCGGCGAAATCATTGCAAGTACGCCTTCAATGCTGCCAATAAGCTGTTTAACCATCATACCTGCCGGCATATCAGTAAATACTGTATTAAGGTGTAGCAGCGGCACATCAGGCATCCACTCCTCATAATTATATTCAACCGGATCATAACCAAGGCCTATAACCAGGTCGGCCTCACTTATAACTTCTGTCAGCCTGTCAGACGCAGCATGGAATAGTACCCCGCAATAACAACTATGATCCTCATGAACGAGTCCCTTTGCCATGGGAGTTAACAGAACGGGTACAGGGCATTTTTCAAGGAAATCATATATCTCATCATTTATCCCTGCCCTTGCCGCGGTAAGCCCAAGTGCCAGCAATGGTTTTTTTGAATATCTCAATAACTCCAGCAACTCTGCATCAAACGATAATTCAATTTTACTATCCTCCGCAGGCATTCTTGTTTTCATGCCTTTAACTTCCTCATATGCCAGATCTGAAGGTAATCCAATATGAACAGGACCAGGATATTCTGTCACCGCAAGCTCAAAGGCATCAGAAAGTACATCTGCGACATTATTTTTTGTTAATACTGTTGTAGCCTTTGTTATGGGTTCAAAAATAAGCTGATGATCGATATTCATCTGCATGGTACGATCACGCATAGCTTCAGGTTTAACCGATGTCAGTGCAATAAGGGGGGAACGGTCAAGCATGGCCCCTCCCACACCGGTACTCAGATTTGTGGCACCCGGACCGAAGGTTGCATGGCATACACCTGGTATACCGGTAAGCCTGCCCGTTACATCGGCCATTATTCCGGCTGCAGCTTCATGAGAGGTAAGGATGAATTCTATACCCTGTTTTCTGAGCTCATCAATATATGGTAATGAAGGCCCTCCGGGTATGCCAAAAACATATTTCACCCCTCTTTCCTTCAATTCTTTAGCTATGTATTGTGCTACATTCATATCAAACAGAAACAAAATATAAAGCTAGTATTTTCTTTCGAAGTATATCCTGTTAATTCAAATAAAAAAAGGGCTGCCATTTTTGAGACGGCACC
>CAZGUR010000390.1:0-1948 GCA_964529295.1 uncultured Rikenellaceae bacterium | reverse complement strand
GTCTGCCCAGCAGTCAGCCATCCTTATAGCCGCATCATAAAGCCGGCTGTCTCTGCCTTCGGTAAGCTTGTAGTGAGCTAAGGCAGCTTCAATAAAATACCCGGCAACATATCCCTCATGTGAGTTTCTGTTTTCGGGTTCCCATCTTTCTTTCCATTTTGTTGTATCACGCAGGGTATATGCTGTTTGTATATAACCATCAGGTTCTTGTGCGGCAAGTATCTTTGGTATCCAGTCTTCTAAAGTCTTTTCCATTGTGCCCTGTGCTGCTATGATCTCCAGGTCGCCTTGCGGATCATACATGAGGGCATAACTCATAGATTCAATAGTTTGATACACCCAGGCATTGGAGAAACTAAAACCAAGATGTTTGCCATGTGGTTCATTTCTTAGAGCTTTTGAAGCTTCTGTGAAATTATTTATTCCCCCTGTTTCAAGGTCCGGGTCGTTTATCTTATCAATAAGATGAGGAATCCAGTTAACTATTGTAGCTTTAAGTCTGTCATTCCACAAAGGATTATCAATTTGATAAGGTTTTATATATACTTTTTCCAGATGCTCATCCGGTGGAGGTTCATGAGCCTTAACCTTTAAGATAGAAGAACTTTCCATACCTCCTTCTTTTACTGTTAATTTAAGTACATAATCTCCCGGTTCTGAAAACTCAGCAGTTCCCTCAAGTGATTTTGGGTCTTCAAAACTAACTTCTCCCTCACCCGATTCCTTGCTCCAAACGATCTCATCTGATGGTGTAACTGACCTGTATTCCCCTGATAAATATGTTTTTCCATTTATCATAACATCCCGGTCAGGTCCTGCATTTACAAGGGGAGGATGATTCTCTGAACCTGGTAGTTGATATACTTCCCATTCAAGAATATTTGCCGGGAACAAAAGTGCAGAATCAGCTTCAATTCTTATCCTGGTCGTTTGAATTTCCCTGAAAGAAATTGTGTCAAACTGTTCATTTTTCATCTCTTGTCTTGATATTATCGTCAGATCCTTAAACTTATCCCCATCCCAATAACTGACCCGGTAATTCTCAGGCAGAGGCACTTCTTGATGATAATCCCATAGGAAAACAGCCATTTTTTCAGTTGTGACAGGCTGCTTCCATTCATATTGCACCCATTGCCGCTGAGGCCTATCCAGACGACTGCTTACTTGCCTGTCAATAGAATCAGTCAGTATAAGCCCATCATTTAATCTATCGCTCCAGAATGTTATAGAACCCAGGATTGCCGACCTGACCCAGATCTCAGATGGTGTAAGTTCATCCTCGCTTGTAGAACTGGAGACTTCAGCAACCCGGGCCAGATTTTTCAATGAATCATCTCTTTTCTGGCATGATGGAACTAGAAATAAAGTCAGTATCAACAAGATTAGTTGAAAAGGTTTCATAGTGAGATATTCGGTTAATAATGCAATTATTTACTTATGTCGGCTCCAATTCATGAAATTCCTACAAAACAGGGAATAATTGATTAATTGTCTTTTGTCAACATTTCGACATTTTCAGACTCTATTACTTCTATATTATTTCCCTTTGAAAAAACATCTCCCTCAAACTCCTGTGGACCAATTTTTACATCCTTACTATAAAGAACCCGTATCGAAGGTTCATCCAGCCATAAAGTATCTTTTTTACTGAATTCTTCTTCTATTATAAAGCTGTTGTTTTTTATTGTTACCTTACGGGCATTCATAATGGTCAGTGCCGACAATTGCCTCCAATTATACCACTCATTTTCAATAATATGAATATTGCTGAGCTCAACGGACTCGTTTTCAATTACATCCCATTGACCGTGTGGAATCAGAAATGCACCAGCAACTGTTGAAAAGATGTTCCTCTGAATGCCTTTCTGCCGGGCTATGCTGTGAAGTGCTGTTTCAGCAGTACCAATCGGCCAGCCTCCGGCTCCAATAAACCTGTTACCTTTAATAA
>CAZGUR010000389.1:0-1995 GCA_964529295.1 uncultured Rikenellaceae bacterium | reverse complement strand
TCTGGTCATTTTTATATCCTATACTTCTGTTATTATCTCCTCTTCATTATTCTTCTCATAGTCCCTTCTGCGCCGGTACTGTATAATGGCAGTCTCAACATCTTCCTTTTCAGGGGCTATGCCTGTCCATATCTTCCTGATAAAGACATTAAAATCATTGAGCAGCATTATCAGTACCGGGAAGAAAATAAGTATAAACACTGTGCCTATTGCTACACCATAAGCAAGGCTAATGGCCATGGGGACAAGAAACTGAGCCTGCCTGCTCTGCTCCAGTATCAAAGGGAACAATCCTATGGTGGTGGTGAATGATGTAAGCAGGATAGGCCGGAGCCTGGATTTACCCGCTCCTATAATAGCTTCAGTAACATTTTTTCCGTTAAGCAGTAAGCCATCATATTTTGTAAGGAAGACGATGGCATCATTAATGATAACACCTGTCAGTGCCACCATGCCCCAGAGGCTCATGATAGACAGAGGCTGGCCGTGAATGCCATGGCCCCAGAAAACACCAAGCATTGAAAGTGGTATCATAAAAAGAATAATAAGCACCTTGCTTGTGCTTCTGAAGAGGATAATCAAAAGCATTATGATTACTATAAAAGCCAATCCAAAATAATAGACAGCCTTAGACATTGCTTCATTACTGCTTTTACTCTGCCCCTGGAACATATATCTCACTCCCGGAAACTGGGAAACCACATCCGGTAAGATATCAGCCTCTATCTGTTCCAGGATCTCGGGTACCGGTGCATATGGGTCAACCGTCTCGGCTTCCACCCTTATCTCCCGTGAGCCGTTAAACCGTTTTATGGACACCGGTCCCCGCTCCAGGTGGTAGTCGGTTAGTTCCACCAGTGGATATTCCCCCCTGGCTGTTTTTATTTTCATATTTTCCATCTGTCCCAGGCTGAGACGGTCTGTCTTGGGGTACCTGACCCACACCCTGAGCTCATCTCTTCCTTCCTGCAGTCTTTGCGCCTGTCCCCCGTAAAAGCCCTGTCTTACCTGCTGTGCGATTGATGCTTCATTAAGGCCAAGAAAATAGGCTTTTGGCTTCAGATCGAGTCTTACCTCCTGCTTACCCAATGCTATATTCTCGTTTATATCTTTCAACTGCGGCAATTCTTCAAGCCTTACCATTAGATAATCTTTTGCCAGCTCCAGCTCTTCAAGGTTTTTGGACATTAACCCTACAGATACAGGTGATCCCCACCTGTTACGTCCTCCAACAGTATATTTGCGTGCTTCGGGGACAGGGCCAATCTTCATCCTTACCCTGTTGGCTATATCAAATCCTGTTAATGGCATACCTTCAAGGTCGCGTGGATATATACCCAGGCTGCCGGCATGCGATCCTGACTCCTGACCGCTGAAGGCAGTACCAATATTTTTATTTACCGTCTCAATAATATCACTATCAACACCCAGCTCCTTCTTCAGGTCTTCATTTACCTCCCAGACTGCTTCCTCAAAATCATTAAGCACTTCCCTGGTATGTGCCACACCATCACCTGGAGTAAAAGCAATATTCACTGAAAAATTATCAAAATCAACGGCAGGGAAAAAAGTGTTCTTTATATGCCCGCCTATAAAGAGTCCGGCCGTAATAAGAAACAATGCAACAGGTATTCCTATAACAGCATGTCTCCACTTTATCAACCATTTAAGCACATAATGGTAAATATCATCCCTCATCCATATAATAAAACCTTCAAAATACTTTTTAAACCCGGTGTTTCTCTTTTTCAACCTTTCCCTGTTAAGGACTTTCCTGTTACCCAGGTGCGCCGGCAGAATTAAAAAGGCCTCAATAAGTGAGAAGAAAAGTGCAAAGATTACAACAAGGGACAGCTGTGTCATCATCTCCATATTAGTCCCGGAAAGGAACAGCAGTGGCGCAAAGGCCACCATAGTTGTTGTAACGGAGGTTAGCACAGCCGGCAACACTTCCATGGTACCGTCAACAGCAGCACGCATAGGGCTTTTGCCTTC
>CAZGUR010000388.1:0-1998 GCA_964529295.1 uncultured Rikenellaceae bacterium | reverse complement strand
ACCAGTTTGCCGCAATAGTAATAGATAATGATCTTGCCTATACCATCGGTATGTCAACAGGTGGATACAGTAATACATGGGAGTGGGAGGAAACACTGATGTTCCCAATAAGCGGGAAACCGGTCGTTGAATTCATGTGGAGCATCGGCCATACAATAAGGCCTAATGGAGAAGTGCTCGAAGGTAACCCGGCACAGGTTGATAAATATATCCCTGAAGGAAGGGACAATTATGAGAATTATTATGATATCTTGCTGGATGAGGCATTCAACTATTTAAACAGGTAGAGCTATTAATGAAGAAAATCTTAAGCTTTTACAGCAAATACCGGGCACTTTCGCTTGGTACGAGGATATTGATTTGGATGGTTATCGGTACTATAGCCGGTGTAATATTTGGTGAGAAGGCATTATTTGTCAAGCCACTTGGAGACCTTTTTATTAAGCTCCTTATGATGGCAGCAATACCTCTTGTTTTTTTCAACCTGCTTAAAGGGTTGACAGGCTTACAGGATATCAAAAGCCTGGGCAGGATAACAGTCAAGATAGCAGCCTTCTATGGCGGCACATCAGCCATGTCGTTTATACTGGGGTATTTTACCTTTACCTGGCTCAGACCCGGGGACGGGTTTCAACTTAACAGTACTCCTCCTGAAGGAATAGGAGAAACTCCGAATGCTGTTGATATGTTCCTGGATATGGTTCCTGATAACGTTTTCAGATCGTTTGCAGACGCCAATATGGTTCAAATAGTAATATTTGCAGTATTGCTTGGCGTAACCATAGTAAGTATGCCGGCAAAATATAAAGGCCCGATTTCAAAGGGACTTGAGATGATAGCAAAAATCTTTATCGAGCTGGTAAACCTGGTACTGAAGATCAGCCCACTTGGCATTGGTGCATTGATGGCCGCAACCTTCGGTGAATATGGGTCGCAGATGTTTGGCCCACTGGCAATCTTTATCGGAGGAGTCTGGGGTACACAGCTTATAATGATTGTTATCTTTATGATCCTTCTGTATCTCTTCACAAGGATGACGCCCTGGAGGTTCTTTAATCAGACAGGCGCATTATACGCAACATCTGTGGCAACATGTAGCAGCTGGGCATGCCTTGCCATGGGTCTTGAAATAGCCGAAAATAAACTCAAATTGCCTGATCATATATTCTCCTTTACCCTGCCTCTGGGTACTCAGCTGAATAAAAATGGTACAGCAATAATGCTTATAGGTGTTTTGCTATTTACCGCCCAGGCAGTAGGTATAGATTTTGATCCTGCTTCTATTATTACTATCATAATGATTGGACTCCTTCTTGAGACAGGATCCGGAGGTATCCCGGGTGGAGGTCTTGTTATTGCACTGATCTTTGTAAAGGCCTTTAATCTTCCTCTTGAGATTGCAGCAATAGTTGGAGGTATATACAGGCTGCTGGATATGGGTATAACCACCATTAATGTAATGGGAGACATGGTAGGAACCATTATTGTTTCACATTCTGAAAAGAAACATCTAAATAATAACAATTCTGTTGTAAATGAATAATTTATATTAAATTGATATGAAAAACCTTTTTAAGATTACGCTTAGTGTATGCCTGGTTGTGGGTATATATATCTCAGCCTCAGCACAACATATGGCAGAAGAGATGCCAGTTGAAAAACCAGAGCCTGAAATAGTAGTACAATCTGTTCCATTACAATTCAGAAATATAGGACCATCACGCGGTGGACGCGTGACAGCAGTAGCAGGTGTGGCACAACACGAAAGCCTTTTCTATATGGGTGCAACAGGTGGAGGACTATGGAAGAGTACTGACTATGGCTATTCATGGGATTGCATATCTGATGGATATTTTGAAACTCCATCAATAGGAGCGATCGCAGTCTATCAGAAGAATCCGGATATTATATATGTTGGAACCGGCTCCGATGGGATCAGGAGTAATGTGATTGTAGGTAAGGGTATGTATAAAAGTGTGGACGGGGGTGATACATGGG
>CAZGUR010000387.1:0-2008 GCA_964529295.1 uncultured Rikenellaceae bacterium | reverse complement strand
TGCACGGAGTTACTGAGAATAACCGGGGTAATTGAGATTGAAGTGAAACACGGGTAAACAGACAGCTGATGAAAGCAATGATAATGGCGGCCGGATATGGCAAAAGACTTGGCGATATTGGTAAGAAAACACCAAAGGTATTGCTGGATATTAATGGAGTGACAGTATTGGAAAGGATACTGGTAAAAATGGCTGCTCATGGTTTCGACGATATTATTATTAATGTTCATCACCTGGCATCTGAAGTCATAGCTGCAGCCCGGAAGCTGGAAGAAAGGCTTGACATTAAGATAAGTATATCCGATGAGACTGACTCACTGCTGGAGACGGGTGGCGGACTGTATAAGGTGAGGGATTTTTTCGGGGATGAGCCCTTCCTTGTTTATAACGGCGATATACTAACTGATCTTGACCTGAAAAAGATGTATGATTACCATGTCCGGAAAGAGGCACTGACGACCATAGCTGTGCGGCAGCGTGAGGGTAGTCGCGCATTTCTAATTGATGACAGCGGTATAATAAGAGGCTGGACAAACAGGGACAGCGGTATAGATATTATTACCATAGATGAACATATGCATCTGTCAGAGATACCTTCGATGGCTATGTCTGTCTACGATCCGGCTATATTTGAATTTATGGAGAAGGGTGTGTATACCATGACGTCAATAGTGCTAAAAGCAGCGGTGACAGGCAGGGTGATATCCTTCAGGTATGATCGTGGCTACTGGGTTGATGTGGGTACGGTACGGGAGCTTGAAAGGGCAAGGGGAATGTTATGAAGTCATTAGCTGTGTTTTGATTCAGGATGAAATTTATTATCTTTTCAATATGATTAACGCAGGCATAAAAAAAGGGATTTGTCTCAGCTTAATTTTTCTGGCTAACAGCCTGTTTTTGACAGGTATATTGTCAGCCCAGGAAAAATGGTTCGGTATCCCCAGCATAGACTACTTCAGCAGGAGGGAATATGATGCGGCTACCCAGAACTGGAAGATAAGCCAGAGTCATAATGATATAATATATTTTGCCAATAATGAAGGAGTGTTGGAATATGATGGGGTTAAATGGAGAATATATCATGATATGGGCTCCTTCGTCATACGGAGCGTAAAAAGTATAGGCAGCAGGATCTATGCCGGTACATTTAATGAGCTGGGATATTTCAGTTATGATAATATGAATAATCTCAGCTACACCTCCATGGCTGAAAACAGAGAGTTAAAGGGCTATGGCGATTACTGGAATATCCACCAGTGGGATGATAAGATAGTTTTCCACAGTGAGGAGGCACTCTGTTTCTTTGAGGATGATACACTCAGCCAGGTTATACCGGCTATATCCAGGTTCACCTCGAGCTATCTTGTTAACGGCATGTTGCTTGTACATGATGAGATAGAAGGCTTGATGGAGGTGCGCGGCGGGCATGTCTACCCGGTAGCCGGAGCCGGAGTGCTGAAGGATAAACTGATAACATCAGTACTGCCTGTGTCGGGGAACAGGATAGTTATTGGCACAATGAAAGAAGGCCTTTATCTGTGGGATATGCAAAGTGTGACTCCCTGGGAGGTGCCTGCCAATAGAATTCTGAAAAATGCAAATATCTTTTGTGCTACGGCTTATGAGGACAGGTACCTTGTTTTCGGTACAATACAGTCAGGAATGGTTATAAGCGATTTTTCGGGACGCATGGTGTTTCAGATAGGGAAGGATAAAGGGCTGAATAATAATACCGTGCTTAGCCTGTTTGTGGACCGCGACGGTAATATATGGGGTGGACCTCGGCGAACTGAGCAAGCTGTCCGACGACGAGATTGACAAGACATTCATTGTGGATCGTGTCAATCGCGCACTGGCCCGAGGTGACGTGATTGCCTTGATCGTGGGCGACGGTATCGAGACCCGTCTTCAAGAACTGGTCACCCACCTGTGCCGAGACTCTTCGCACCTCCGGTACTCGCTCGCGCTGATCGAACTGGGATGCTACCAGATCGCATGTGACAACACG
>CAZGUR010000386.1:0-2009 GCA_964529295.1 uncultured Rikenellaceae bacterium | reverse complement strand
CCTGAGGGACCTGTCTGGCCTGCAGGTCCTGCTTCACCTGTGTCACCTTTCGGTCCCTCCGGACCTTCCGGTCCCTGTGGTCCTTCACAGGCTGTAAATACAAAAGCTGCTGCTGCAATAATTAATAAAAGATGCGATAGTTTTTTCATTGTTCCAGATTTAAGTTATCAGTAATAATACTTTTTCAGAAGTACATTTATTAAAATGCAAATTAATAGCTGCAATGTAGGCATTTTTTTATTTGCTATTTTTATAACACAATTGATCTTGCGCTTTGCGTTTACTGATAGTTTCCAGTATCTTTGTTGATAAATATCAATTCTTGCTTATTGATAAATATCAACGTGCCTTATGTTTTTCAGCATTATTCATATTGATATCATATTTCAGTATTGTCGTATAATTATGCATTCTAATCGGGGGGAGTTCTATGGTAAAAGAGAATATTTGCAATTGCATTGATTGCGAGGAAGGCTGGGCTGGTTTCAAGGTGCTTTCAGGGGAGGAGCTAGAGCTGCTTGAACAAAACAGGTATGAGGCGGATTTCAGACAGGGAGAAATGATAACAAAGCAATCGTCTCCTGCTTCAAATGCAGTTTTTCTGCGTTCAGGTATGGCTAAGATTTACCTGGAAGGGCAGGGACAGAAGAACCTTATTATCAGTATAGCCAGGCCTGGAATGATGATAATGGGCCCGGGCGTTTATACGGATTTAAGGCATTCTTTTTCCGTATCAAGCATTAATGAGGCAAAAGCCTGTTTTATCAGTGTTGATATAATAAAAAAGCTGTTCAGTACGAACAAGCTGTTTGCCGAAGGTGTTATAAAGGAAATGAGCAGGATGTCACATTTTTATCTTGACAGGTTGCTCAGTATGACACAGAAAAAAATGCCGGGAAGGGTGGCTGAAGTTCTTTTATATCTTGCAGATAAGGTTTTTTGTTCTGACGAGTTCACACCATTGCTTACACGCCAGGAACTGGCGGATATGGCTGGTATGGCAAAAGAGAGCATAGTCCGCATACTGAGAGATTTTTCTGATGAGGGTATAATATGTTCAGATTGCCCTGATATAAAGATAATAAAGAAGGACAAATTAAAAATGATATCTGATAACGGATAATTATACGTATGAAAATTAATATTAGAATGCTTTTTTCACCCGTTTTTACGGGTGTTTTATTTGTGGTCTTTATAATTGCTATGGCGGTGGCCACATTTATTGAGAATGATTTTGGTGCTGCTTCAGCCCGGCAGATGATATATAACAGCCGGTGGTTTGAGCTGATTTTCCTGCTAATGGTAGTTAACCTGTCCGGACAAATATTTACATTCAAACTATACCGGAAGAAAAAGCTGACCATGATGATGTTTCACCTTGCCTTTATCATAATGATAGTGGGGGCAGCAATAACCAGGTATACAGGTTACGAAGGACGAGTGCATATACGTGAGGGACAGTCTGTTTCATATGGACTCAGCACTGATAAATATATGTCTGTCAGTATTTCTGATAATGGGAGTGAAGCTCTTGAGTCACATTCGGAGAAGGTGATGGTAACAAGCACTTCTCTGGGCAGTTTCTTTAAGGATGGAGAAATCGGGAACACTCCTTACTCTGTCAGGTATACAAGATATATCCCTAATGCAAGCGAGTCAGTTATCGATACACAGGATGGAGTACCAATTATAGCCCTGCTGGTAACACGCGGCATGAGGTTCCGTGAAGTTATATACCTGGCCGAAGGTCAGATCAGGAGCTTTGGGGACTTTAAGATAGGATTTGCTGCTGACACCAGTCTGGATGTCCGAATTACCCTGCAGGATGGTTCATTTAAGGTAATATCAAAAGATGAACTGAACAGGATGAGCATGATGACCCGGGAAACAGAATCCATAGCTGCCGGGGAGGAGGTTGATTTTGAGGAGATGGTAATATATAATACCCCTTTATACAGGCTTGTCCCCCAAAAATTGTCAGCCAGCGGCAGGATAATGCCTGTAAGCGT
>CAZGUR010000385.1:0-2010 GCA_964529295.1 uncultured Rikenellaceae bacterium | reverse complement strand
GCCTGCTGACGGAGCAAGGTTCAGCTCGGGCGAAGATATAAAGCTGGTGCTGGGTCTGCGAGGTGAGAATATTCCCGACTCCGTAAAGGTGTATTTTGATGGCAGGGTACTGACAACACTTAAGGACGGTGTGCTTGAATATACAGTGGAGACAGCATCGGCGCGACTGGGAAGGCTACCCCTGAAAGTGATGGCTTATAAGGATGAAAAAAGAGCCCAGGTGCTCACTCATTTTATAAGCATTATTTCTGATATCGAACCGGCTCTGTATGGCTACAGGCTTATCAATATGTATCCACATGATAAGACTGCCTACACCCAGGGCCTTATTTATAAAAATGACTTTTTCTATGAGAGCACGGGAGGAGAAGGAGAGTCAACACTCAGAAAGGTGGAGGTGGAGACAGGCAGGGTGCTTAAGGTGCATAACCTGGAAAGGAAGTTTTTTGCTGAGGGACTGGCTGAACATAATGGCCTGCTGTACCAGCTTACATGGACCAATAATGTGGGTTTTATTTATGATATGCAAAGTTTTGAAGAGCTTAAGCGTATACATTATACAACGCAGGGATGGGGACTTGCATCCACTGGGGAAGAGCTTATTATGAGCGACGGTACAAACAAAATATATTTTATGGAGCCGGAGTACTTTACCGTACTGTCTGCAATAGAAGTATATGATAATAAGGACCATGTATGGCAGCTT
Source organism: uncultured Rikenellaceae bacterium (assembly GCA_964529295.1). GTDB lineage: Bacteria > Bacteroidota > Bacteroidia > Bacteroidales > VadinHA17 > UBA9300. The sequence continues at coordinate 1,304 of CAZGUR010000385.1, read as the reverse complement.
AATGAGCTGGAGTATATTAAGGGAGAGATATGGGCCAATATATATATGACAGACCGTATTGCCCGTATTGACCCGGCAACGGGTAAGGTGCTGGCTTATATTGACCTGTCGGGTATATTGCCTGACGAAGACAGGCATCCTGAGCTGGCTGAACTGAATGGTATAGCATGGGATGAAAATAATGAGCGCCTTTTTGTTACGGGGAAAAACTGGCCCAGGCTTTTTGAGATAGAGCTTGTTATGCTCCGCTGACACCCTGTATCACCTGTATGGACCTTGGCAGTATATCAAAAACTATTGGTGAATGGCCCAGTGATTCTCCGTCAGCCTCCACATGTATCACAGGATCAGAATCTATCTTTATTTTTTTTCCTGTATATCCCTCAACCTTGGGATGATCAAGTATGGTGCCGTTATAAAGTCTCTTAAGGCTGCGGATAACCTCACCCTTGCGCATCCTTTTTATCAGGGTTAGCTCAAAAAGGCCGTCATCGGCAATCGCCCCGGGTGTCTGCATCATCCCGCCCCCTGAATATTTTCCTATACCGAGACTTATAGTAAAGGTGTCATTCTGTATCTTATTGCCATCTATCTCTATGCTTGTATTGGTATGCCGGTAGGAGATAAGACTTCTCAGAAGCGTCCACAGGTAGAGAGTCTTGCTGCTAAATCCCCTTTCCTTATACCTGTTCGACCTCTGTGTTACCAGTGCATCAAAACCCAGGCCTGCAATATTGATAAAATACCTTTTGTCCATATCCTTGCCTGTATAGAATTTTATTATACCGGCATCCTGTAAAAATGTATTTTCATCTTTTATAACCTGTATGGCCGATTCATAATCCATGGGGATATTAAACATTCGTCCCCAGTCATTGCCCGTGCCCACGGTTATCATGCCAAGAGTGATATCAGTGGTTGAGACTTTTTTTTGCCTGAAAGCACCGTTCACCACCTCATTCATAGTGCCATCACCTCCTACAACCAGTATCTTCCTGCTACCTGTCTCAATGGCTTTGACAGCAAGGTCAATGGCATGATGCTTTGCTTTTGTGAAGTCGCTGCTGAAGGATATGCCATATTTATGCAGAAGCCCTGAAATTAAATCCCAGTCTTTGATGCCTCGCTTTTTCCCTGCATTGGGATTGACAATAACATACCAGCCGCTTTGTTTTTCTGATTTGCCCATTTTGTTTTAACAGGGCAAAGATGCTAAAAATAAATCTATTCTGAAAAATCGATCTTTTCACGGTGTAAAAACATGTTAACAAGATGTTGAAAACCGCAAAAAAAATGTTTACAAT
>CAZGUR010000384.1:0-2030 GCA_964529295.1 uncultured Rikenellaceae bacterium | reverse complement strand
GCAAAGGAAATCATTTCCGGGTTTTGCAGGAGCTTCAGGATCTCTCTGATCTCTGATTTCTTCATTGATTTTGCTGATAATGAAAACTTATAGTTTATTTCAGGTAACATGATATTATTATTAGATTAAATAAATTGACAAGGCATGTACTTTTCTAAAGTAGTAAATATTTTTTTACCGGCAAAGATTCAGCAAACCCCTTTTAGTGCTCTTTTTGTACGTCGAAGGGTGTACGGTTAATAATTGATCTCCCAAGTGTTATCTCATCTGTATATTCGAGCTCATCACCTATGGCCACGCCCCTTGAAAGGGATGATACTTTTATATTATAGGGAATGAGTCTCCTGAAGATATAATAATTTGTTGTATCGCCTTCCATTGTGGTGCTCAGGGCAAAAATAACCTCATCAATGCCTCCGGCTTTAATCTTTTCTTCAAGCTGATCAATATTAAGATCTGATGGCCCGATACCATCCATAGGCGATATTATGCCGCCTAACACATGGTACAGCCCCCTGTACTGTCCGGTGTTTTCGATAGCTATTACATCTCTTATATTTTCAACAATGCAGATAAGGGACCGGTCGCGTGACCTGTCGCTGCAAATATCACATACATCATTATCCGATATATTAAAACATATCCTGCAATACTTAATTTCCTTTTTGAGCTTAATAAGACTTTCGCCAAAGCGCTCCACATCTGACTCGTTTTGCCTCAGCAGGTGCATTACAAGCCTGAATGCAGTTTTTTTTCCAATGCCGGGCAGTGATGCAAACTCGTTAACAGCATTTTCAAGTAATTTTGAGGGATAGTCAGAGAATGTCATAGAGATATTTTTCAATGAAACGGGATAAAGTTAGTGCATTAAATTAATAATTATAGTTTTTTGTTTCGGCTGTTTTTATTATTCTTGCCAAAATTTTTCCATATGAGTCCGGTACTGATTCTGGTTATTATTTTGCTTTACTTCAGCTTACTGCTGCTTATAGGCTGGTTTACCGGACGCAGGGCCGACAGCGAGAGTTTTTTCATAGGCAACCGTAAATCCCCGTGGTTCATTGTAGCTATCGGCATGCTTGGTACATCATTATCGGGTGTCACTTTTATATCTGTTCCGGGCTGGGTTCTTGAAAGTCAGTTTTCATATATGCAGATGGTGCTAGGATACCTTGTGGGTTATGCTGTTATTGCCGAGGTACTGCTTCCTTTATATTACAGGCTTCGCCTTACTTCAATTTATACATATCTTTCCACCCGGTTTGGGCATTATTCATACAAGACAGGGGCTTCATTCTTCCTGTTGTCACGCACTGTAGGGGCCTCCTTCAGACTTTTCCTTGTGGCAATGGTACTACAATTTGCAGTTTTTGATGCATGGAATGTGCCTTTTGCCGTTACAGTATCCATAACGCTGGCATTAATATGGCTGTATACTTTCAGAGGAGGTATCAAAACAATAATATGGACCGATACATTGCAGACACTCTTTATGCTTGCCGCTGTTGTTCTCACGGTTATTTATATATCCAGGTCAATGGATATGGATATGGGGTCGATTATTGAGACAGTAAAGAATAATAAGCTGTCGAGGGTGTTTTTTTTTGACGATTTCAATGATAAAAGGCATTTTATCAAGCAGTTCCTGGGAGGTATGTTTATTACTATTGTTATGACCGGACTGGATCAGGATATGATGCAGAAGAACCTGAGCTGCCGCAACCTTGGGGATGCAAAAAAGAATGTTTACACTTACAGCCTTGCTTTTGTGCCTGTTAATCTGATATTCCTTGTGCTGGGTGTATTGCTGGTGATATATACAGCTTTTGCAGGCATGTCCCTTCCTGCACAGGCAGACAAGCTTTTCCCGCTTGTGGTTACTCAGGGAGGGCTTGCCCCGATGCTTACAATATTCTTTATTCTTGGTCTTATTGCAGCAGCGTATTCCAGTGCCGACTCAGCCCTGACAGCTCTTACAACTTCCTTTACCGTTGATATCCTTGACAGGGGCGGGGAGAAAGAGGCTGTTC
>CAZGUR010000383.1:0-2041 GCA_964529295.1 uncultured Rikenellaceae bacterium | reverse complement strand
GCTGTAGAACCGGTAAAAGAAGGATATGGCGAGGGTTCATTTATAGCCGTCCGGGGCCAGAAATAAAGGCATGAAAAATAACAATTTGCTGGATTTCTTATAGTATTTTAAACTATATTGTTATTAGGAGGACATTTTACTTCAAAAATTTAAATAGGTGGAATTTATCCTATATTGAATTATAATATCTTAGAGGTGATATTTATGTTAGTAAATACAAAAGATCTGATTTCTTTAACAGAAGCTAATCAAAACTTTTCAAAAGTAGTCCGCAAGGTAGATGAAAAAGGTTCAGTCATAATAATGAAAAACAATCGTCCGAGCTATGTGGTACTTGATTTTAATAAACTCCAGGAATTGCAGTTCTCAGAAAAAGACAATATAGAGAACCTGGCCTCCAAAATCTTAAGTGACAATATTGAAGCTTTTAAGGAACTGGCTAAATGACAGGGCTTGATGTTGTTGATGTCATTCTACTTCATAAAATGATGTGTAAAGCCACCGGAGGAGCATCAGGGATCCGTGATATGGCAGGCCTGGAATCCGCTCTTTATCATTCTTATGCAACATTTGATGGAAAAGACCTCTATCCCACTGTTGAAGAGAATGCTGGAAGGCAGGCCTATGGAATTATAAGAAATAATCCATTTATTGATGGAAACAAGAGAACTGGATTATTTGTTATGCTTGTATTCCTTGAACTTAATGACATTAAATTAAAGTTCTCCCAGTCAGAGTTGGTTAAGCTGGGTAATAGCATAGCTTCAGGTAGATTGGAACCTTCTGGCTTGATGGCGTGGATCAAAAGACACAGGGAATAGTCTATTTTATTTTATCCAGATAAGTTTGTTGGAGCCCGCGACCCGTATTACACAAAGGTGATAGTCAAAAATAAATAAATGGCTACCTTTTTAGACTCAACTAAACAATAATTTCATGAAATAATCCTGTATTTCAATTTCATGCTTATTACTGAGTAATTTTATGATTTATTTAATATGTAAGTGCATGTATTCGGATACTTGTTGTATTCTGCCCCGTCACCCACCATCATGGAAACAAAGAATCAATTTTGTGATTAAATAGATTTTAAGGTCCGGAATATTCTACATTCAGCTTAATAGTGTCACAACCCATATAATCGCTTTCATTATCATTATTTGTTTGCCAGCCTCTATGGCTAATCATTATCTGAAATCTGTTCCTGCCGTTGTTTATTGCCACTTGCAGTGAATCTCTTAAATCCTGGCTATCAATTATAATATTAGGGTCAGTATACTCTCCTAATGGTTTTTTTGGTAAATCATAATCTCCATGCCCTAAGTCGTCATCTCCCCAGTTGACAACACTTACTTTAAAAGCTTCAATTAAGTTATCGTACGGATCATTAAACCGTCCTGGGTTTATAACTGAGAAAACTGCATCAGATATCGTAGCACCTGACAGGCTACTTATATCAAAACTTACAAAACCTCTGACTGGTTTATTATTAAACCAATCCCCAACTATAATACAACCATTGGCTGATGAACCAATTGCAAAATTTTTTATATAATAACCAATTTCATCTACCGGTGCTTCCATGGTCTGCTGGGTTTGAGGTGGATTAGATACATTAATAGATTCAGTCTTTGTATCAGTACCGCCATTCCCATCATCAACCTCAACTGTTATATCATAGACACCGATGGTGTCCGGCATTGTCCACTTTACGGGATTTGTATCAGGGTTAGCAAGGCTCCCCCCAGATACAGACCAGTGATATGACAGACTGTCTCCGTCTGGATCTGCTGCAGCTGCAGAAAATGTGTATTCTTCTCCTATATAGTGATCTCCCATAAAGGTAATCTCTGATATCTCGGGTGGATTGTTTGTAATAGCACACTCCCATATAATATTCATTGAATCTGTGGCATTGCCTTCTGAGTTTGTGGCAGTTACTGTAAGGTTATATGTGTCTGAGGGGTCTTCAAGGTTTACCTGGACTATGTAATCTCCCCAGGCACCATTAGAGTCATCTTTGGAAAACTCTACATCAGGG
>CAZGUR010000382.1:0-2054 GCA_964529295.1 uncultured Rikenellaceae bacterium | reverse complement strand
ATGCCCTTGCCAAGCTTTACCACTTTCAGTTTAAGACCTTCAAGCATAAGGCCTTTATCGTTGTCCCTGCCAAATATCATTGGCTCGCCCTGTTTCAGAATAATTGTTGTATCTTCTCTTGTCTGCCGGTCACTAAGCTCCTTATGCACACCGTCATTAAAGATAACACAGTTTTGCAATACCTCAACAACTGATGTGCCCTCAAAAAGGGCTGCCTGTTTATATACCTCTGTAGACAGTTTAACATTTGTATCGATGGTACGGGCAAAAAACTTTCCCTTTGAACCTATCACCAGTTCACCGGGTGAGAATGGCTCCTCAACAGTGCCAAAGGGCGATGTTTTCGTCTGGGCCCCCTTCTGCGAGGTAGGTGAATACTGGCCTTTTGTGAGGCCATATATCTCATTATTGAAAAGTATGATATTAATATCGATATTACGCCTTATGGCATGGATGAAATGGTTTCCCCCAATAGCCATGGCATCACCATCGCCCGTAATCTGCCATACGCTCAGATCCGGATTGGCAACCTTCACCCCGGAAGCTATGGCCGGCGCCCGTCCGTGTATACCGTGAAAACCGTAAGTATTGAGGTAATAGGGGAATCTGGAAGAGCATCCTATACCTGAAATAAAAGCATATTTTTCTTTAGGAATATCCAGATCGGCCATGGCCCTGGTAATAGCGCTCAGTATGGCATGGTCGCCACACCCCGGACACCATCTTACTTCCTGATCACTTTTAAAGTCTTTCGGACTATAATCAAATTTTTTTTCAGCCATAACTTATTCCTCCAGGATCTTTACGCATTGTTCTTCTATCTCTTTACAGGTAAAAGGCAGTCCCTGTATTTTATTTATTTGTTTAAAACTAAGATCTTCAAATTCCATCTTCAGATACTTAACAAACTGACCGGCGTTTAATTCCGCGACCACCAGCTTATCGAATTTCGAAAATATATGGGCGGTGTTATCAGGCAGCGGATTGATATAGTTAAAATGAGCCAGGCTTATCTTTCTTCCCTGCTTGCGCAGATCACGCACCGCTGTCAGCAGATGGCCATAGGTTCCTCCCCAGCCTATAAGCAAAAGGTCTCCCTCAATATCGCCGTATGTTTCAAGAGGTGGCACTTTACTCACCACACCTGCTACTTTCGCGGCTCTCGCCTTTACCATATACTCATGGTTCTCAGGTATATACGACACTGTGCCCTTGACTGTTTTTTCAAGCCCGCCTATCCTGTGTTCCCTTCCTGCGGTACCGGGTACCGCCCATCTCCTTGACATTGTCTTTTCATCCCTGGCATATGGAAGGAATTCATCATCCCCCTCTTTCACCAGTGGCGGTTTTATCCCGGGCAGTGAGCTCATGGAAGGTATCCTCCATGGTTCCGACCCATTTGCCAGGAAACCGTCTGTTAACAATACCACCGGCACCATATGCTCCAGTGCTATCCTTGCTGCTTCAAAGGCATAATGGAAGCAGTTGGACGGTGTACTTGCAGCTATCACCACAAGCGGACATTCACCGTTTCTTCCGTATAATACCTGGAGGAGGTCTGACTGTTCTGTCTTTGTTGGCAGACCTGTTGATGGCCCGCCCCTCTGTACGTTAACAACCACAAGAGGCAGCTCAGTCATAACAGCCAGGCCCAGGGCCTCGGATTTAAGTGCCAGTCCGGGTCCGGATGTTGATGTCACTGCCAGGTTACCGGCAAAGCTGGCACCTATGGCAGTACATATACCGGCTATCTCATCCTCTGCCTGGAAACTTTTAACGCCCAGATCCTTTCGTGCTGCAAGGTTCTCCAGGATACCTGTAGCCGGAGTAATGGGATATGACCCGATAAACAGGTCAAGTCCGGCCTTCTCGGCTGCAGCCAGCAATCCCCATGAGGTGGCAGTGTTACCATCTATTGTACGGTAAAGTCCTTTTCTTATATCAGCCGGACTGACCTTATAGACAGGGCTCATGGCTTCGATTGTCTCCCCGTAATTATACCCTGCCCTTAGCACCGCGCTGTTAGCCTCTATGATCTTGGGCCTCTTACTGAA
>CAZGUR010000381.1:0-2066 GCA_964529295.1 uncultured Rikenellaceae bacterium | reverse complement strand
CCAATTTGGCAAAGACAATAATAATCTATAGCACTAAGTTTATACTGTAAGATATCCAAGTAAGTAAGATATGACTAGAAAAGTCTGCTGTTCAGTACTATTTATCTGTTTATTACTATCAGGTTGCATAGATGCAGATCAGAAGTCTCAGTTAGACAGAACCCCAACCATTATTGCGGGTAAAGTTTTAAATAGAGATTATTATCCACATATTAAGACTATTAATCTTAGAATACCAGACTTCCCCGGAAATGAAATATTTCATATTATCGATATAGACCAGGACGGTACTTTTAAACTAACATTCCAACCTCTAGTAGCCAGAGATGTATCATTATATCCTTTAATACAATATGTGTATGTACATCCAGGAGATAGTATATTTATTACTCTTGATTTTAAGAATATCCTGAATGTTGGTTTTGCAGGAGATGCATCTGAGCTAAACATCAAGATACACAATTTCATGACATCAGAATATTCAAGTTTCTTTGATGAGGCTTTTGAAATTGGTCCAGAAAAATATCATCATTATTGCGACAGTGTAAGACAACTGAATTTCAAGAAAAGAGACAAGATAATTAGAGGGGATGAGGTGGATAAGGAGTTCGTAGAATGGACAACTAAATGCATAAATACTCAATATTTCTCCAAGCTGACCGAATATCCTTTAAGATATTCACATATGAACAATACCGAGTGGTCGTTCCCAAATGAGTATTATGAATACATTAATGAAATTGAGTCGGTCTATGCATCAGAACCTATTTACTCAGGTATCTTTGATTTTTCTTCAAAATTTTTTGAAGGATACTACGGCCCCAAAAATTTCCTGGACCATATTTTGACAAAAGAAAATATTGACTCAGCTGTTATCAACAAACTGGCATCAGCATATGATCAGGATAAATTCAATCAATATCTAATAAGCAACTTTTTTCATAAGTACTTTGCTTATAACACTCTTGAGGTTTTTGAGAAACACAGGTCAATTTATGAATCCAGAGTAACTGACCCATTCTTAAGAGAGTCACTTGAGCGTCATTATCAGAAAACGAAGGACTATATAGATAATCCGTCCATTTTGTCCAATAGTATATTGTATGGAAACGAGTTTGAGGAACCTGCCTATTTAAAATTTTCAGATGACAGGAATTTAATAGACACCATAATTTCAAATAATAAGGGTAAAATTGTCTATGTTTATTTCTGGACAACCTGGTGCCCTCCCTGTATCAATGATGCGCCAAAGTTTAACACCGCTATGGATAAGTATAAGGATAAAAATATTGAATGGGTATTTGTATGCCTGGGGAACAAAAATGATTATGACTCAGTAAAACAATTATTTACAGGTGGGAAACATTACCTGTGTAAACCTGGTGAGGCAAAAACTCTAGGGAAAAGACTGAATTTTTTTAATGGAATCCCGTATTCATTGCTAATCAATGAAGATGGAGACGTAGTTGATTTCGGGAGTCATGTTCGACCATATAAACGACACACTATAAATAAAATTGAAAGCCTTATTAACTGAAATTAATGTGCTTGACGCCAAACTGGCTCTAACATGCGGTATAATTAATAGCCTTTGTCATGCTTTTTGCATATCCTCGCTATAGTCTGCGCTCCATTTAAATAAGAAAGGTTAACTTTATAATGAAACATGAAGTCAGTATGAGAGGTAAGCAAAAAGCACGCCATAACCCCGAGGACGGGGTTAACGGCTACTAATCATACCGCCGACCGTTAGGCACAATACCGGGAAAAGGTTATTCAAAAATAGAGCATTATTTATCGTATTGCCAGTAGCTTGCTTAAAATATGTTATGCTAAATCCATGTGACGCAGGTCCATAAAATTAATTCTACCTATTCCGGCCTGCCCGAACCTGGCTTGCATATGGTAATTACCGGTTTTGTATCCGAAAATATAATATACAAAACCGGACGATGAGAACCATCTGCAAGCCCTCCTACCCTTCGCAGGCCTATCATAGTAACATAACATGAAAATTATCGGAAAGAGCCGGCACTGTACCTAACATGCGGTAATGATTAATTGGC
>CAZGUR010000380.1:0-2114 GCA_964529295.1 uncultured Rikenellaceae bacterium | reverse complement strand
AATATCATACTATAGATAATAGCTTAATGGAGACAAAGATAACAAAATTGACAGTGGAATTATAAATTATATGGTTCAAAGCATATTTTGTACTTATAATACTTAGTAATACTTTTGAACTAATATAAAACCTGATGAAGGAAAACTGGACCGATTGCATAAGGGAATTTAAAAATTACCTGAAGATAGAACGCTCATTGTCAGATAACAGTATTACTGCTTACATGACTGACATAAACAAGCTTTATGATTACTGTGACAACCAGCATCCGGCCATTATGCCACAGGATGTTACCTTCAGTGATCTCAGGGATTTTATCAAATGGCTTGACATTGATAATCCAGGATCACAATCAAGGGTTCTGTCAGGTATCAGGAGCTTCTTCCGGTACATGAGCCTTGAAGGTAAGATCAGTGAGAATCCTGCTTCACTGCTTGAATCGCCCCGGACAGGCACCAGGCTACCTGATGTCCTGTCCGTAGAGGAGATAGACAGGATTATTTCATCTATTGATCTCAGCAAACCTGAGGGTCAGAGAAACAGGGCCATTATAGAAACATTATACGGATGCGGTTTGCGTGTATCAGAACTTACCGGTCTCCGCTTATCTGATATTCATTTTAAACATGAATATCTTTCTGTTACCGGCAAAGGAAACAAACAGAGGCTGATACCCATTAATAAAAGCACCATCAAAGAGATTGAATATTATATACAGGACCGTAACCAGCTGAAAACCATCTATGATAAAAATATCCTTTTCCTCAACAGGAGAGGCAGAAAGCTAAGCCGTATTATGATATATACAATAGTACGTGAATACTGTGAGCTGGCCGGCATCAAAAAGAAGGTAAGTCCCCATACCTTCAGGCATTCCTTTGCCACCCACCTGGTACAGGCCGGCGCCGACCTGAGGGTTGTTCAGGAAATGCTGGGACACGAATCCATTCTAACAACAGAGGTCTACACCCATATTGACCGTGTGTATCTCAGGGAAACAATTGGGCTTTACCACCCCAGGTCTACCAGGAGAAGCAGGCCGGGAAAGTGATGATCAATGATCCCCGTCCTTTGAGCAATATCGATCATAAAAAATCCTTATGCAGGAGAAAAGCTGATTTAATGATTGAACAATTTTGTATCAATACAACTTATAGCATAATACTACACAGAATGATTTGCTTAAGAAATGGAATATTTTCAGGATTTTATTAATGAGCTGTATTTTATAACTACCGAAATGGCACCCTACCTGCTGCTTGGATTCCTGTTTGCGGGTATGTTATACCTGCTGTTCCCGAAGAAAAGGGTAAGGCAGTATATGGGAAGGAACAGGAACAGTGCAGTAGTCAATGCATCAATCCTTGGTATACCACTCCCTCTCTGCAGCTGCGGTGTTATACCTACAGGCCTGTCATTTTACCGTAACGGTGCATCAAAGGGATCTACCGTTTCTTTCCTTATTTCAACTCCTCAGACAGGTGTTGACTCAATACTTGTCACCTATTCGCTCCTGGGATTGCCTTTTGCTATAATAAGACCAATTGTAGCCCTGTTCACAGGTATCTCGGGCGGATTTCTGACAAACAGCTTAACACGTGATGAAAAAGAGGAAGAAGAAGCCGGCAATGAAAATACCAAACCCCTGCCCAGGGGTTTTTTTTCGAAAATGAAGGAGATGTTCAGATACGCTTTTGTGGAATTCCTGCAGGATATAATGGGATGGCTGGTAATAGGGCTGGTTCTCGCAGCCCTCCTGGCTGTATTCATACCTGATAATTTTTTTGCGGGAACCACATCCAATGATATCCTTGAGATGTTTATTATACTGCTTGCTGCCATACCGGTATATATATGTGCCACTGCCTCAGTACCTATTGCTGCCGTGCTGATGCTTAAAGGGCTGAGTCCGGGTGCAGCCCTGGTACTGCTGATGGCCGGACCGGCAACCAATGCGGCTACCATAACAATGATAGCTAAAGTAATGGGCAGGAAAAGCCTGGTCGCTTACCTTGTATCTATTATCTCAGGAGCCCTGGTATTTGGTTTCCTGATAAATAACTTCCTGCCGGGCAGCTGGTTTGTACTGCCAGCACATGTAATGTCCCATGAC
>CAZGUR010000379.1:0-2128 GCA_964529295.1 uncultured Rikenellaceae bacterium | reverse complement strand
GCTTTTTGTATCATTGTAAGCCCCTGAATTTATTGCGATTAAGTGCTATTAAACGCCCTCGTTAGAGGTCGCCGAAGGCGAAGTAACATTGCCCGCCGACCTATAATATCCTTTACCCAATCTTTCAAATACACCATCTTGCTTTTTTACAGACAAATTAATTGTTGCCCGAATACTCGCTGGTTTCACATTCAGTTGTTGGTATATCTCTTTCAAGTGGACTTTCTCTTTGTCTTTCATCAAGTCCACAATCTGCATTTTCAGTTTGGTCATTTTCTTTCCTCCTTTCAAAATCATTTAATGAAAATAATGTATTCTGGCTTAAACGCTTCTTAGCTAATAAAACCCACTTCTCCTCTATTTCAAAGCCAATAAAACGCCTATTAAGTTGTTTACAGGCGGTTGCTGTGCTTCCACTACCCATAAAGCAATCAAGCACTAAATCGCCTTCATTTGTGCTGTGCTTAATCATTCTTCTTAAAATAGATTCTGGCTTTTCGTGTGGGTGAGTGTCTTGGTTATGTTCAATAACTTTGAAATTCATAACATTTGAAAAATCATTATCATTATATGTTGGTTTTCCTTTTTCTAAAACTAACACCAATTCGTGTTGATTTCTAAAACCATAACCAAGCCCAAATCTATTTTTATTAAGCACAAGCATCATACGAATATTAAAGCAAGTATAACGCATTATAAACTCTGTTAAAAATGGATAATGCTTCCAATTTGTGAAATTATATATTGTGCTGTTTTGCTTTAATATTCTTTGAGCTTCAAACAATACTTGACAATTTAAAAGTGGGTTTTCATTATTCTGTATTTCTTTATCCATTCTACCATAGCCAGAATTATCGCCATAAGGAGGGTCTGTTATAATGCAGTCCACACTATTTTCGGGCAACAATTTTATTCCTGCTATGCAGTCCATTTGGTGTATTTGGTTTTCTTCTATCATTTTTCTTTAAGGCGGGCAATGTTATTGCGTTTAATAGTACCTTCCGGAATTACGCCATATAAAGGCAATTCACAGCCTAATCTGGATAATTTCCGGCCGTGGTTATCCCCAAAAACGTACCTACTTGTCAGTTTCATACATTCACACACTCTCTCTGCATTATTTTTTTATAATATATTTTGCCGTCTGCCGTTGGATTGGCGTATCCCGCCGTAGAAACATACCCCCAGTCGCGATATGTGCCTATGACTGCGTGTATAGTTGCAAAACCCTGGTTATCTTCAAATCTTATCACGTCGCCCAGCTCTACATCCTCGCCATCTACAGGCTCCATATATATAGTGTCGCCCTCCCATATCGCCGGCTGCATGCTCATCCCTGTGATTGTGAACTTTTCTGCTTTGCGTCCGCACCTCCGCTCTTTTTGAGGGTAGAATCCTATGATCGGTTTCCGGATAATCTGAGTTACGTTTGAAACTGTTTTTTCCACTATCGTAGTGTTCGTCGTGACGTTCAGGGTCGGTTTGCAAACACATACTGGTGGCTTCTCGTCTATGGATACACTGGAAGGCGCTACAGCTATAATTATACCGGCGACAACGCCTACGCTGATGATTATCTCTGCAACAATATTCATGATTCAAACCAGTCGCTTAACTTTGCTAGAGGCCACCACGCCATGTATACAAGTAAGGCAACAAGCGCCATACTCAACCAATACATATGCTCAGTCATCTTCATAGTCGCACTCCGGGCATTCTTTGTCGTATTGACTATACGTGCCGGTCCCCCACCTTTCATACACGTGGCCACACCGAGGACACCTGGTCAGCATTTTACCTCGCTTACACAAATATTCCTATACCCCAAATCCCAAAGTTCGTCTATTATCTCGTTCTGCGTCTTGTCACCCTGTCCATATTGCATATTAACTACATTCATTCACAACCCCATCCCCGTTCTCCGATTAAGCGTTCACTATTTGCTATTACGTATGCATTAGTAATTTCACGTTCGAACCTGTATAAATGCTCATACACACCCAAAAGCCAACCTACGAAAGTATCGTACTTATAATAACCGTAATAGTCCTGGTTACATTCATATATTTTCCTCCATATCACTTAATCACCTTAATCATTCCGATTGCGTCATTATCCTTCATTTGTG
>CAZGUR010000378.1:0-2137 GCA_964529295.1 uncultured Rikenellaceae bacterium | reverse complement strand
AATTACGAAGCTCCCTGCGTTCGCTTCGTGATTCCCAAAGGGGGAGCTTAACAGGGCATAAAGCTCAAAATTTGCTTCGCAAATTATGATTTTTTTAATTTCATGCCGGATTTCAAGCGAGCTTGATCCGGCATGAAATTATAAAACTCCGGAGCGCTGCTCCGGAGCTTTATGCCCTGTAGCGAGACGGGGAATTGAACCCCGGACCTCAGGATTATGAATCCTGCGCTCTAACCATCTGAGCTATCTCGCCATTCTGCCAGTGCACTTATAATAGAGCCAGTATACCGGCATTTGCGGCTGCAAATATAATACATCCTTTCAATATATCAATATGGTTTTTTATTTATATTATTTTTTCTATATTGCAGAAGATCAAAATATTTATGCGCAAATAACTAATTAATGAAATCACAATTTGAACTGGAATATACACTCAATAGCTCACCTAAAGTTTTGTTTAACAGGTTAAGCACCGCTGAAGGTCTCGCCGAATGGTTCGCTGACGATGTACATGTTGATGGTGAGGATTATATTTTCATCTGGGATGGAACAGAGCAAAGAGCAAAGCTAATACAATTCCGTGAAAATAAGCATGTCCGGTTTCAATGGATAAATACAGATGATGAAGACGACAAATATTTTGAGTTTAAGCTGGATATAGATGAGCTGACAGGTGACGTAGCCCTCCTTATAACAGATTTTGCTGAAGAAGAGGAAAAAGAAGATGCAATTTATTTATGGGATTCACAGATTACAGAACTTAAACGGGCAATAGGATCATAAAACAATCTGTGAACCATTATTATAAGGCCAAAGTACTATAAATCTTCAAAAATCATTTACAGGGATAATTATCCTGATTACCATAATACGGCATAAGTTATACAATTCATTTCTCAAGCCTGCTTACATGCAGATAATTAAAAACAGATATTATTTTGTAGCTTTGAAGCCGTAGTATAGCAATATGATGAAGAAATTAGACTGGCTGGTTTTTAAATCATTCATTGGACCACAAATACTTACATTCTTTATTGTACTTTTTGTATTTGTACTTCAATTCCTTTGGATGTATGTCGACGATCTCGCAGGCAAAGGTCTGGAGATGAATGTTCTGGCTGAACTGATTTTCCAGTTTGCTCTGGGATTCGTTCCTCATGCATTGCCACTTGCAATACTGCTTGCGGCACTGATGACCTTCGGTAATATGGGTGAGAATTTTGAACTCACGGCAATCAAATCATCCGGCATATCACTTCAGAGACTGATGCGTCCGCTGATTATTTTTATACTGTTATTAAGTATCGCATCCTTTTTCTTTTCCAATAATGTAGTGCCTTATGCAAACAGGAAAGCCAGGACACTGATGTATGACATACAGATGAAAAGACCGGAACTGAATATACAGGCAGGCACCTTCTATAACGGAATAGAAGGATTCAGTATTAAGATTGGAAAAAAGCACCCGGAGACCAACAAGCTTGAAAAAGTTATCATCTATGACCACAGGGATGTTGATGGAAACAAAACCCTGGTGATGGCTGATTCCGGATATATGAATATGACTCCTGATGAGTCCGGACTTATCTTCACCCTATATAATGGACACTCATATACTGATATAATGGAAAAAGGAAGGTCGGCCCTGAATAAAAGTTACCCGTTCAGATCTGACAGTTTCAGTGAGCAGTCATTGATAATTGAGCTCAGCGGTTTTGACCTGGAAAGGTCGGATCTCAGCCTTTTTAAATCTAATCAGACCATGCAGAACATGTCACAACTGCAATATTTTGCAGATTCACTTGGTAAAAGGCTGGATACCCGTCAGGATAATTATATTGAAGAATACAAAACATCAAGGGTTTATGCAAGAAGAAATTATAAGAGGCAGGATCAGGAACAGGATACAACTGTTAATATAAATATTGTCTTTGATGTTGACAGCCTTTACGACTCACTGGGTGTAACCCAGAAACAGATAGTAATCTCACACTCACTCGCCCAGGCTCGATCAGGATTACAGTTTCTCACTGATAAAAGCAAAATAAGCTATAGCGAGTATAAGCATATACTGAAATTTAAGGCTGAGTGGCACAGAAAAATCACCCTGGCCGTTGCCTGCCTGATATTCTTT
>CAZGUR010000377.1:0-2176 GCA_964529295.1 uncultured Rikenellaceae bacterium | reverse complement strand
CCTGCTGGCCGATGCAGGTGATATACTGCGCAGGATAATAGCCCGGGACCAGGCCCCGTTTATCTATGAGAAAGTGGGCAACAGGTATAAGAATTTTATGATTGACGAGTTTCAGGACACCTCCGGTGTGCAGTGGGATAATTTTCTGCCACTGATAAACAACAGCCTGGCAGAGGGGGAGGACAGCCTGGTTGTTGGTGATATTAAACAGTCTATCTACAGGTGGCGTAACAGCGACTGGGAGATATTCAAAAACATAGCTGAATCTTTTCACCCTGATTCGTACCGGAGCATAGCCCTGGAAGAAAACTGGAGGAGCTCGGCCAATATCATAGCCTTCAATAATGAGATATTCAGGCTTCTGCCTGCCAGGGTGGAGAAGGAGCTTGAGCTTGGCAAGGGTATTATTACAGATGTTTATGCAGGCTCTGAGCAGCGTGACCCCGGAAGGTTCAGCGATGGCTTTGTCAGGATGAAGATGTATGAATCGGAAGAAGAGGGTAAACAGCAGGCCCTGGAAGACCTGCCCGGAATAATAGAGGAGATACAGGACAGGGGCTATGAGGCAGGTGATATCGGGATACTGGTAAGGACAAAAAATGAAGGACAGGAGGTGATAAGCAGGATAACGGATTATGCTTCCTCGGAGGATAGTGATGGCAGTAAATATTCATACCGTATAATATCCCAGGATTCCTTGTTACTGACCAGCTCCCCTGTGGTAGTTTTCCTGGTGTCTGTGCTTAAATACCTTATAGATAAGGATGATGAGATAAACCGTGCGGTAATGATACAGCATTACCTGCTGGCATGCAGCAGTGGTGAGATTGAAAGACCCCTTTTTATTGATAAGGTATATACGGTCAGAGCTGCAGGTGGCCATGGGCAGGACGATTTTGATACCTTTCTTGACAGTGTTCGCTACCTGTCAGTATACGAGATAATTGACAGGGTGATTGATTATACCGGTCTGGGCAGCATAGATTCAGCGCACCCATATCTTAATACACTGCAGAACAGTGTGCTTGAGTTTGCCGGTACCGAGACCAACGATATACCGGCTTTTCTTGAATGGTGGGATAATGAGGGAAACAGGCGCTCCGTATCCTCTACTGAGCAGAGCGATGCAATGCAGCTGATGACAATACACAAGTCAAAAGGACTGCAGTTTAAGGTTGTTCTGATACCTTTTATATCATGGACCTTCAGGCATGAAGTGCCGCCTGTACTGTGGATATATTCGGATCATAAACTGCTGAGCAGGCTGGGTGCCGTGCCGGTGATGATGAAGAAGGATTTCCTGGATACATATTTTGAGGAGTTTTACAGGGATGAGCTGGGCCGGGCTGCGGTTGATAAGCTGAATATGCTGTATGTGGCATTTACCAGGGCCAGGGAATCCCTGTATGCTAACCTGCTGGCGGGTAAAAGGGGAAAGACAGCCGGATCCTGTCTGTTTGATATAATTACGGAAATAGGAGAGAACAGGCATGTGGACTTAAAGAAATACTGGGATGCCGGTACTGCCACCCTGAGCTTTGGAAGCGTGCCGGAAGGAAAGGACCGGAAAAAGCCCGGAACGGATGAACTGACAGTTACTTACCCGCTTGTTCTTGATGACAGCCGGCTGAGACTGAAACTGCATAGCAGGTCTTACTTTACCGGAAAGGGGGATGGTGGTGGCGACAGGCGTCACTACGGGCTTTTAATGCATGAGATACTTGCTTCGGTAAGGACGGTGGATGATATTGAGGATGCTATGACTGATTATCTGGGAAAAGGTATAATAGTCAGGGAGGAATATCTTGAAATAAAGGAAAAAATAATGAATGCCTTGCAGAACCCTGATGTAAGGGAGTGGTTCGCGGAAGATGTGAAAGTGAGAAATGAAAAGGACATACTGGTGCCGGGCGGTAAGGTGAGGAGACCGGACAGGATAATATTTAAAAATGATAAAATAATTATAGTGGATTTTAAATTCGGAAATGAACAGCCAGGACATAAGTCGCAGGTAAGCGGGTACAGAAAGATACTCGATGATATGGGCTATGATAATATTGAGGCTTACCTGTGGTATATTGACCTGTCAAGAGTGGTACCCGTATAATGGAGGAATTAAGCAATATGGATTTTCCCTGGGGTCATAAGCGCAGGTTCAATGCCTACTCCAATTATT
>CAZGUR010000376.1:0-2177 GCA_964529295.1 uncultured Rikenellaceae bacterium | reverse complement strand
GGATGTGTAATTATTATCAATAAGGTATTCACCCGCTGCTATAAAGTCATCAAAAACATTCTGCTTGTTCATCTTTGTGCCGGCCAGGTGCCACTGTTCACCATATTCACCGCCACCCCTTATATTGGGGACGGCATATATACCTCCCATCTCAAGCCATACGGCATTGGCAATGCTGAATGAGGGTGTCTGGCTTATATTAAAGCCGCCATATGCGTACAGTATGGCCGGGTTTTTGCCGTCAAGCACGGTGCCTTTCTTATATGTTATGATCATGGGTATCCCGGTGCCATCCTTTGATTTATAAAAGATCTGCTCTGATTTATAATTATCGCTGTTAAAATCAATATCCGGCTTTTTATATATTTCTTTCTCCCCTGATTCAGGGTCAAGCTTATATATTGTTGGCGGTGTTATATAGTTGGTAAAGGAGAAATACAGATCCCTGTCTTTCTTCCTGGCACTGAAGCCTGAAGCAGTACCTATACCCGGCAGCTTAATCTCTCTTATCATCTCTCCCCCGGTGTCATACTGCTTAACCTTTGATATGGCATCCACCATATAGTGGGCGAAGAAGTATCCGGCACCTGTTGAGGGTGTCAGTACGAAGTCCGTTTCAGGTATAAAGTCGACCCAGTTGTCGGGACCCGGATCAGAGGCATCGACGCTTACTATCCTCCTGTTGGGGGCATCGAGATTGGTTGCAATAAAGAGCCTGCTTCCTTCATTATAAATAAGGTAATGATCGTTATCAAAATTACCGACAACAGTCCTGATACCGCTGTCCGGATTATCCAGATCAATGATGTACAGTTCATTGCCTGTTGTGGAAACGGAGGCTGTTATAACAAGGTATCTGCTGTCTTCAGTAACCGTTCCTCCCACATATCGTCTTTTCCTGTCTGCGCCGAAAACCAGAATATCATCAGCCTGCTTTGTGCCCAGACGGTGAAAGTAGAGCTTGTGATGATCCGTCTTAGCTGAAAGGTCGCTGCCCTCGGGCCTGTCATAGCTTGAATAATAAAAACCTTCCTGACCTTTCCAGGAAAGCCCGCTGAACTTAACATCCCTTATGGTGTCAGCTATAATTTCCTTTGTCAGTGCATCCATCACTATTACCTTCCTCCAGTCTGATCCTCCTTCCGATATGGCATAAGCCGCTTTGCTCCCGTCATCGGAGAAAGACAGGTTGCTCAGTGATGTTGTTCCGTCACCGGAGAACTTATTGGGATCGAGAAACACTTCAGCTTCACCCTCATCTTTCTGGCGGTATACCACATACTGGTTTTGCAGACCGTCATTCTTGTAGAAGTATGTATAATCACCTTCCCTGAAGGGAGCTGAATATTTTTCATAATTCCACATTTCAGTCAGTCTTTTCCTTATCTCATCCCTGTAAGGTATTTGTTCAAGGTAAGCAAAGGTAACCTTGTTCTGTGCTTTTACCCATTCAGCCGTCTCTTCGGACATATCATCCTCCAGCCAGCGGAAGGGGTCAGGTACGGCTGTGCCGAAATAAGTGTCTGTTATATCCACTTTTTTTGTTTCAGGGTATTCAATGCCCCCTTTGTCAGCATTATTGCATGATGATATAACTAGCATAACGATAAGAATAAATGGTAGTTTTTTCATGATTCAGGGTGTTAGTTTACATTAAGTCCGGTATTTAACTGATTACTTTTTTCTCTACATACCTTGAGCTCATGATCCTAAGTGTTCCGATATAATCGAGCCTGAACTCCACCAGGTCGCCAACCTTGTATTTCTTTGAATTCTTACCCAGATCAACAACTATCATATCCGAGCTGGCACCTGCAAATTTCATATTCTTGTCTTTAGGCCATATATGCTCCTCGTCAACGTCCAGCAATCCCAGGTCGAGTATGGCCCTGAACGAAGTTTTGCCTATGTCCTTCTCATCAAATGAGTATTCTTCCCCCTCAACGTTTGTCCCCATCTCTCCATCCGGCACCATGGGTTTTTCCGATAGCTCTATTATCTCTGCAAAGAGTTTGAAGACATCACTTTTCATGTTTTTATAACGCGAGCTGTCATATACATTTGTGCCCAGGAAGAGTGTTTCGCCCACGCGGAAATGGTTTATTCCCTTAGGGAGTGTATTATTGAGTATCAGTGGTATGGTTACTGATGAGCCACCTGACACAAAGGGTATATTC
>CAZGUR010000375.1:0-2178 GCA_964529295.1 uncultured Rikenellaceae bacterium | reverse complement strand
ATTCAATATCATATTCTCCTGATTCTGAAGGAAGTTTTACTCTTTCTCTTACTAAACTTGTTTTTGATTTAGAAGAGTTATCTGAGTTTGGTAATTCTGAAACATAATATAAAATTATTTAAGAAAAGTTTCGACACTTCCGTATATGCCATTGACAAAGGGCTCTCAACACAGATGGCAGCCAGGGAACTAAGGTATGAATGGTTTGAGGAAATAAGGTCAGCCAATGGCTTTGATATTGTGGCGACCGGACATAATCTCAATGACAGTATTGAAACAATACTCATCAACCTGAGCCGGGGCACAGGAATAAACGGTCTGACCGGCATTAAGGAGAAAAGCGGTCATATTATACGACCCCTAATATTTGCCACAAGAGAGATGATAGATGAATATGCCGTAAAGAATGCTGTTGAATACCGTGAAGACTCAAGCAATATACAGGCAAAATATACACGTAATAAAATAAGACATAAAATCATTCCGGTACTCAGGCAGATAAACCCTTCCGTCCTTCACTCAATAGCCGAAACCTCGGAATACCTTAAATCAGCTAACAGCATTTACAGGCAGGCGATTGAAACTAAAAAAGACCTGCTGGTCAGACATACAGGCAGCTCAGCAATAATTGAAATCAATGAAATAAAAAAGCTTGAACCACTGGAGGCATGGATTTATGAACTGTTTGAGGAATGGGGATTCGGAAGGGGACAGATAAATGATATCATCAGTGTCATTGATGCGCCTTCCGGGAAGCAATTATTCAGTGATACACATATCATTACAAAAGACAGGGACAGTATAATTATTAGTCCCGAAGACCCGGAAGAAAGAAAGGAGGTTATTATCCGGTCGACAGCAGATTTTTCCAGGGCTGGCGGACCGGTGGAAAAGGCATCCCTTATACCGGTCAGGAATTTTGTTTTAATCAAAGATCCCGGGTACGCATGCCTTGATGCAGGTCTTATACATTATCCCCTTATAATACGAAACTGGAAAGAAGGTGACTATTTCTATCCACTGGGCATGAAGGGAAAGAAAAAAGTCAGCGACCTGCTGATTGACATGAAAGTGCCTGTACCAGATAAAAAGAACATCTCTGTCCTTGAGATGGACGGAGAAATTATCTGGGTAATAGGCATAAGAATTGATAACCGGTTCAGGGTGAGTGATTCCACTGAAGAAGTGTTATTGCTGAAGAAAAAATAGTTTAGCTGTCAGCTACCATACCCGTATTCTCCCTCAGCCTGGCAAACAACTTATGTAAAGCTTCCTCATCCTTATCCTCCAGCATAACTATCAGTTCATTCAGTTTCCTGTTTATCTCATACAGCTTATCAACCGAGTACTTATTCAACAGTATTCCGCTGAGCAGGTAATCATCTTCGGAAAGCAGGCCATGGGCAATCTTAAGATGGTTCCTGAAAGTAGTGCCCGGCACCTCCAGGCTTGTCATTAAGGAGGAAAAGACTATGGTGGAGCTGAAAGGTATAGACAGGGAATAAGCGATTGTTTTGTCATGTTCGACAAAATCATACTCATATATTTTCAGGCCAAGCTTCCTGTAGAAGTTGCGATAAAAATCCTTTCCCTCAGTATCGGACTCGGATATGATAATGGCATTCTGACCTTTCAGGTCTTTAATATTACCGAATGTAGGACCGAACATAGGATGAGTTGACACAAACCTGAAACCGGACTTTTCATAAAAACGGGCCAGACCGTTTTTTACCGAGGTAATATCGGATATAATACAATCATCAGGCAGATAAGGGAAAAGCTGTTTAAAAGCGGCTATCGTCTGATCCAGTCCAGTTGCATTAATCAGCAACTGTGGCTTAAATGCCTCAATCTCTTTTGCATCCTTAAACCTGAATGTGTTAAACAGGTATTTCAATTTAAGGGGATCCTTATCATATACTCCAACTTCATAATCAAGACAGAGTGTCTCGGCCAGCCATGATCCCATATTACCCGCTCCTGCTATAAGTATTCTTTCCATTTATTTATCCCCTCCAAATATGGCCCTGTTAATAAGTGTCAGATCAGCCAGGGCCAGGACCAATGCCGACTCAATAATTACCGGTATACGCAATGCTATGCATGCATCATGCCGCCCTTCTATTTTCAATGTATCCATCTCTTTTTTTGCAATATTATATGTTTTTTGCTCACGGG
>CAZGUR010000374.1:0-2188 GCA_964529295.1 uncultured Rikenellaceae bacterium | reverse complement strand
ATAGAGACATTGCCTGTGCCCGGACAGGTTATCATACCCCTTAGTCAGCACCTGGGAGCTCCGGCTGAACCTGTAGTCAACAAAGGAGACACTGTTAAGACAGGACAGATAATTGCGCGCAGCCAGGGTTTTGTATCGGCAAACATTCACTCATCCGTCTCGGGCAAAGTCCTGAAAATAGATAAGTTACCGGACTCTTCAGGCTACAAACGCGACTCCGTTGTAATAAATGTTGAAGGTGATGAATGGCTTGATTCCATTGACAGGAGTAATAAGCTGGAAAAACATACAGGTCTATCAGGAGAAGAAATAATACAGAAATGTGCCGAAAATGGTATAGTGGGAATGGGCGGGGCCACTTTCCCTTCGCATGTAAAAATGAGTATCCCCCCCGGGAAAAAGTGTGATGTCTTAATCATCAACGGCGTGGAGTGTGAACCTTACCTTACATCCGACCACCGGCTGATGATTGAAAGGACAGAAGAACTGCTTGTAGGCACCACCATACTGATGAAGGCCCTGGGTGTAAGCAAAGCCATGATAGGCATTGAAAATAATAAGAAAGACGCCATAAGGAGGCTGGGTGATCTTTCATCCGCTTACCAGGGCATCAGTGTTCATAGCCTGAAAGTCAAGTATCCGCAGGGCGGTGAAAAACAACTGATCAAAGCGCTGATAAACAGAGAGGTGCCCTCAGGAGGTCTCCCTGTTGATGTAGGCACCGTTGTACATAATGTGGGTACTGCCTGCGCTGTATACGATGCTGTACAGAAAAACAAGCCGCTGTTTGAAAGGGTGGTTACTGTAACAGGCAAGGATATCGCTAAACCCGTAAACCTGCTTACAAGGATAGGGACACCCGTCAGTAAACTGCTTGAGTATGCAGGCGGTATGCCTGAGAGCACAGGCAAGGTTATTAACGGCGGACCCATGATGGGTAAGGCACTCAACACCCTTGATGTGCCCGTGAATAAAGGTACTTCAGGCATTATCCTAATGAGGGAGGAGGAAGCAGCCCGTAAGGAAGTTCAAGCATGTATCAGGTGTGGCAAATGTATCTCTGCCTGTGCGATGGGACTGGAACCTTACCTGCTTATGACTCTTACTGAAAAAGAGATGTATGAGAGACTGGAAAAAGAAAGCCTGATGGATTGCATGGAATGTGGTTCATGCAGTTATATATGCCCGGCAAACCGTCCCTTACTGGATTATATAAGGCTGGGCAAATCCATTGTTGGAAAGATGATAAGAGAAAGAAAACAAAGTTAAGCACGATAAGAAATATATTTTAAGCAATGAACAAAATACTCACAGTATCACCATCTCCGCATGAGTATAGCAAGGAGTCCACAAAGAAGCTCATGTATGGTGTTATTATCGCACTTTCCCCTGCCCTGCTGGCCACTATATGGTTTTTTGGCTGGCCGGCGCTCCTGGTAACTGGAGTCTCAGTTGCATCATGCCTTATATTTGAATATCTGATTCAGAAGTTCCTGTTAAAAAAAGAACCTTCCGTAGCTGACGGCTCAGCCATAGTAACAGGATTATTACTGGCATTCTGCCTGCCCAGTAACCTTCCGGTGGGTCTAATAATACTTGGAGCACTGGTTTCAATAGGTATTGGGAAGATGACATTCGGCGGACTGGGAAATAACCCCTTCAATCCTGCCCTGGTAGGCAGGGTTTTCCTTTTCCTGTCTTTCCCTGTACAGATGACCACATGGCCTGTACCTAAAGGATTTAACAGCAAGTTCAGCGATGCCCTTACAGGTGCAACACCACTCAGTGTTTTAAATGAGAATTATGACAAGGTGCCTGTTGACAGCCTTATGTCTGACCCTGATCTTGCCATGCCAGACCACCAGCAGCTGTTCTGGGGCGATATGGGAGGTTCACTGGGTGAGATAGCAGCTTTTGCATTGCTCCTGGGCCTGGTATATATGCTTTACAAAAAGATCATCACATGGCATATACCGGTCAGCATCCTGCTCACGGTTACTGTTTTCACCGGCATACTATGGCTGGCCAATCCCTCATCAAATCCTGATCCTCTCTATCACCTTATGACCGGTGGGCTTTTACTTGGGGCAATATTTATGGCAAC
This sequence comes from uncultured Rikenellaceae bacterium, assembly GCA_964529295.1. Lineage (GTDB taxonomy): Bacteria > Bacteroidota > Bacteroidia > Bacteroidales > VadinHA17 > UBA9300. Next base: position 84 of record CAZGUR010000374.1, on the reverse strand, counting down.
GGATTATGTAACATCACCAATGTCAAATAAAGGCATGCTGATCTATGGTGTGGGTATTGGTATACTTACAGTCCTGATAAGACG
>CAZGUR010000373.1:0-2197 GCA_964529295.1 uncultured Rikenellaceae bacterium | reverse complement strand
GATAATAATATGCCGAATGAGCATGGGGTATGTGCGGAGAGGTTGGTACCCAGGGCAGGCCGGTATCTTCAAATAACATATCTCTTTCCCATCCCTCCATTTGTATTACACTCAACTTTACGGGGGAGGAGGAGAGCAATTTCTCTCCGTTAAGGAACAGTGCCAGTTCACCAACGGTAAAACCATGTACATAGGTAATGGGAACCTGGCTGACGAAAGAAATGAACCTCTCTTCCACAAGAGGGCCTTCGAATTTCTTTCCGCCGAGCGGATTGGGCCTGTCCAGCACCATCACTTCAATATCCTTATCGGCAGCCGCTTCCATAACAAGTTTCAAAGTGCTGATATAGGTATATGACCTCGAGCCAATATCCTGTATGTCAAATATCAGGATATCCAGTCCGTCGAGCATATCGGGGGTGGGTTTACGGGTTGCCCCGTAGAGGCTGAAAACGGGCAGGCCGGTTATGGGATCGAAAACAGTCTCCACCTTCTCACCTGCTGAAAAGTCACCTCTTATGCCGTGTTCGGGTCCGAACAGTGCCACAAGCTCCACCTGGGGTGCATCGAAAAGAATGTCGGCAGTCGAAACAAGTCCGCGGTCAACACCTGTTGGATTTGTTACCAGTCCCGCCCTTTTACCTTTAAGCTGTTCAAAACCGCTTTCCTTAAGTATCTCAATACCTGTCTTTACCTGAGCAGAAACAGAAATCCCTGCAGAGACAATAATTGCCAGTATGAATGTTCTCATAATAAACCCGATTGATTTTTTTAACTTTATAGTGTAAAAATAGAAAATTAAACAGAGAGTCACCCAAAGCTATCCCGTATGAAGAACTTTATTTCTAATTTTGCGATGATACAGCTTTTTTTTATGGTCTTATCCTGCAGTGAACATAATAATGAGATTTTAACAAACCATGCCCGGCAGCTTATGGAAAAGGGAATGTTCAGCCGGGTAATTGAAATTGCTGATTCCCTTGACGGGGAAATTAACGCTGATCAAGTTGTCAGAAGGGAGATCGACAGTATGGCCGATTATGCAGTGAGATATATGATAGATTTCCCTTATACAGAGGATGATATTCTGGATCTTCTCAGGTCCGGTTCAGTTGAGGCTGATGAGGAGGCACTGAGAACATGGGAGGATCAGGGTGAACTGGAGTTCATGAATATAGACGGGGAGAAGAGATATTTCAGGTGGGCGCACCGCAACCTCTACAGGATTAATGATTCCCTGAGAGCGGAAAAACAGATAGACAAACAGCGTAACGAATCGTTACATGCCTTATGTATAAATGAGATAGAAGATATCTTTCACTGTGCCGGCATTACAGGGTATGGTGAGCCCGGGAATAATGATAAAAACGGGACAGGAGATTCTGTGCAGCCTGCCGGTATGAGGTTCAATCCGCGGAAGATGAGAATAAACTACACTATCACGGTTGATGCCGATGCTGTTCCGGAAGGTGAGATGATAAGATGCTGGATGCCCTATCCCCGTGAAGATTCTCCCAGGCAGGATATGGTAAACCTTGTCTCAGCTTTCCCGGGCGAATATATTATCGCTCCCGGCAATGTAAAGCAGCGAAGCATTTATTTTGAGCAGGCTGCTGCAGGCGGCGAAGCTACGGTATTCAGTTTGGAACTGGAATACAGGTCATGGAGCCAGTTTTTTGATCCTGAAATTCTTGCTGTTTCATCCGACAATCATGTTCCTGACAGTTTACTGCCTTTGACAGTGGAGAGGCTGCCTCATATAAGTTTCAGCAACGGGATAAGGGAACTCGCCGGCGGACTGGTAACTGACAGCATGGGGCCTTATGAAAAAGCAAAGGCTTTCTACCGATGGATTAATGATAATATAATATGGACCTCGGCGGTTGAATACGGGCTTATGCATGACATTCCCGGTTATGTGCTGAAAAACGGCCGGGGTGATTGTGGTATGCAGACCCTGCTTTTTCTCTCTCTCTGCCGTTACGCAGGAATACCGGCTAAATGGCAGAGCGGCTGGATGATGCATCCCGGTCATGTAAACCTGCATGACTGGTCGGAAATATGGCTTGATCAGGCTGGCTGGGTACCTGTGGATGTGTCTTTTAAACTTCAACCGTCAGACAATCCCCTGGTTGAGGAGTTTTATATATCGGGAATGGACAGTTACAGGCTTATTGTGAATGATGATTATGGCAGG
>CAZGUR010000372.1:0-2198 GCA_964529295.1 uncultured Rikenellaceae bacterium | reverse complement strand
AGACCTTGGGTTAAAAATATCCTGCAATGATTTCACCCAGAATGAATACGATATAGCCGTTACCGGGTATGAAGGGTGTGAGGAGTGCGGCATTGCCTTGTACCAGGGGTATCTGGATGATCCTTCTGGGAATTTATTTAGCCACGAGGGAGACCATCCTACCAGTGATTATGATAATCAAATGGCGCTGGTGAATTATTATCATCACACATATGATTCCACAATGGGAGATACTTCCAACCATCCCTGGGTGCCACGGTATTATACTGGTAGCACTGTAAATTTATACAATGATCCGAACATTTCATTTGATAGTCTCTTAAGTTGTCAATCTCATTTAAGATATGTAAATGATAAAACAGCACTTTATAGTGATTATGTCAACTCTTCTGCAAAAAGTGATTCCCTGGAAGAACAGTTGACTCTTTTGATAGATGGTGGTAATACTAGTATCCTGGAAACAGATATCGCCTTGGCCGATCCGGAAGATGCATTATTGCTGCGAAACCAACTTTTGGATGAATCGCCGTACCTGTCTGATACCATCCTGATACAGTCTGCCATAAAGGAAGATGTATTATCGCCGATCCTGATCAAGGAGATCATGATGGCGAACCCACATAGCGCTAAATCAAACAAGGTGCTTCAGGCTTTGGAAAACAGGCAGGATACTATTCCGGAATACATGATGGATGAGATTTACCAGGGCCGGGATTCTCTTTCATTAAAAGAGCTCATGGAGGCAGAACTGTCCTACTGGAATTCTCAAAAGGATTGGGCAATGAACAGATTGATCGCATTGTTCAGATCAGATACTTTGACCTGTAAATATGACAGTATAATGTTTCTGCTGAATGAGCACCCATCATTACAAGCAAAATACCGCCTGACCAACATGAAACTGACAGTGGGGGATACACTTGGTGCTCTAGCTATTTATGATGATATCCCGGATCAATACGATCTTTCCGTTTTACAAACTTATAACTATCAAAAATGGGGAGAATTACTCGACATATATTTGGATTTTATCAACGATTCCCTTAATTTGTGGGAGATTGATTCATTACAATCTGAAGTATTGATGGAAATGGCACAATTCGAAACACTTCCCGGTTCTTATGCACGAAATCTGTTGCATTTTCTCGACAGCCTGGAAGCGGGGCCTTATTACCTTTTGCCCTGTGGTCAATTGAAAGCAGCTGAGCAAGGTGAGCTTCATGATGTGGTTAGCGCTGATGCTGATAATCAACTTGTCAAGATCTATCCAAACCCTGCGCATAATTACTTCATTGTTGAATTCAGGCTGAAAGAAAAGCCCTCAATAAGATCAATAAGTGTATATTCCTCCAATGGTCAGATGGTTTTTAATTCTACATTGAACGCAAAGGAAAACCATACACTTGTTAATACATCTAGCTGGCCCGGTGGCATTTATTATGTAAAATGCTCCAGTGATAACGGCTTAGTTCATGCTGATAAAATTGTAGTCGCAAATTAATGCCAGCATGCTAAACATCTTTAAATATTATATCCTCTCAGTACTTATGGGTATTACCATAATCCATGCACAACCCTATTACTTTAATGAGGTTTATAACCTGTCAGATACCTGGAGTGCCGGGCTGAGCATAACAGCATCAGAGGATGGTTTTATGGCCTGCGGTATTTCAGGGGCTGCCAGCGGTTTATACGGGATTGTTCTCCTAAGCCTGGACAACGAAGGTGTGCCTGTAGATACTGTCTTCTTCAGCTCAGGACAGGCACACCTTTACCCCGGCAGCAATGGCTCTTTTAAAAAACATGACTTGAATGGATATTTTTTATATGGAAACAAAGATCAGCCAGGATTATTCGTTTTGATTCCAATGGAGACACTCTCTTTACAAGAACTTATTTACCGACGAGTTATTTAATGCTTCTTGGCAGAAATTGTATTCAAAGTCAGGATAACGGTTTTTTATTGATAGGGGATGAGTATATCTATGAAGACGAGAATAGTAATGTTAGTATCATTAAGGTCGATAGCCTTGGGACAGAACTTTGGAGGGAGAATTTTGGTACATCTGAGTGGGATTTTGGATACAGTGTCGTCCAAACAACTGACCTCGGATATGTAGTGGGAGGTAAAAGTTTAACACCAGGTATTGAAGAATCAGATGATCCCATGATCTACAAAACCGACAGCCTTGGCAACC
>CAZGUR010000371.1:0-2239 GCA_964529295.1 uncultured Rikenellaceae bacterium | reverse complement strand
ACGTAAGGGCGGACTTGGAATGCCAATGGTGATAGCAGTGTTATTCTTTGTCATCTGGTATGTGCTTACACTATTCGGTGAAAAGGTGGCCAAGGAAGGTATAGCACCTGTACCGCTGGGCATGTGGGAGTCAACGGTAATACTGATGGGCGTGGGAATATTCCTGACCTATAAAGCTACATCCGATGCAGCCATAATGAATAAAGAAACCTATACCCACTTCTTTAAAAATATTTGGAAAAAACTCGGGATGGTAAAATCCATTACAGATGAAGATTCTGATCATCAGTGATAAACCACCATGGCCGGGGACAAGTGGAGGGGCCCTGGCTGTGATGGAAATAATAAAAGGCCTTGCCGGACAAAAAACCGGGCTTTCAGTATTATATGCCGTAACGGCTAAACATGATAACACTGCAATCTGTCCGCATAAAATAAATGGTATAAGCATCAATAATATTCCTGTAAGAATCAATGCCGGAATACACATACCATTATTAATACTAAACATCCTTCTTTCCAGGCTGCCGTATAATATAGCCCGCTTTAATTCAGCTTCGTTCAGAAAGACTCTGACAAAGGTTCTGAAAAACACCCGCTTCGATATAGTACAGATTGAGGGACTTAATATGAGTGGATATATAAAAACAATTCGGCAACACTCGGATGCCCATATAGCAATCCGCTCACATAATGTTGAATATGAGATATGGAGCAGACTTGCAACAAATGAGAAAAACCATTTCAGGAGGTATTATATGGGGATATTAGCACGCAGGCTGAAAAAGTATGAATTACAGGCTATCAGGCTTTGTGATTTTCATTTAAGCGTTACGGGTAAGGATAATGCTTATTTTACCAGAGCCGGAATAAATATACCATATTATGTTTATCCTTATGCACATACAGTTAAGGAGAGGGCAAATACAGACATCAATAAGAATACCATATGCTATATAGGCAGCCTTGACTGGAGACCTAACCAGGAAGGAATACAATGGTTTCTGAACAAGGTATGGGATTTCGTACATGCGACATACCCGGACTTAACACTTCTTATTTCAGGCCGAAATGCCCCTGAATGGCTTGTAAAAAAATTTAAACGTAAGGGTGTCAGGTATTATGGAGAAGTAAATAATGCCGAAGATTTCATGGATAAAGGGGAAATAATGATAATACCACTGCTCTCGGGAAGCGGTATAAGGGTAAGAGCAATCCAGGCAATGGCAAGGGGAATACCCATAGTAACAACTACAAGAGGCATTGATGGAATAGATGCAAGGGATGGCAGAGAAATGCTGATTGCCACATCGGCTGGTCACTATGCGGAGTGCATCTTGCGATTGATTGAAGATAGAGCCTTATATGCCAGACTATCGATTAACTCAAGGAAATTCATAGAAAAAAACTATAATAATGATGAGTTGAGCAAAGGGCTGTTAGACTTTTATTCAAAACACATTAAATGATTCTGAAAATAACATTCTGGGTACTGCTGGCAATAATTGTATATACTTATATAGGATACACCCTGATATTATTAATAGCAAAGCTCTTTGCAGGTCCCCGCAGAAAAAAGACTGCAATATCGGAAACCAGAGAGGAATTGCCGGATATAAGCCTTATAATACCGGCTTATAATGAGATGAGTGTATTAGACAGAAAAATTAAGAACATCAATTCCCTGAAATATCCTGCGAATAAAATTAATGTGATATGGGTTACTGACGGTTCTGATGATGGAAGCTATGCATATCTTAAAGAAAAAACAAACCATAAAGTCTTACACCAGGCCGAAAGGCTGGGTAAGAGCCAGGCAGTGAATAAAGCTATGAAAGAGGTTCATACAGACCTTGTTATAATGACCGATGCCAATACATTACTAAATACAGAGTCCCTTAGCCGTATAGTGGCTGAATTCTCTAATCCAAAGACAGGCTGTGTATCCGGAGAAAAAAGGATCCTGCCGGCCCTTACGGGTAATGCTGTATGTGCCGGGGAAGGGATATACTGGAGATACGAATCTTTTATCAAAAAGCTGGAATCAGATCTAAATACGGCTATCGGCGGTGCCGGCGAGCTTCTCGGACTGCGCAGCAATTTGTTCAGGGATATCCCCGGTGATATTATTAATGATGACTTCTATATCTCTGTGATGGTTATTAAACAGGGGTACAGGATAAGTTACTGTCCGGGTGCTTTCGCAATAGAGAAGCCATCAGTGAATATAAAAGAAGAA
>CAZGUR010000370.1:0-2259 GCA_964529295.1 uncultured Rikenellaceae bacterium | reverse complement strand
GCCGGAATTCATTAACTTTAGATGCTATTAACCAATCTGTTCTCCATTAATGAATAATAATGAAATTCCCCGGGCCATTGAGAATATCTTCACCGCTGAAAATCCCGGTGAGGGTGATAATAAGCTGGTAGAGTATTCTTATGATATTATTGATGATATTATTCTGGCCCTGGATGTGGAGGGCCGGATTAAACTCATGAATAAGCGGGCCAGACAGTTGATGGGTTTTGACCATAATAATTATTACGGTAAGAGCTTTGCTGATATAGCCATTCCGGAAGAGGAGAGAGATGAATACAGGATGTTCATTAAAAAGACATTAAAGGACCGGAAGAATCACGGCCAGGTATATAACTTCCAGATCCTTACGGGACCGGAAAGGAAAGAGACAAGCTTTATCAGGTCATATAACCATGTAATAAGGAAGGCTGAGAACAGTCCGCTGGGCCTGTTCATTCATGGCCGGATAGCTGAAGAGGCGGTACAGATAATACCCCGCAAAAAGAATACAGACAAAAGCAGGGATAATAAGGACAAAACCCATAGCCAGGCAACAAGTGAGTTTATTGCAAATATTAGTCATGATATCCGGACCCCACTAAGTGCAATAATGGGCTTTACCGAACAGCTTATGCAGACCGGGCTGGACAAAAAACAGGAGGAATACCTTGAGATTATTGATAAATCATCCGAACACCTGTATGACCTGGTAAATGACATACTTGTGTATTCAAGGAGTGAGGCCAGACAGATAAAACTGGACGCAGGCCCTTTCAAGATAGACAACACCATTAAATATGCCTTCAAATCACTGAAGACAAAGGCAAAAGAGAAAAATATCCGCTTCTTCTACGAGATAGATGACGCGCTGGATGTGATTGTTATAGGCGATTCATTCAGGCTACGGCAGGTACTGCTGAATATGCTGAGCAATGCCATTAAATTTACAGACAGGGGTTATGTTAAGCTGAGATGTATGGCCGAAGAAAAATCAGGTGACTACCTGAGAGTGCGCTTTGATATTACAGATACAGGGATTGGTATCAGTCCGGATAACCTCAAAAAAATATTCAGCAAATTCAGGCAGGCTGATCCGGGCGGGGGAAGGAAATACGGGGGCACAGGACTGGGACTGACTATATGCAAGAACCTGATTGAACTGCAGGATGGCAGTCTTTCTGTTTCAAGCCGTGAAAATGAAGGCTCAACTTTCAGCTTTACTATACCCTACGAAAAGGCTAAGATGAGTAAGCTGTTATCAGATGACACAGGGCAGATCAATAAAGATAAACTTAAAGGCAGAAAGATATTACTGGTTGAAGATGACAGCGTAAACAGGCTGCTTGGCAAAACAATACTTGAAAAGTTTGGTTGCTCATACGACCTGGCCGTAAACGGCAGGGAGGCAATCCGGAAGATTGATAATAATTACTATGAACTGGTATTGCTTGATATCAATCTGCCCGATATCAACGGACTGGATATAGCCGGATACATACGGAATGAAAAAAAGGATAACAGAATAAAGATAGTGGCCTTCTCTGCCGTAATAACAACTGAGGATATACGGGAATATAAGAATGCAGGTATGGATGATTTTCTGCTGAAGCCATATAAGGAGATAAACCTGTATAATACATTATGTAATGCCCTTGATATCGAACATGATACCACACAGGAATCAAAGACTGAGGTAATTTTAAAAGAAGGACCGGGCGAGAGCCTTTATGACCTGTCAGGACTAAAAGAAATGATAGGTTCAAATAAACATGCCTATAGACGGGTGCTGAATGAGTTTATAACAAATTCACAAAACACCATTAATCTTTTTAAGGAATCAATGGAGGCGGGCGACTGGACAAGGATAGGCAAAGCCACGCATAAAATATTGCCATCATACCGTCACCTTAAAGTAGATTCGGTAATCCCGGACCTGGAGGAGATAAACAGAAGAACAGGTGTGGACAGCAATGCTGATACGATGCCGGAACTGCTCAGTAAAACTATAAGATCAATGGAAAAAGTGCTGGATGCAATAAAGAAAGAACTGTCAGAGGAAGAGATATGATGGACATCAAATAATTTATCGGGCTTAAGAGCCTCATATATCCCGGGAGTCACGGTTTCCGCATATCTGGTCCGACGGCACCAGGAAATTTTTACCCGTCCTCTTCAATACTTTCTTCCAGGTTTTTCTCATCCATAACGGCTCCTATCCGGGAAGCATCGATAAAACCCTTACCGGCAGCATGCCTCGCT
>CAZGUR010000369.1:0-2272 GCA_964529295.1 uncultured Rikenellaceae bacterium | reverse complement strand
TTCTGTATAACCTGCGCCTTCAGGATCATCCACATCAATATCATCAGGCGTGACTTCAATCTTAACTGTAGCACCGCCAAGATTACCAGACATAAACAAGGCGATATCTTGCGTGAATAATTTCACCGGGGTGCTTTTGATCGTTCCAGTGCCTGTTTGATTTACGAAAAAATCAACGTGTAAAGGATTATCTGTCATTTTGGATCTCCAATTGCATATCTAGTTTATCGAATTTTTGCGCATAAAGAAAGGCTATCATTTTACAATTCTTTGTCCGTACATTTTCCCATCTGTATCATCAATTATAATTGCCCAGATTTCATCTAATCCTGCCTGATGTTCAGCCCAGCGGACTGGAACCGCCTGAAGGTCAACATCAATTGGTGTATCATCATGATACTCCACTATGTTAATTGTGTCATCAACGTGCCCAGAGCTATCAGCCTTTATCACAGCGCTTTGAATTTCCCAATAATTCGGATGCGTATTTCTCCTGCTTATCCACGCCTGATCTTCCGGCAACTCCACATCAGCCTTGTGCTCTATCCGTACAGAGTCGTCGTAATCATTCGCGTTATAAAGGTTAAAAGTGCTTGTCCAACTATCCACCAAAGTGAAAATTCCCGTAGGAATATCCAGAGAAAGGACAACACTGTATGAGCCATTGCTGATTAGGTATTCCCCTGTACTAAGTTTCCTTAAAATAAAGTCCGTATGATCCTTTACAGCGTCACCGCCAAAATAGTCCGTTAATTCAAAAGATGGCTTGGAATAAAATTTGGTTTCCCCCGGATACTGAGGGTGGTTGGTGACAGTAGTTCCAACGCAAACATATAAGCGATATATACCTGAGCTTGTTCCTGAGAAAGAATACAGAACCGCATAATCCCAATTCCCTTCCCTGACATCAACCATGCCTCTATCCCAATAACCGCCTTGTTGATAGAAAGGTGCCCGGCCTGTATTGGTGCAAGTCATCCGTGTTGAGGCCCGCGAATACTGGCCATCTGTACCATCAAATAAATAAGAAATTGAAACGCCCGGATCTCCTCTGGATGGGGTGGCGGTATAGGGATCAAGGACAAAAATTTCACCAGTCAAATAAGTACCGCTGGCAAAGTCTCCCCCAAAATAGTCGAAAAATACAACATCATCATCAATTCGATAAGTAAACAATTCATTGTCTATGGCCAATGGCTGCCCACCAGCTGGCGATTGTTGATAAAAAAGTTCCGGCACGCCAATGCTTATTGAACTGGAAGAATATGTGATGGGTAGTTGGTCGAAATAAGCTGGGCTAAAAAAGAACGGATATGTTTCATTGTATTCCCGGAATGCATAAACATTGGTTAAGTATAGATCCCCAGCACTACTTACTGTAAAAGCGCCACCCATGGAATAACAAAAATTGCGGTGATCAGGATAATTGCCCGGATCGCTATTTTCTTGCTGAATACCATAAGCATACTCCAGCCTTGTGCTATCCTTAACTTCAAGACCTCCAGTGCCGTCTTCACCAATTAAAAACAGCCTGTCATACATAGCTATAATAATGACATTCAGGTCATTATCGAAATAAGCGGACGGATTAGTGTGCAGAGTATCTATGCCTGAATAAGTGGCCGGGTCTATTAGTTCATATAATGCGCTATTAAGGCTGCCATCATGGTCCAGCCAAGTAGGTTCAGGTGCACCAGAAGCGCCAATAAATATAAAATGCGGACTCATAATTCATTCAGGTCATGAGTGAAATTGATACGAATAGACAAATCTTCAGCGTCAACAGAAAGGCCAGAAAGGGAAATCTCCAGATTATTTCCAGCAGCAATTGTTCCTGTGGGATAGCTAACTGTTCCTGATCCAGTTCCAAAAGCATCAGACGTGCCAGCAATTGTTATGTCATAAGGTAGGTCATAAGTTAATATATACGTCTTTTCTTGGGGTTGTTCAATTAAGGCTGCTACATAATCCACCACTTCATTCTTGGCCAGCCCTGCTTCATCATTGGTGACTGGAACCCAGTCACCGCCAACATATTGCAATAAATCTCCCTCTTCAGGAGTTCCAGTGACTTCAAATAATCCCAGATCTGATATGCTATAATTACCCCATTCCCCGCTGACATAAGCCAAGACATCATTTTCATCTTCAACAGTTAAATTGACATCACTCAGATCATCAAGTTCACTTACCGTTCCGGCAATTGGATTTTCCGGCTTCCATAATCCTGCAGCATTATCCCAAACCAATATCTGGCCATCTGTGGGAATTA
>CAZGUR010000368.1:0-2275 GCA_964529295.1 uncultured Rikenellaceae bacterium | reverse complement strand
AGGCTGCGTTGACGGCTGGTATGAGATGCACGGCATGTTTGGAAAGCTTCCCATGGAAAACATCCTGCAGCCGGCCATTGATTATGCAAGGGAGGGCTTTCCGGTATCGGAATTAATAGCTTACTATATGAATTCAGGCACAGCCAATCTTAAGAGATTTCCGAATGTAGCCGATATTTATATGCCAGAAGGTCATGCACCACGCAAGGGAGAGATATTCAAAAACCCGGCCCTGGCCAATACACTTGAGCTTATTGCCGGGGGAGGAAGAGATGAGTTTTACAGGGGGTCGCTTGCAAAGATAATATCTGATTTTGTACAGGAGCAGGGTGGATTTCTGACATACGAAGATATGGCAAGACACCGTTCCGAATGGGTTGAGCCTATTAGCACCGATTACAGGGGTTATACGGTATGGGAGCTGCCACCTAACGGACAGGGAACAGCAGCACTGCAGATGCTTAATATACTGGAAGGATATGATATAAAGAATATGGGCTTTGGCTCCTCTGAATATATCCATCATTTTGTTGAAGCCAAAAAGCTGGCTTTTGAAGACCGCGCCAAATACTACTCCGATCCGGCCTTTAACGATATACCTGTTGAAGAGCTTATCTCAAAAGAGTATGCTGATGAAAGAAGGAAGCTGATCAACCCTGTGCGTGCAGCCAGGATTGTGGATGCCGGCAACCCTGAAAAAGGCAACACCATATACCTTACCGTTGCTGATAAAGAAGGTAATATGGTATCACTCATTCAGAGTAACTACCGTGGAATGGGCTCAGGTATGTGTCCCACCGGACTGGGATTTATCCTGCAGGACAGGGGCGAGCTTTTCAGCCTGGAAGAAGGACATTTCAATGTTTATGCCCCCGGGAAAAGACCGTTTCACACCATTATACCTGCCTTTATCACAAAGGACGGAGAACCACTTATCAGTTTTGGTGTAATGGGCGGAGCCATGCAGCCACAGGGACATACCCAGATAGTGGTCAATATTGTTGACTTCGGGATGAACCTGCAGGAGGCAGGTGACGCACCCCGCATCAGGCATGTGGGATCATCGCAGCCGACAGGCGGTATTATGACCGACGGCGGGGATGTTAACCTCGAGGATGGCTTCCGCTGGGAGGAGATACAACAGCTGATCAGAAAAGGACACAGTGTTCAATGGAACCTGGGCGGATATGGAGGATACCAGGCTATCATGAGAGATCCGCTTACAGCTGTCTATTACGGAGCCTCCGAGTCAAGAAAAGACGGCCAGGCAGCAGGTTACTGAAAAGAAAAGACGGCCAGGCTGCGGGTTATTGCTTATATCTCAAACATTAAGCTGCATTGATGCATTGGCTTTCTCCAGGTTCCTCATACCCGTTGTGCCTCCTTCCTCCAGGTTTATGTCATGAGGCCTGTTAACCTTCCATGCGCCACAGGTAAAATCGGGTACATCAATGGAGTCTGACCTGTTGGCCACAGACCACTCGCTCAGAGGTGCTATCACGCTCCAGAGAGCAGCATCATATACATCCTGATCCAGGGGCAGGCCATTGCGCAGGCAGTCAATAAGACGCCAGTCCATAATAAAATCCATACCCCCGTGTCCGCCCACCATCCGGGCCATCTCGCCAACGCGTCTTGTTATTTCCGGCTCATACCTTTCACTCATCTCATCAAAAGCTTCCTTCTTCAGCCAGCTGTGCCCCAGTGCTATCCTTGCAGGTGACGGCCATTTGCGGGCTATGCCCTTTGTTCCGCTTATAAGGTGTATACGGGAATAGGGTCTGATACTTGAAACATCATGCTGAACCATTATTGTACGACCCTTATTTGTACGGATAAGCGAGGTATTCATATTACCCCTGTACCGGTCTTCAGTGTAAGCGTCAAAAAAGCTGTCTTCCCCGGCCATCTCAACAGCCATTTTCTGCATGGAAAAGTCGTTTGTTGACATGGAGGTAAGGTAATCCATACTGTCGCCCCGGTTGATATTCATAGCCTGGCATACGGGACCCAGACCGTGGGTGGGATAAAGGTTGCCGTTACGTCCGTAATTCTGTTTCAGTCTCCACATATCAATATACCCGCTGCCGGTGGGGACCTCATTATCATACATATCAAAATTAAAGCCTGTCAGGTCATGTATATATGCCCCTTCACCATGCACAATATCCCCGAAGAGACCCTGCCGTGCCATATTCAATGTCAGCAGTTCAAAGAAATCGTAGCAGCAGTTCTCCAGCTGCATGCAGTGCTTTTTTGTACGCTCGGATGTCTC
>CAZGUR010000367.1:0-2275 GCA_964529295.1 uncultured Rikenellaceae bacterium | reverse complement strand
TAACGCCCACGGCACTGCGTATACATAAAGATATGTCAAAATAATCCCTTAAAAAATTTGCTCCTGGCAACTTCCATACCGTAAATTTGTTTTAATTAGCAAAGAAAATACAGGCCTGTTATATTTTTATAACAGCTAAGAGATGTGAAATTAAGTTAGTTAATGGAAACACGGAATAACAGATACATTGTTTATGGTCAGGTCAGGGGAAATGCATTAAAATATTGACGAAATAAAAGTTTTAAAATGAATATTTGTTTTATCATCAATCCATGGGAGAAGCTTGATCCGGAGGAGGACTCAACGCTCAGGCTGATACATGAGTCGGTTACGCGTAACCATAACGTGGGCATACTGTACCCGCATAACCTTACAATAAGGCAGTCGCAGACACTGGGCTTTGTAAGGAAGATAAAGAAGCAGGATAAGTACTCATCCAGCATGACGGTATTCCATAAGAAGGTTGTCTTTACCGAGCAGCTGCTTCCGCTGTCGGGATTCGATGTTATCTTCGTGCGTAATAACCCGCCCATTGACCCGGTGATGCTTAACTTCCTGGACTCGGTAAAGGACGACACCTTTATAATAAACGATATTGACGGTCTCAGGAAAGCCAATAACAAGCTTTATCCCGCCTCCTTCCATGATCCGGATAACGAGATAATACCCGTTACCTACGTGTCGAAAAGCAAGACGGTGCTTAAGAAAGCCATACAGGATTCGCCAAAGGACAGGATGATACTGAAGCCCTATGACGGCTATGGCGGACAGGGTGTCATAGTGCTTGAGAAATCGGCCCTGCAGAATATCAACTCGCTGCTCGACTTCTATATATCAGGCACTAAAGAGGGTAACTACGTTATCATTCAGGAGTTTATCGAGGGTGCCGAACAGGGTGATGTGAGGGTGCTGATGCTTAACGGTGAGCCCCTGGGCGCCTATAAGCGCATACCCGCCACCGATGATATACGTTCCAATATCAAGGCTGGAGGCTCAGCCAGAAAGCATGTCCTGAGCAAGGCGGAGAAGAATATATGCCGCAAAATTGGTCCAAGGCTGGTGTCTGACGGGCTGTACTTTGTTGGACTCGACATAATAAACGGCAAGCTGATAGAGATAAACGTGTGCAGTCCGGGTGGCATCACGCGCATCAATAAGTTCAACCGCACAAAGCTGCAGAAGACCATTATCGATTATATAGAGGATGTGATACATACCAAGGAGACGGCCATAGAGAGGAAGAAACATTTTAAGCGCCTTATCGATGAAGCCTGATCTGACGGTAGATGCCGTGATATTGCAGATAGAGGCAGGAAAGCCAGTTGAGACGCTTACGGCCTGCGGATGCTTCTATATACGCATAGAGGAATATGTGCCCTTTGCCTGTTTCTCCATTCATAACGGTCACCGCATGAGACCCGAGCTGGAGAAGAAATGCCTGCTTAGCGGTCATGAGAGGTGGCAGGAGGAGGATCCCCATACCTTTGATATGATATCCTCACTGCCCGTGGTGGTGTCGGCCATGGACAGCAGGTACGCCTATGACCTTAACAGGGAACCGGAGAATGCCATATACGACAGTGCCTGGGGCCGGAAGGTGTGGAAGAGGCCGCTGACGGACAGGCAGAGGAAGGAGAGTATCGACAGGCACGGCGACTTCTACCGTATAGTGCACAGCCTTATCTCCGTGCTGGAGCAGAAGTTCGGCTCGCTGCTCGTGTTTGACATACATTCCTTTAACTATCGCGGACTGGAAAAGGAGGCGCCTGTCTTTAACCTGGGCACGGAGAAGATAGTCAATCCCGCCTACCGTAAATATATAGACCACTGGCTGGCACAGCTGCGTAAGTTCAGGCTTTCCAATATCGATGTCACGGTAAAAGAGAACGATGTGTTTAAGGGTAACGGCTACCTGCTTTCTTATATAGGCACCCATTTCAGCAACACCCTGGTGCTGGCCACCGAGGTGAAAAAGATATACTGCAACGAGGAGAGCGGCGAGACATACCCCCTGATAATAGGTGAGCTGGCGGAGCATTTCAAGAAGGGCATACTTAACACAGCCTCTTACTTCACCAAAAACAACAGCTCCATGGTTTTCGTGAAGAATAACAAGCTGCTGTCCTCCGAACCGGAGAAGCAGCTGCTGAAGGTCGACCGGCGGCTGTTCCGCATAGCCCGCTCCTTCGAGATACTCAACTATGTCAACCCCACCAATATAGAGCAGGCGCGTAAAGACTTTTTTAAATCGGGATATAAGCGTAACCCGGAATTC
>CAZGUR010000366.1:0-2284 GCA_964529295.1 uncultured Rikenellaceae bacterium | reverse complement strand
GATCCTTCATCCCTAAGAATAAAAAGAAGGCTGCCCTTTTGAGACAGCCTCTTTTATTTACAGGGTAGCCAGACCATAAACAAAAAACCCCGGCGTTGCCGGGGATTTAATTGCCTTTACTGGTTGACCCGCCAGGGCTCGAACCTGGACTCTTCTGAACCAAAATCAGATGTGTTGCCAGTTACACCACGGGTCAGTCATACCTTATCAGGTGCTGCAAAAATAATAAACTTTTTAAGAAAAATACAATTATAGTATTCTTAATGGCACCATAGCAATTGAATAATGCCAGGCTGTATTTTTCTCTTAAATATTCAAATGTTAAAAAAATTGAAAACTTCTAAACTGAGCAAAACAAATGCTAAGTTTGCGTGCTGTATTTTCTGAAAATGAAGATATGGAACCATTCCCAATCTTAAATACTAATGAAAAGGAATCCTGCTTTTATCCTGTTTATTATATTGATGCTATTCTGCGGTAGCAACCGGCTTTATTCACAGGATATCGGAAATACAATTTCTTCCTCTCATTTCCGCAGTATCATTGAAAATACCTATGGACCTGATCCCAGACTTGTAAGTGGCAAACTATACCGTGGAGCCAGACAGGGCTCGGTTGCAGGACACCCATACTATATTGACGAAAACTGGAAAACCGGATATGTTATTATTGACAGTCTGTACTTCGACAGCCTGCTGCTGAAATATGACGTACTTGAGAATAAACTGGTTCTCAATACTTCAAATATCAGTAACTCTAATGTCAGTCTCTGTCTCAATATTAATAATATCAGCCGTTTCAGTATTGATGGCCATAACTTTATCCCTTTTCCTCCTGAAAAGGACAGGCCAGACAGAAGGTTCTCTGAAGCCGTGGTCGAAGGAGATCTCTCTCATCTTATACTTAAAAGGAAAGTGCTTGGTATTGATGGCACAGGTGTAGATTATAGTTATAAAACACACGAAAACCAATATCTCCTCTTTAATAATGAACTTATCAGGTTCAGAAGCAAAAGGACGTTTTTTAAGCTCTTTCCCGCTTTTAAAAATGAATTAAAGAAATATATCAGGCAGAAAAACCTTATCCTGCTTAGAAAAAACCCAGAGAACTTAAAAAAGCTGACAGAATATTGCAACACCCTCCTAAACAATACGCAATGAGAAAGTTATATCTGTCACTTTTTTGCTCTCTTCTGATAGCCCAGTCATTGTCCGGTCAGGACGCTAAAATTGATTTTGAAACATTTGCCAGTGAGTTAAGGGAAAAACATAATACATATCTTTATTATAAGCAGGAATGGGTAAAAGATATACAGCTAAGTGTATCACTCGATTCCCTCGATGTTAACGATGTCCTGCACAGAGTGCTTAGCCCTGCCGGGATAGGGTTTATCAGGCGGGGGAATAAGCAGTTTTTCATTACGGGTAAGAAAGAAATACAAAGAGGTGCCCTGGCAATAAGTGATACGGCAGGGTCATTGCATACGGGTGATAAAGAGGAAATTGCAGAAGACTATTTTGGTTCATTTTCCTATGATAATGCTGTGACAAAAGTAGTGATTGGGGAAAAAAATGGTGCCAGTCATTCTACAGTAAGTGTTCTAACCGGAAGGATAGTATCAGAAAATACCGGTGAACCGGTAATAGGCGCTACACTGGTTATTGAAGGAACAAACAAAGGGGTGATAAGTAATTCAAACGGTGAATACAGTATGAGTGTTAAAACAGGGACAAATTTTACACTTACCGTATCATGTATAGGAATGAAGGAAAAGTCATTCTTTGTTGAAATGAACCATTCCGGCAGACTTAATATAGAATTGATTGAAAGCCTTATAGATATACAGGAGGTGATAGTCCGTTCGGGCAGGCATGATAACGTTCATGGCATGCAAATGGGTTTCCAGAGAATAGAAATGAAAGAACTGAAAAACATACCCGCCGTTATGGGTGAAAGAGATATACTGAAGGTAGCCAGCATGATGCCCGGTGTACAAACAGTGGGTGAAGGTGCCTCCGGTTTTAACGTCAGGGGATCTTCTTCAGACCACAATCTTTTCCTTCTGAATGAAATCCCGGTACTTAACACAGGACATCTTTTAGGCTTCTTTTCTGCTTTTAATCCGGATATGATAAGTGATTTCAACCTGTATAAAACCAATTTTCCTGTTGAATACGGGGGCAGGCTTGCTTCAGTGTTCGAGATCTCAACGAGAAAAGGCAATAAAAAGGAATTCGGTGCAAGAGCGGCACTTAGTCCCGTAACAGGCAGCATTATGATGGAG
>CAZGUR010000365.1:0-2298 GCA_964529295.1 uncultured Rikenellaceae bacterium | reverse complement strand
TGCAAATATAACAATGATTTAAGGACCCACCAAACATATATCCCTTTTTATTATCGTACGCTTCAGCCTGCTATCATGAAATCATCCGGCGTAATTGTCTTTGACCGGCCGGTAGGGCAGATCTGACTGACCAGTCTGGCCGGAAATTATTAAAGATCACTCTTTTACTTAGTAAAACGCTTAATACTGCAAGTCCCGGTCTTCGATAAGAGGAAATTAATTCTTACTTTTGCATCTTAATTAACTGGTATTAAGTTTTCAAAATAGAGATACCATTACGAATGAATTAGAAAAACATCAGATTATGCCAAGAGTATTTACAGCAAGTGATATTGAGAAGGAAGATAAAGAGGTGAAAAGGGACTACCTTGACAGGCATATGCCGCATGTCATATGTGATGATGAGGTGAAAAAGGGTGAGATTTTCAGAGTGAAGGTAAAGATGGGTGACAATTATACTCATCCCGATAATCATGATCACTATATCAGTACCCTGCAATTATGGAACCGGGAGACACTCCTTGCTGAAACGAAATATTCATCAGGGGCATACGGAAATAAACCCTCAAATATTGAAGTTGATTTTTATATAAATGCTCCTGAAGTTTCCATGAATCTGTCGGCTATGGCTGTATGTACAAAACATGGATTATGGCAGAGTGAGGATAAACCTGTAAAAGTGATATAAAAACCTGTGATTGTCAATTTGACATTTGCAGTCTACTGTTATGGCAAAAACTGATAATAAAAAAAGAAGCTGGAGAGATAAATACCGTCTGGCAATCTATAATGATAAAACATTTGAAGAGGTTTGGCGTATACGTATGACAAGGTACAATGGTTTTCTGCTTATTGTCTTTGTGGTGCTTTTTATTATCGGGACTACCGCAGTGCTTATCTCTTTTACCAATCTGAGGGAGTTTATACCCGGATACCCTGATGGCAATACGAGGCGTAATATAATTATGAATGCACTGCGCCTCGATTCTCTTGAGAATGAGTTGAGGCTTCGGGACCAGTATTTTGATAATCTTAATGCAATTATTTCAGGAAGGGAGCCGGTCGACCGTGTTGCCGGACAGGACACTACAGCTAATTATGATGAAATTGTTTTCAGTGAATCAGCTGAAGATTCCCTGCTGAGACAGCAGGTTGAACGGGAAGAACAGTATAATCTGACTTTTATGGCTGATTATGATGATCGTGATATTAATCTTTCAAACATTCATTTCTTTCCCCCTGCAAAAGGAATGGTATCAGGGCATTTTGATCCCCGGACAAGACATTATGGCACCGATATTGTCACATCTCCGAAGGCAGTGATATCTGCAACCCTGGACGGTACTGTTATTTTTACCGGCTGGACAATGGAGACAGGGTGGGTTATTCAGATACAGCATTCAAATAACCTTATCTCGGTTTATAAACATAATGTTACCCTTCTCAAGCAAATGGGCGATGAGGTTGTGGCAGGAGAGGGTATAGCCGTGGTGGGTGATTCAGGGGAGCTGTATACCTCAGGCCCTCATCTGCATTTTGAGATCTGGTATAAGGGAAAGGCAGTAAACCCTGAGAATTATATTTTATTTTAATTATTAAACAACAGGCCGTGAAGAGACTGGCGATACTTGGATCTACAGGTTCAATAGGTACTCAAACACTGGATGTGATTGACAGGCATCCGGGGGAATTTATTGTTGAAGTGCTTACAGCATATAATAATGTTGAGAGGCTTGTTGCCCAGACAAGGAAGTATATGCCCGGTACAGTGGTTATAGTGAACGAGGATCATTATGTTTTTCTGAAGAAGCAACTGTCTGACATGCCGGTTAAGGTCTTTGCCGGTATAGAGGCTGCCGGGCAAGTAGTGAGCCAGTCAGGTATAGACATGGTTGTTGCTGCCATGGTGGGATTTTCAGGCTTGCGTCCTGTAATTGAAGCTATAAAGGCAGGCAAGGATATAGCACTTGCAAATAAGGAGACACTTGTTGTGGCCGGACAGTTGATAACTGAATTGGTGTCGGAACATAAGGTCATGATAACACCTGTTGATTCTGAACATTCGGCCATACTGCAGTGCCTGGCCGGTGAAAATGGCAATCCGGTGGAAAAGATTACCCTGACTGCTTCGGGGGGGCCATTCAGGCAGTATTCAGAAGCCATGATGCACAAGGTTAAAGCAGATGAGGCGCTCAGGCACCCTAACTGGAAAATGGGAAATAAAATAACCATAGACTCGGCTTCAATGATGAATAAGGGACTTGAAGTTATTGAGGCAAAATGGTTTTTTGACCTGCG
>CAZGUR010000364.1:0-2337 GCA_964529295.1 uncultured Rikenellaceae bacterium | reverse complement strand
CGTTGCCACCAAATGGCTCAGGCAGGATATGGGTAAAAACCAGGTATGGTTCGAGTTCAGGGGCGAGAATCCGCCTGCGGGAGCCTCTGTATCATTCTGGCTGAAAAACGATACATGGGGAGAGGCAAGCATGATAATAGAAGATATAAGCGGCAAATATACAAAGAAGATAGATTTCCGGCCCCACCAGGGTATCAACAGGGTACGTTGGAACCTTCGCTTCGATGTGCCGCAGGAGACCGCAGATATGTTCAGGCAGACAATGCTTTCAGCTGTCGGGGAGATAGAAGGCGAGAAGCTCAGCCGCGATCAGCTCAGGCTGCTGGCGGAGGTAAAGCAGGGTATAGAGAAAGCTGAAGGCGTCAGGGAACTGAACGATGCCTATGTTGGTCTTACCTTTAACTTCGGACAGTACGCCCGCGGCAGGGATATATTCGGAAAACAGCTTAACTACCAGGTGGAAGCCCCGGCAGGCAAATATAAGGTCACACTGACAGTTAATAATAAGGAATACACGGCTTATGTCACGGTGCGGGAAGATCCTGAAAAATAACCTGTTCAGTAATACCGCATGCAGAAGATATATATCTGTCAGCTACAAGCTGAAAATATCACAGCGCATTTGAAGAGTCACATACAAATATGTTAATATAATTACGTGGTAATTTATTTTATGTTGTTTTCCGCTATTTTTGGTTGATAAATGAGATATGTCAGGAGAATTGAGATATTATGGAATGATTGCCCCTTGCGGAATGAATTGCGGACTATGCATTGCGCACCTTAGGGAGAAAAAACCCTGTGGTGGGTGTTTTAAGGAAGATGACAAGAATAAACCGGATGTGTGCAGGAGTTGTTCAGTTGTTAATTGCGAATATTTGACTGAAACTGAATCAGGATTTTGCTTTGACTGTCCCAGGTATCCCTGTCAGCGACTAAAAAACCTTGATAAACGGTATCGCACAAAATATGGAATGAGTATGTTTGAAAACCTGCTCTTTATCAAAGAAAAAGGATTGGATTCTTTTTTAAAATCGGAGCAGAAAAAGTGGAAATGCAGGAATTGTGATTCAGGTTTAAGTGTGCATAGAGATAATTGTTTAAAATGTGGTTACAAATACAGATAATAACAGACTATGGCCGGCAGCTTTACGATTGTATATTCATTTCCATCATATAGATTGTTGCCAGCAAAATATTACTCGATTAACAAAGGTGCATTTTAATCAATATTTTATTGTTTTTGGACACAATTTGCATTTATAAATCTTCAATCAGTGCAAAGAAAAGGAGGTCTCAAATAAAATATGTACATAATGTAAAATATAACTAACAAAAATGCTTCTATTTGTAAAATATATTTAATGTTATGTCAAAGAAGAGAATAGTTTTATTACCAAAGACAAAGAGAATTCTTGTTGAATTAGGAGATAATATTAAACTTGCCCGACTTCGGAGAAAACTAAGTTCGGAGCAAGTCGCTGAACGTGCTAATATTAGTCGACCGAAGTTAACTGCTATTGAGAAAGGGAGTCCAACAGTTAGTATAGGATCCTATTTGCTTGCACTGCAGGTGCTGGGTTTAGAGAAGGACTTAGCATGTAGCGCATCATTTTTTGTAAATAAAACATAACTGGATATCAGGAGTGTTATCGTAAATTTCCTGCAGTTCAGAAAGATTATCCGCGTTAAGCGACTTCATTAGCTCACTTATTTTGTTTAGCGTCTCAATATGTTCTGCCCTTAACCGGTCATCATTTTCAAAGGCGTAATTCAATATGGGTGCATGTCGGGAGATTGGATATTCGGTTCCCAGTATGGATGCCAGATCAGGACTGACTTTACCTACTATAGAAACCAGCCCTGAGTACCTGCCGGGGAATCCATATTCATCTAAATCAATTTCGCCATTTTGCATTTTTAACCACAACTCGTTACTGAAATCAAACTGATCTCTGTCAAAGTCCACCATTGCCGTACTCGGATCAACAAGCATCCAGCGCCGGTCACTTTCATTCCATACTTCGCATATTGTGTGACTCATATGAAATCCAGGTCGCAGATAGGTGACGTGTCCTGTTCTAACCCGGGCCGGTATGCCCTGGTATTTCAGTACGGATGCCAGTAAAATTGCATTATGCCTGCAGCCCAATATCAAGCGATCTTCAATTTTCCGGTCTTCCATTATTCCCGCGGAGTCATAGGATAGAAGTCCAGCCAGAACGGATTCTACGGATGGATACCTGGCTGACTCATCATTTCTTCTCTCTTCAGGAAATTGATTCTGGACTCTCGGTAAATATGCAAAAGGATGAACAAACTGGGACCTTATCAGGT
>CAZGUR010000363.1:0-2362 GCA_964529295.1 uncultured Rikenellaceae bacterium | reverse complement strand
CTCCAGCTACCGCCTAAGGAGAAGAAATCACCCCATCTTACATCTTCATGGAAGGCAGAGGAACCATCCTTACGGTAAGAACCTTCAATATAGTACCTGTGGTCGTAATTGTATTTTACCCTTCCGAAATAACCTTCGGTTCTTTTATCTGTAGTGTAACTGTAATTTGATGAAGTATTCACAAAGTTATTTAACTCATAAATACCAGTTACAATAAACTGATTCTTAAAACCTCTCTGGTAAGTATAATTCCTGGTATAGGCTTCATGTCCGAGTAAAGCTGAGAAGTTATGAACTTCATTAAAGGTCTTCTCATAGTTAAGTAACTGGTTGAAGTTAATTGAAGTCCTGGTGTAGCGACTCTCATCCATCCTGCCGGTTGGGGCACCATCACCAATCTCTGCATTTTCAAAACCTTTGTACTGGTAGTTTTGTATATCTATGCCGGCATTAATCGTGGCAGTAAGACCATCCATAATGGTAAACGTGGCAAAAACCCTGTTTCCCAGATTATTTCTTTTGTAGTCATCACTGTTCCAGTTTAACTCCGCAATGGCGTTCCTTCCCTGGTTAATTGGCCTTGAATGAGGTCCGCCATCATCATACTGTTTCTCACCTGCACCGTCAAGAATATAGTCGCCGGTTGCCTGGTCTACTAAGAAAACAGGGTAGATAGGACCTGTCATCCTGGCATTTCTAAACGGGTTGGCATAGGTTGCAGAATTTGAAGTACCTATATCACTTGTAACCAGTGAAGCATACATGTTAGTCCCGATCTGCAGCCAGTCATTGACACTATAGTCTATGTTTAATCTCGTATTTATACGTTCATAGTCTGACTGAATGGTATAACCTCTTTCGTCCAGATAACCCAGTGAGTAAAAGTAGCTTACATTCTGGCTGCCACCTGAAAGGTTTAAATCGTAGTTTTGCCTGTAACCTGTTTGTGTTGCAGGCTCATACCAGTCCAGATCGGGAAAACCAATCTCTGCATTTGGGTTTATTTTTCCGTCCGAGCCAACAATCTGGTCGTTGGGTGTTCCAACGAAAGGATTATATCTTAGCTGGGAATAAATATTCTCATATGCATATGATCTGGCGTCTCCTATGTTAGGACTGTTTCCTGACCAAAATCTTGACTGGGCAAAAGCCTCTGCCTGAAGCTCATAATAATCAAAGGCATTTACATCTTCATAGAATGGGAGTGACTTGTCAATTAATCCACCCTGAGCCTTGAAATTCACTTTCATGGTTTCACTGCCTTTGGAACCTTTTTTAGTTGTAATAATTATTACACCGTTTGCAGCACGCGAACCATAAAGTGCTGTTGATGCAGCATCTTTAAGTATTGTCATAGACTCAATATCGCTCGGATTGATACTCGACAAGCTTCCTGAGTACTCAGATCCATCCAGAACAATTAGCGGATCGGCAGATGTGTTTAGTGTACCTACCCCACGTATCCGGATGCTGGGTGAGCTACCCGGCTGACCCGAACCTGCTGTTGTTTGCACACCGGTTGTTGAGCCCGTCAGTATTTGTCCTATAGAAGATACTGAACGCCCTTCTATTTTTTTTGAGTCAATCACAGAAGCAGAACCCGTTAAAGATTCTTTCCTGATTGTACCGTAGGCAACAACCATAACCTCTTCCAGACCTAAAACGTCCGGTTCAAGGGTTGCATCAATAACAGAACCTGTTATCGGAAGCTCAAGTGTTTTCATTCCAACAAATGAGAAAACTATTGTGGATGCATCCTCTGGAACGTCCAGTGTGTACTGTCCGTCAATATTAGTTGTTGTACCCAGAGTTGAGCCCTTCACATACACGGATACCCCTGGTATTGGCTGGCTATCCTCAAGAGCAATAACCGTACCGGATATCTGTCTGGTTTGAGCATACAGCGCCATACTACCCATGAACAGTAGTATCGACAAAAGAATCGCAGTTTTTTTCATAGAAATAGATTTAGGTTAAAATTAATGTTATTAGAAGCGATACTATCTGGTATTGCTTCTATTGATACTAATGGGTTTGTATTTTTGAGTTATGTGTTATTTTATTGAATATTAATTAATAATAACAAGCACCCCCAAAGGACCAATTACATATTCCGGCTGCAATTATAGCACTTATTTTTATAATTGCAAAACATCATGTTTCGTAACAGGTTGAAAGCTGATCAGTGTATGGGCCTTCGGATCTGCCGTTATATGGGATGATCAGACAGCTTAAGACCGATAGAATTTGTAGACAGCGCTACCTGACTGTGATTTCTGCGGAACCTGTAGTAAGTGCAATTTTAACTTTACTTATTATCAGATTACATTTATTTAGAATATGTTTGTCTTTAAATATAGGG
>CAZGUR010000362.1:752-2395 GCA_964529295.1 uncultured Rikenellaceae bacterium | reverse complement strand
GGGGGTCGCTTCCTTATTGATGTGGCTGATGGTAACTACCTGAAAGATAATTATAGCCCGCGGAGCTGGGAATGGCTCGACAAAAACCATTTTGTCTGTCGCGAAAGATCGCTGTCTCAGGGTAAGCAACGTCTTATATCACGTGAAGTGATTACTAATATAAAAAAAGGTGTTATAGTAGATCAGTTTTATGCTGAGAGGCTGTACACAAGGGAAAATCTGAGATATATATTGGATCAGTCGGGTTTCAGTAAGATAAGAGACCATGATTCATATACGCCAAGTTCAGAACGGAACCAGGATATGGGGATGATGGAAAGGCGGATCATAATGTCAGGGGATGCTGTTAAAACATGGACACCCGTAAGACAGAAGTCCTCTGATACTAAGAACGTGGCAGTACTGCTGGGTGATCCTTCAAAGCAGGATGTAATAAAGCCAGAATCGGTTTTTGACGAAGATGATTACAATACACTTGAACAGCTGAAGATTGCACTCAGCTCACTCAAGAACTATAAATTCACCTACCTCAACAACCATGATACAATGATAAGTAGCCTTATCAGGATGAAGCCACAGCTTGATTTTGTTCTTAACCTGTGTGACGAGGGATTCAATAATAATCCCCGATCAGAGCTGCATGTGCCGGCAATGCTGGAAATGCTCAGGATACCCTATTCAGGATCCAATCCACAGTGCCTGGCCTACTGTTATGATAAATCACTTATAAGGGGTATAGCCAAGGAAATGGCTATACCTGTTGCCGAAGCCTTCTATATCAAGCCTGAAGATAATATTTTTGATATGAATATCGGGTTCCCGGTTATAGCCAAGCCAAATTTTGGTGATTCAAGCTTCAGTATCACACGTAACAGCGTGGCTTATAATATTGAACAATTGAATAATGCCATAGTAAATACCCGGGAAAAGCTTGGTTACGATAAACCTATACTTGTTGAGGAGTTTCTTAGCGGTAAAGATCTTACTGTTGGTATAATTGGAAATCCCCCGGAATCATACACTGTATTGCCTCTCATAGAAGAAGATTACTCCTTGCTGCCTGATGATCTGCCTAAGATATGTGGTTATGAGGCTAAATGGCTGCAGGACTCCCCTTATTTCCGGCTATTGCGATCAGTCGATGCACGACTCGATACAGCAACGGAAAAACAAATAGTGGAATGGTGCCTTAAACTGTCCGAGAGGCTTGATTGCAGGGATTATGTAAGATTTGACTGGCGGCTTGACGCAGCCGGAATACCAAGGTTGCTGGAGGCAAACCCAAATCCGGGCTGGTGCTGGGACGGACACCTTGCAAAAATGTCGGCCTATAAAGGTTTGTCATATGCCGAGATGCTCAAAGCTATACTTGAAGCCACAGAACAAAGGGTTTGCATAACATCACAGCAGTCTGAGAAAACAATATGAATCACCTGAACTGATTAAAACAGATTAGCACTACCGGAAAAAGCCGGCCGGCTAAGAAAATACATGTTAACAGGTAGTAAACTGCATATGGTAGATTTTCTTTTAGCTATATTTGTTGTCTAAGCTTAAAAAAGTTAAGCACTGAATGACTCTAAATTGCTAACCTGTTAAATCCCAAAAAAATTATGAGACGAATACTCTTTATTGCCCTCCTT
>CAZGUR010000362.1:0-742 GCA_964529295.1 uncultured Rikenellaceae bacterium | reverse complement strand
CCTTATCGTATTAAGCTCATCGCTTATTGCTCAACAGGAGGCTAGACTGCTGCGCTTTCCAGCCGTATCGGGAGACCAGCTTGTTTTCTCCTATGCCGGCGACCTTTACACCACCGGCATTAATGGCGGCATGGCCCGCAAACTGACTACACATAATGGATATGAAGTGTTTCCTAAATTCTCACCTGACGGCAGCACCATTGCTTTCACGGGACAGTACGACGGTAACACGGAAGTATTTACCATACCGGCAGCCGGCGGCTCACCCATAAGGCTGACATTTACTGCCACGCTGGGACGCGACGATATAGGTGACCGCATGGGTCCCAATAATATCGTTATGGCCTGGGCTCCGGATGGAAAAAATATTATCTACCGCTCCCGGAAGCAGTCTTTCAATGCCTTCCGCGGACAGCTCTTCACCGTGCCCGCTTCGGGCGGACTCTCAGCGGAGGTGCCGCTGAGCGACGGAGGCTTCTGCTCCTACTCGCCCGCCGGCGACAAGCTGGCTTTTAACTGGGTGTTCCGCGAATTCCGTACCTGGAAATATTACCGTGGAGGCATGGCAGACGATATACGTGTATATGACTTCAAAACGGGTGAAGTGGAACAGGTAACTGATCACCCGGCACAGGATATTATACCCATGTGGATAGGGAAAGAGATATATTTCCTTTCGGATCGCGACCGTATAATGAACCTCTTCGCCTATCATACCGAAACAGGTGAAACACGCAAGGTA
>CAZGUR010000361.1:0-2424 GCA_964529295.1 uncultured Rikenellaceae bacterium | reverse complement strand
ATCCCACCGTCCGGACATGCTCTGCGAGCAGTCAAGGATAAAAAGTATACGGCTCCGTACCTTGCTGTCCTCAGATTGCTGTGCCTGCAATAGTGTTCCTGTTGTGGCAAATGACAGAAGCACAAAAAGGCTGATTACCTTTCTTATTTTGTTTTTTCCTGTTTCTTCAGGCAACTTTATACTCATAAAGTATAGTCTGTTTATTAAGCTTATCAAATTTACATAAATAATAAACGTAAGTATAAACATAATTATATAAGTCTTGCATTTCTTTTTGATTAAATTTGCCGTCTCCAATAACCAATATTTTATATTATGTCACTTCAGTGTGGTATTATAGGTATTACCAACGTAGGAAAATCAACAATTTTCAATTGCATATCTGACACAAAGGCTGAGACCAATGCTTATGCTTTCAGTGCAACCCGGTCAAATATAGGGTCGATAAAGGTTCCTGATCCAAGGCTGGCGGAACTAGAGAAGCTGCAGCCAACAGAGAAGGTAGTCCCAACAGCCATTGAGTTTGTTGATGTACCCGGACTGGCAAAGGGATCAAGCAGGGGAGAGGGTGTGGGCAATAAATTTCTTGGCGATATAAAAAACACCGATGCCCTTATTCATGTGCTCAGATGCTTTGAAGATGAGAGTCTGCCGCATATCGACGGCTCTGTTGACCCTTTGCGCGACCTGGAGAATATTGATTTTGAACTGCAGGTAAAAGATCTTGAGTCGGTTGAGAAGAAGGTGGAGAGACTGGAAAAGATTGCCAGGTCAGGTGATGCGGATGCCCGCAATGGTGTAAAGGTTCTGAAAAAGATGGCTGAACATATTGAGGGCATGAATAATGCCCGCGACCTGCAGATGAAACCTGAGGAAAAGAAATACATTGAAGACCTGTTTCTTTTTACCGTAAAGCCCGTAATCTATGTATGTAATGTTGACGCCGGCTCGGCCGTGGAAGGCAATGCCTGGGTTGGCAGTGTAAGGGAGCGTCTTGCAGGCAGCGATGCTGAGATACTGGTTATAGCCGGGGCCCTCGAAGCGGAGATAGCTGAGCTGGATGATGACACAGACAGGCTTGAGTTCCTGAATGATTCCGGCCTGACAGAGCCGGGTGTTAACAAGCTTGTAAGAAGCGCCTACAGGATGCTTGACCTGCAGACATTTTTTACTGTGGGTCCCAAGGAAGTACGGGCATGGACCATCAAAAGGGGGATGACAGCCCCGCAGGCTGCGGGTGTAATACACTCAGACCTGGAAAGAGGTTTTATAAGGGCGGAAGTAATGAAATACGGGGATTTCATTGAGCTGGGTTCAGAACAGGCCTGCAGGGAGGCCGGTAAGTTTTATGTTGAAGGCAAAAACTACATTGTGGGGGATGGCGATATTTTGCATATCAGGTTCAATGTGTAAATTTGTATATGATCCGGATAAAAATAATACTGCTGATCATTCTTGCAGGCTTTGCCACAGTGGCAGATGCACAGGACAAGCCTTATGATAAGCATCTGGCTGAGCAGCTACGCAGATACGGACAGGCGGAGGTCAGTTTTTTATATCCAGGCTATGACAGGCTGAGCGAAATAAGCAGGCTGGTGCCGGTGTCAGCAGTTAAAGAGGGGATGGTGTACTGTGTTCTCTCAGCAAAAGATATAGATATATTTCAGTCATTGAAGCTGCACTATAAGATAATACCCCGTGAAGAAAGCAAGTCAGTTGAGTCGGCATCATCGGTGGAAGAAGCGATGAACTGGGATCTTTACCCTACCTACGGACAATATGACACCATTATGCATAAGCTGGCCTTTGAGCATCCTTTTATATGCAGGGTGGACACCATCGGCCATAGCGTGGAAGGAAGGCTTATACTGGCACTTAAGATATCGGATAATGTAAATGAGGATGAGGATGAGCCGGAGGTTTTCTATACATCAAACATGCATGGCGATGAGTTACAGGGCATGGTGCTGATGCTGCAGCTGGCAGAGCACCTGCTGGTGAATGCGGATAAGGGAGGCCTGGAGCAGGCCCTGACCGACAGCCTGGAGATATGGATCAACCCCCTTGCCAACCCGGATGGTACTTATCACGGTGGCGACACCATTACTTACCCTACACGTGCCAACGCCAGGGGAACAGACCTGAACAGGAACTTTCCTGATCCGACTGATCCTTTCATTATACCGGATCTTGAGAATGAAGCCATGATAAACTTTATGCGCAGCAGGAACTTTGTGCTCTCAGCTAATTTTCATGGAGGATACGAAGTGGTGAATTTTCCATGGGACAGGTGGCTGGCAAAAGTGCCGGCAGACAGCCTGTGGTTCTATAATATAAGCCGTAAATATGCCGACACGGTGCATCAGCATTCGGCGGAGACCTATATGGATTCTTATAACGACGGTGTTGTGCGGGGTGCAGTGT
>CAZGUR010000360.1:0-2426 GCA_964529295.1 uncultured Rikenellaceae bacterium | reverse complement strand
ATACAGAAGCATGCCTGTGTGGCCGAGAGGGAGAAGATGCTGAAGGGACTGCCGGCACAGGAGATATGCTTTATCATAGACGGTGCGGGCTTTCTCAACAATATCGATCTTGACGGCTCACAGCTGCCCCCGGAGGGTGAACCCAATATAATAATGGCCACTGGGGGAGCACAGCTTAATGATGTTTTTTCTGATGACGGTATCTATTACTGGAAGTTCAGCGTGGACTGGGATGAGCCATCACGGTCGGAGCTGACGGGACCGGAAAAGATTGAGGTGGCGGAATACCATTACCTGGGCGGCGGGCAGCTGACAAAGACGGTGCCACAGCCGGATACGGAGCAGCGTCTCGATTCGCAGGGCGACAAGATAATGGCGAGGCTGGTATATCGCAGGATAGGCGACCAGGAATCCATAGTGGGTGTTCATTCTGTTAACACAGGCGCCGGGGGCGGCGGTGTACGCTGGTATGAGTTCAGGATAGACGATAACAGGGATGTGAAGCTGTACCAGCAGGGCACCTATGCACCCGATGATAACTACCGCTGGATGGGGAGTCCCGCCATGGACAAATACGGCAATATAGGCATAGGCTATTCTTTCGGCGGTGAAGATGATTATCCGGGTCAGCGCTTCGCCGGCAGGCTGGCCGGTGACAGTAAGGGCATACTGAGCCTGCAGGAAGCGGTGCTGGTGGAGGGTGAAGCCCCGCAGACCAATACACTCAGGTGGATGGACTATGCACAGACGGCTGTTGATCCTGTTGATGACCATACCATATGGTACGTGGGCGACTACCTTAAGGAGGGTGCGGAAAACTACTCAACAAGGATAGGTGCTTTTCGTATCAATGGCACAAAGAGATAAAGGATATTTTGCTCACTGGAAAATATTTTTCATATCTTTATAAAGGGTGAACAAAAAACTACCGGATATGGATAATATAACAAACAAGAAATGGGGATTTGAATTATTAAAAGGACTTATAGCACTGGCGATAGCCATCTTTGTTTTTATTAATCCGGCCGAGGCCCTTGTGGCCATAGCTACCTACCTGGGCATACTGGCTATCATAGCCGGTGCGGTGATTATTATAATGGCCCTCTCCAGGAAAGGGGAATTCTGGAAGATATGGGTGGCTGAAGGTTTTATCAATGCCGTTATTGGACTTCTTATTGTACTGTACCCGGAGATAACGGCCAGCCTTCTGATACTGATAATAGGCTTCTGGATAACCGTGTTCGGTATTATTCAGCTTATAATCTATATGGGTAACAGGAAGACCCTGCCATCGGGCAGGCTGAGCCTGGGCTCGGCGATACTGTCGCTATTGGTAGGTTTGCTGCTGCTTTTCAATCCTTTTGAAGGTGCCGTGCTGGCCACCCTTATTATGGCAGGCTATGCACTGGTATTCGGGATATCAAGGTTTTATATGGCATACCTTCTGTACAGCAATCGAACAGGATAGCGGCGACAATCCGGGTGCAGGCAATTTCCAGGGTAGTTGCGGCACTACGGGCGGAGCAAAACCCAGGATAGCGATATAACTACGGGCGGAGCCAAAACCCGGGGCAGAGGCGGCCAATTTGAACAAAAAATGTTCTTAATTGCTTAACAGATATGGAAAGCATAGTAAATAAACTGTACAAAAAGGTGTCAGCAGTGATACTGATGCTGACATATTCTGCTGCCATACTGGCACAGCAGCCAACACACTACCCTGATGAGCATGAGCCCATTCCACTGACCGTGGGCAATGTACTGCTGTATATTGTTGCGCCCATAGCCATTTTCCTTATCTATTATTTTTACAGGAAATCAGAAAAGAAGAAAAGGGAGAAGGAGAATTAAAACTTATGAAGTCAAACCGGATATCCCGGAAAAAAATCAGGCCTTGAAATAACCGGAGAAATAACCGGATTGGAAAACGAATGTTTTGTTAAAGTGACTTCACTTATAAATAAAACAATTGAAAAACCGATCCGGTTCATGAATGTCAATCCTTTCAAATTCTATAGGATCAAAAAAAGGGAAAGGATGGAAAGAAAAAATGGACCATATTAATGTCCGGTTAAGATTCTAACAATGATAATTGGTTCTCACAAGACACTAATAAAACTAAAGCAGTAATTAATTAATATCTTCGTATTAAGACCGTAATCATTTTGTAAAATACTAATCATAGTTTTGCCATGAATCTTAAAACGAATTTCATGACACGACTAAAAGTTTACTTATCTATTATTCTTGCAGCTTTGGCAATATGTGTACAAGCACAACAATCCGGCATCATTAAAGGAAGGGTTTTGGATGCCGACAACCTTTCAATGCCGGGTGCAAATGTAGTAATTGAATCACTTAATAAAGGAACAAGCACAGACAACTTCGGGTATTTTACCCTTACCGGTATCCCTAAAGGCACTTAT
>CAZGUR010000359.1:0-2451 GCA_964529295.1 uncultured Rikenellaceae bacterium | reverse complement strand
AACAAAGAATCCAAGGCGTGAAATGGGCCATTTCTTTCTTACGGGAGGAGTGAAAATACCCCTCTCGGGCAATGAATGGGTTCTTGAGCCTTCTGCGTTTATCAAGTCATCTGATATGATACTAAAGGCAGCACAGATGGATCTTACAACACGGATATATTACCGTGAGGATTACTGGGCCGGCATATCATACCGTACGCAGGATGCACTCATTATGTTGCTTGGATTTACATATGACAGGTTTTATTTTGCCTATGCCTTTGACTTTGCACTTACGGATATAAGAAATCACAGTTTCGGTTCACATGAACTTTCTTTTGCTGTTAAATTCGGAGATAATGCCAGGAGATACCGCTGGCTTAACCAGTATTGACAGATTTCCCGGGCTGCACATGAATAAATTTTGTTTATTGTTAACGGTAGTGTTTGTTATTTTCTCATCATGTGATCACAGGATATATTATGAAGGGGATATGACATCTCTTGAATTTTCTGATGATACAATCCATTTTGATACTATATTCACAAGTATAGGGACCACCACAAGAGAGTTGAGGATAATAAACCCCTACAGGAAATGGTTGAATATTGACAGGATTGAACTTGCCGGCGGGGATGATTCATTTTTCAGGTTAAATATTGACGGAATAGCTACTAACAGGGCTAATAATATAAATATAGCCCCTGAGGATAGCCTTTTTATCTTTATTGATGCCATAATTGACCCTAATGACCTTGACAGTCCGGTTTTAATAAATGATTCAATAGAATTTGAGATAAATGGGAATATTTTAGATGTTAACCTGCTTGCCTGGGGTCAGGATATAATACTTTTAAATTCAGCAACAGTTAGAACGGAAACATGGAACGAAGCTAAGCCATATGTGATTTATAATTCGGTGTTTGTGGATACGGGGCATGTGCTTACAATAAATGAGGGTGTGGAAGTATTATTTCACAGGGGATCAACAATGTATGTTGCCGGGACCCTGGTAGCTGAAGGAAGCGTGGAAAAGCCGGTGATATTCTCCTCAGACAGGGTCGAAGATATGTATGACGATATACCTGGACAATGGAACGGTCTGTATTTCCTGAACGGGAGTACCGGCAATATTATTGGGAATGCAAAGGTGTTACAGGCTGTATCGGGAATTCATTCAGGTAACCTTGATTCAGGTGACGCCCCGCCTGATCTGGAATTATATAATATTCTGATCTCTCATATGTCGGTTACTGGTATCTCATCCCTGGGCAGCACTATTGATGCAAGGAATGTAGTTATTTTTGATTGCGGTTATTATTGTGCTTTCCTGGCAGCAGGAGGAGAGTATAGTTTTATACATAGTACAATAGCCAACCGCTGGACTTATTCTAACCGTACGAGCCCGGCACTTTATATCAGTGATTATTATGATTATGAGCAAACAAGGTATACCGGAGAGCTTGTCAATGCAGGCTTTTATAATACTGTTGTTACAGGTAATATGCGGTCGGAGATATATATTGAAAGTGCCACAGGTGAAAACCTGGAAGTAGAATTTGTTAATTGCTTTGTGCAGAATGAAAACCTGCAGGCCTATAATTATGATAATTGTATATTCAATCTTGATCCCGGCTTTTACAGCTGGAATGAATATGATTTCAGGCCTGATACACTATCACCTCTGGTAGATGCTGCTTCCCTTTATTATGCGGACAAGGCACCATATGATATACGTGGTAATAGCAGGCTAAGCGATGAAGCCCCGGATATCGGTGCATTTGAGAAACAGCCCGGAGAGAATGCTGACAAAAATTAAATATATCCCCTTGTTTTTTTTATTCCTGTATTTTGCTCTCGCCGCAAATACAGGTACAGGTAATTCAACCCTGCAAAAAGAACCCGGACTGAACCTGATGTTCTATAATCTTGAGAACATGTTTGATACACTTGACAGTAAGCTTGATGATGATGAATTTCTTCCTTCATCTGCAAGAAGGTGGAATTCATATAAATACTATCGTAAGCTAAATAATATATTTAAAGTGGTGGCACTGTGCAATGATAAAATGGAAACCCCTGATCTTATTGGGCTGTGTGAAGTTGAAAACAAGGCTGTCCTGGAGGATCTTTGTCGGCGCACGTATCTTTATCGTGACAATTACGGCTATCTTATATCCGAAGGAAAAGATCAGAGAGGTATATGTACAGCCCTTCTGTATAAGAAAGACAGGCTTGGTCTGATAACAACTGAATCGTGGCGTCCGTTACAGGAGGACGGTTCATATATGTTTACCCGTGCTGTGCTTTACAGCTCTTTTCAATATGCCTGTGATACAATTCATATTATGGTTTGCCACTGGCCATCAAGAAGGGGAGGTGCAATAGTATCAGATCACAGGCGGAAAGCACTGGCCTCACTTATTAAACGAAAGGTTGACAGCCTGGGCATTGACAAAAAACTTGTTATT
>CAZGUR010000358.1:0-2473 GCA_964529295.1 uncultured Rikenellaceae bacterium | reverse complement strand
GCTCGGGACCGAAAAAGCCACCCATATTGGAATAGCTGAGTGTGGATGAATGTTTATATTTCTTTTCGGCGGGACTGGTACGCGGTGATTTTGTAATGACACATGTCCTTGATGAGGAGGGTATGGGATAGCCCACAAACGGGCCGGCCATAAACATAAGAATGTTTTCTGGCGACAGCGGGTCGGTTCCCGGCTTAAGCCTGTCGTACAGTATTTTAGCTCCCAGTCCGCGTCCCCCCAGGAAGTTCTGTATATCACTATCGGGTATCTTAGTCTTTTCTATTTTGCCTGTGCTGAGGTTTACTTCCAGCATTCTTCCGTAATATCCTTTAGTACTCATATCTTTTTACCTTAAAGGTTGTAGAATTTATCAATCATTATCTCAGCCAGCTTTTCCGGTGCCAGATTATCAAGGTCGCGGTCGGCAGGCATTTCCATATATTTCAGTGCCCCGTAAGGGCAGTATTTGACACACTGCGGGTCGCCGCCGCAGAGAGTGCACATGTACCTGGGATTTCCGGTTTCAGGATCAGGGTGAATAACCCCGGCTCTCTCCTGCTCACAGGCCATAGCACAGCTCTGGCAACCAATGCATCGAACAGGGTCATTGACTATGGTTTGCAGTTCTTCATCCCTGTAAAGGGCCCGGTGCCCGGTTTCCGGATCCGGTTCAACGGGACAGGCCTCAACGCAGGGTGCATCGCTGCATAAGGCACATGTTGATGGTATATCCACATCCGGATTAAAATGGTAAACCCGTATGTTCGACCTGGCAGGATTGCTCAGGCCATTTATCATCTCACCGTTAAGCTTTACCTTGTTATTATATTCGGAGCAGACTGACTCACATGTACGGCAGCCGGTGCATTTCTCAAAATCAACAGCTATAGCTTTTATGGCACCTGTCCTGCTGTCTCTCTTAATGGTAAAACCATAATTCCCGAGCAGTATCATTCCGCCTGCACCATAGGCGATGCGGGAAAGAAAATGCCTTCTGCTCTGTTTCCTGGAAGTGATAGTGTCGTCCATATTAAATAATTTTACGTTAAATGCCCATCGCCCCAATATACAATAAATCATTTTAGCAGGCATATCTTTGGATCAGCATATTTTTGCATATCAAAAAACAGCTTGCCTGTGCTCTCAAATGTTAATATATTTGCAGTCAATGAAAAAGAGGGTTGTCATAGGATTGTCAGGGGGTGTTGATTCAAGCCTTGCAGCATGGGTGCTGAAGAATCAAGGATATGATGTACAGGGTCTTTTTATGAAGAACTGGCATGATAATACAGGTGTGCTGACGGGCGGATGCAGCTATGAAGACGATATCATGTTTGCTGAGATGGTGGCAAAAAGGATAGGCATCCCTTTTCATACCGTTGACCTCAGCGGTCCTTACCGCGAGCGTGTTGTGAATTATATGTTCTCGGAATATAATGCCGGCAGGACACCCAACCCGGATATCCTCTGTAACCGCGAGATCAAGTTTGACTCTTTTGTTAAGGAAGCGATGGGACTGGGAGTGGAACTGGTTGCCACAGGCCATTACTGCCGTAAGGAAACTGCTTATGAGGGAAACAGCGAGATACACCGCCTTCTGGCCGGTAAGGACAATAACAAGGATCAGAGCTATTTCCTCTGCCAGCTGAGCCAGGAGCAGCTGTCAGGCGTGGTTTTCCCCATAGGCAATATGACAAAGGCGGAGGTAAGGGCTATGGCTTCTGAGCTAAGACTGCCAACAGCAGAAAGGAAAGATTCTCAGGGTATATGTTTTATAGGCAAGGTGGACCTGCCCACCTTTCTCCAGCAGAAGCTAAAGCCCAGGACGGGACGCACGGTTATAATACCTGCCGGCCGGAATTTCCCGGTGTACGGTACCGGTCTGCCAGATGCTGATATAAGCACTGACAAGCTTAAAGCCATGTCGGCGCCCCATGATTTCAATCCCTCGTCCGGACCTACCATAGGCAAGCATAAAGGTGCTCATTTTTTTACTGTGGGACAGCGCAAGGGTATCAATATTGGCGGATACACTGAGCCGCTTTTTGTTCTGTCGACCGACGCCGATAAGAATATACTGTATGTGGGTGAGGGACAGTCGCATCCCGGACTCCACAGAAAAGGGCTTATTATAAAGGAGCAGGATATACACTGGATAAGACCTGACCTGGCCATGAGGACGGATGAGGTAAGGGATTATGATGTAAGGATACGCTATCGCCAGCCCCTGGAGCGGGCCCGGCTTTACAGGCGCAGTGGTGGCATGTATATTATCTTTGACAGGATGCAGAGGGGCGTTGCACCTGGACAGTTTGCAGCCTGGTACGACGGTGATGAACTGCTTGGTTCGGGTGTTATTGATTCATGATTCAGATGTTCATTCAGCTATTCATTCAGCTATTCATTCAGCTATTCATTCAGCAGTTCATTCAGCAGTTCATTCAGCAGTTCATTCAGCTATTCATTCAGCTAT
>CAZGUR010000357.1:0-2532 GCA_964529295.1 uncultured Rikenellaceae bacterium | reverse complement strand
TTATGACTGATATGGTCATTACAGATATACTGATGCCCGAGCAGGATGGTATAGGATTGATTGTGGAGCTGAAAAAGTTAAAGCCTGAATTATTTATTATAGCCATTTCAGGAGGTGGTAAAATAGGCCCTTCAAATTATCTTGATATTGCCAGGACCCTTGGTGCTG
The DNA here is from genome assembly GCA_964529295.1 of uncultured Rikenellaceae bacterium. Classification (GTDB taxonomy): domain Bacteria; phylum Bacteroidota; class Bacteroidia; order Bacteroidales; family VadinHA17; genus UBA9300. Next base: position 2,364 of record CAZGUR010000357.1, on the reverse strand, counting down.
ATGCCGTTTTCCCCAAACCCTTTAATGTCAATCACCTTATTGAGGAAGTTGAAAACATGACAGGTTCCTGAAAAGGTAAGAAATTGTATTTTGAACCCTTATATATTGAACCATTATTTAAAGAACTTGTTAGAAATATAAACCATATTATTTAACCTTAAATAAATTTACAAAATGTTGAAAAAATCAATTGAAGATCTGTTAAACAGGCAGGTTGAAAGAGAAGGATACAGTTCCATACTTTACCTTGCAATGGCTTCATGGTCGGAGACAAAGGGCTACGGCGGCGTGGCCGAATGGCTCTATGCCCAGGCAGAGGAAGAGAAAATGCATATGCTTAAGATCATAAGATATATCAATGAAAGGGATGGCAAGGCAGTTATTCCTTCATTTGACAGGCCGCCTGCTGATTTTGACGGACTGAAAGTTATGTTTGACCAGGTGCTTGAGCACGAGAAGTATATATCGGAAAGTATAAACGAGATAGTGGCACTGACGGTAAAAGAGAATGATTTTGCCACTCATAACTGGTTGCAGTGGTTTGTGTCGGAACAGGTAGAGGAAGAATCTTCATCTCAGGCCATCATTGATAAGCTTAATCTTGTTGGTGATCATAACCTGTATATGTTTGACAGGGATATTATGTCCATGAGAGCTGAAGAAGGACCGGCAGAATAAATTTGCCTTTTAAAGGTATGGCACTGTTTATTCCGGAGAATAAACAGCTACGGTATAAACTGTCTGATACGAAAGAATCAGATGCTTACAGGGATCCGGTGAGGATCCCTTTTTGCATGCATAGTCCTAAGCAGCTGTGCTTTGTATAAGCATATTCAGAGCAGCGATAAAAGGCTTCCCCTTTCTTTTTATTATACGGAAAAACAAGTTAATTTTGTTGCTTGTGCCATGATTGGTATATTGATGGTGAAAGAGGAAAATAAGAAATGTTAATGAGATGAGTATAATTAATAAAGTACTGGGTGTCTTTCTTGGCAATAAGTATGAGCGCGACCTGAAGGAGATGGCACCTTTTGCGGATCTGGTAAAGAATGAATTTGAGAAGCTGGGCTCCCTCAGCAATGATGAGCTGCGTTCACTTACAGTTAAGCTGAAGGAAAGGATCAGGGAATCACTGAGGGAAGAGGAGTCACAGATAGAGGAACTCAGAAAGAAAGCCGCCGCTGAAGATGATATTGTCAGCAAGGAAGGCTTTTTTGATCAGATTGACAGTATAGAAGAAGATATTGACAAAAAGCTGGAGGTAATTCTTGATGAACTCCTGCCCCAGGCCTTTGCCATAGTGAAGGAGACAGCCCGGCGTTTTAATGACAATGAAGAGCTGGAAGTGACGGCTACCGATTTTGACCGCGACCTGGCAGCCGTAAGGGACAGTATAGTTATAAAAGGCGATAAGGCATACTGGAAAAACAGGTGGATAGCCGGAGGTACCGAGATAGTATGGGATATGGTTCATTATGACGTACAGCTTATTGGTGGCGTGGCACTGCATAAGGGACGTATAGCGGAGATGGCCACGGGGGAAGGCAAGACCCTGGTTGCCACATTGCCTGTTTTCCTGAATGCCATAACAGGTCGCGGAGTGCATCTTGTGACGGTTAATGACTACCTGGCCAGAAGGGACGCTGAATGGATGGGGCCTATATATGAGTTTCACGGTCTTACCGTAGATTGCATAGATAAGCATGAACCTAATTCAGCATCGCGCCGCAAGGCTTATATGGCTGATATAACATTCGGAACCAATAATGAGTTCGGCTTTGATTACCTGAGGGATAATATGTCAATTAATCCCGAAGACCTTGTGCAGAGAAAGCATAATTATGCCATTGTTGATGAGGTCGACTCTGTTCTTATCGATGATGCCCGTACACCACTGATAATATCAGGTCCCACAGCTAAAAGCGATACGCAGCAGTTCGATGAGCTGAAGCCCATGGTGGAGAAGCTGGTGGCTGCACAGAAGAAGCTGGTGACACAGGTGCTGGCGGATGCAAAGCGTCATATCAATGAGGATGACAGGGAGAAGGGTGGTTTTATGCTGCTAAGGGCATTTAAGGGACTTCCCAAGAACAGTGCTATAATAAAATTCCTGAGCGAGGAGGGAATGAAATCGCTGCTGTTGAAGACAGAAAATTTCTATATGCAGAATAACAGCAAGGAGATGCCCAAGGTGACTGAGGCCCTTTACTTTATTATAGATGAAAAGAATAATTCCATTGAGCTTACCGAAAAGGGTCTTGACCTGATATCCACTTCGGTGGAGAATGCCAGTTTCTTTGTTTTGCCTGATGTGGGTAACGAGATTGCCGAGATAGAAAAATCTGAGCTCACGGAGAAGGAGAA
>CAZGUR010000356.1:0-2536 GCA_964529295.1 uncultured Rikenellaceae bacterium | reverse complement strand
CCGTAACCAAGGTCATCAGCCAGAATATATATGATATTTGGTTTAGAATCCTGTTCCCGTTCATTTTGGCAGGATAACAGCAGCAATGATAATAATACAATTATCAATAAATAATAAAACTTCATTGGTTCTGAATATTTATATCGACTAATTCAAAAAGCCCAGGTTCCTCAGGAAAGCTGTCCTTTCCGGCTCCCTGCCCCTGAAATTAATATACATCTGCATGGCATCCATGGTGCCGTTTTTAGCAAGTATATTATTCCTGAATGATTCTGCTGTTTCATTATCAAAGATCCCGTTTTCCTTAAATGCATCATAGGCATCATGATCGAGTACACCGGCCCAGTCGTATGAGTAGTAGCCTGAATCATATCCACCCACCGCATGGAGGAAGTAAGTACTCCTGTATCGCGGCGCTATTTCTGATATCAGACCAATATCATCCATGGTCTTTGCCTCAAACTCTGCAACATCAACCTCTGTTTCCGGCTTTATGGTATGATAGGCCATATCCAGATAACAGGCAGCCAGGTACTCCACTTTATTAAAGCCCTGGTTAAAAAGGCTGCTCCTGTTTATTTTCGCTATCAGTTCATCCGGCATGGGCTCGCCTGTCTCATAATGCAATGCGTATGATTTAAGCATTGCGGGCTCGGTAACCCAGTGTTCCATTATCTGGCTGGGCAGCTCCACAAAGTCCCATGCAATAAACGAGTAGCCGTATGTTTTTTCTGAAAAAAGGTTATCCAGGGCATGTCCGAATTCATGGAACAGAGTAGTCACTTCATCAAGAGATAATAATGAAGGTTTATCACCACTGGGCCTTGTAAAATTCATCACCATTGTAGTCACCGGTGTGATCTCTTCACCGTCCTCGATTTTATGTGACCTGTATGATCCGCACCATGCTCCCTGCTTCTTACTCTCACGCGGATGAAAATCCATATACAGAATACCCAGGTGGCTGCCATCCATATCTTTCACTTCATATGCAGAGGCTTCCTCATGCGGAGCGGGAATATTGTCAACCGCAGTAAAGGTTATACCGAATAATTTATTGGCCAGACCAAAAGCTCCGCCCTTCACATTTTCAAGCATAAAATACGGCCTGAGCTCACTGTCGTCAAGATCATATTTCTGCTTACGCAGTTTCTCTGCATAATACCACCAGTCGCTGGACTTAATATCGTACCCCTCATCTTCCCTGTCTGCAATCTCCTGCATCTCGGCCAGGTCCTGTTTTGCAGCCGGCAGTGCTGCCTCCCACAATGTATTCAGCAGATCATATACATTTTCCGGTTCCCCGGCCATCCTTGGTTCAAGAACAAGATGCGAATGTGTTTCGTACCCCAGCAGTTCAGCACGTTCAGCACGTATCTCCACCATTTCTGCCAGTATCTCTTTATTATCATATTCATTATCATTGTTCCCCCTGCCTAAATATGCATCATACAGTCTCTCTCGCAGATCAGCTCTTTGTGAATACTGTAAAAATGGCAACATACTGGGTTTCTGTGTTGTAAACACCCACTTACCATTAAGTCCTTTCGCCTCTGCTTCCTCGGCAGCACTGTTAATAAGCGATTCCGGCAATCCAACAAGATCATCTTCCTCACTTATCTCAAGCATAAATTCATTTGTTTCTGCCAGCACATTCTGGTTAAACTCAACCCTGAGAACTGAAAGTCTCTGGTTCATCTCCTTCAGCTTTTCCTTTTGTTCAGGATCAAGACCGGCACCATTCCGGATCAGACTCTTATATATGTTTTCCAGTATAAATGTTTCCTCCCCGCTAAGATTAAACTCATCCCTGCTATTATAAACTGACTCTACCCTCTCAAAATACCTGGGGTCCAGACTGATTTCATCGCTGTGCTTTGCCAGTTTAGGTGAAATCTCCATCTGTATTTCCTGCAATTCAGGGCTTGTGTTTGCTGAGCTGAGACCAAAAAACACATAAGACACCTTATTAAGTATTTCACCTGCCTTATCCATTGCAATAATAGTATTCTCAAATGTGGGTCCCTCTTCGTTGCTGAGAATGGCTTCGACTTCTTCCTTTTCCTTCTCCATCCCTTTCTCAAAGGCAGGAATAAAATGTTCATTTTCCACCCTGTCAAAGGGAGGTACACCGAAAGGAGTATCATATTCAGAAAAAAACGGGTTCTCCTTGCCGGTTTTTCCTTTATCACTATTGCATGCTGAAATTGCAATAAGTGCAATTAATAATATTGCTAATAAATTTTTCACGGTATTAGGGTTTTAATTATTATTTGGGTTTTTATAATCCTACAAAATAAGAAAGATTTAAGTAAATACCAGACCATTGACACTAAAAATGAATTTTAGCCGTCACCGGTTTATAATAGGGTTTATATTTTGTAGATTTGTGATCCATTCCCGGAGAGGTGCCGGAGTGGTCGAACGGGGCGGTCTCGAAAACCGTTGTACGCTCTGCGTACCGAGGGTTCGAATCCCTCCCTCTCCGCCAAAGCATTTGCAGATAAAAAACCCGCGCCCCTGCGCGGTTTTTTTT
>CAZGUR010000355.1:0-2547 GCA_964529295.1 uncultured Rikenellaceae bacterium | reverse complement strand
GATATTTTTCATAAGAAGGAGAGAGCTGATTCGCTGGTGGGTTTTATCAGGACTACAATGGACAGTTGCGCCTTGCGGGCGGCCAGGGTCACGAAAGAGCCACAGCAGGCATATATAGGCGGGGTGGCATATAACGGGGCCCATGGTATCACATCCACTGAACCCGCATATCCTCCTTTTGATATACTGTCTGTTCCCAATATTGCGGCCGGATTGCAGCAGAAGGATAATGCCCTGAGCCATGAGGTGGTATTTATCGACCAGGAGCAGCTGGTGGACTGGGATCCGCCGGTGCTCTTCCTTGATGCTGCCGGAAGGCAGATATGGGAGGAGGAGATATCAGCTCAGCCAATGATAAGATCACTGTCGGCCCTCCGCATGGGAGAGGCCTATACGGTACTTCCCTATAACTGGAATACAACGAACTATGAGAACCTGCTCAGCAATGTGTGGTATATAGGCACGGTTATAATGCCTTCAGCCTTTGGGGATATTGATTACAGGGAGAAAGCCAGGGAGGTCTTCCATTTCTTCCACGGTGTGGACATATACGATAAGGTAGAGGCCTTTTATAATCCCTACCGGCAGCTGGAAAATGATATCGAAGAATGATAAGGGAAAAGGAAATAGAAAAGCAGTACAGCAGTTTCATCGGGCGGAAGTCGCGTTTCCTGTGGATAATGGGCGCCCTGATCATTATTCTTTCCTTAACTGGACTGGCCCTGGGTCCGAGCAAGATAAGCTTCAGCGAGCTGCTGAGCCTTTTTGGCAGCGGCGCTGATGAGGTGCAGAAAGGCATAGTGCTGCAGATACGCCTGCCAAGGGTGCTTGCCGGCATAGTGAGTGGCATAGCCCTGTCGGTCAGCGGTGTGGTCATGCAGAGCGTGCTGCGTAACCCCCTGGGCTCACCCTTCACACTGGGCATAAGCAACTCGGCCGCCTTCGGGGCCGCCTTTGCCGTGATTATCTTCGGTGCCGGCAGCATGCAGAGCAGCAGCACTGATGCTGTTATGATAGCCAACCCCTACCTGGTGACAGCCTCTGCCTTTGTGTGGTCGCTGACAGCCTGCTTCCTTATACTTATGGTGGCAAGAAAAAGAGGGGCCACACCTGAGAATATGATACTGGCAGGCATAATAGCCAGCTCACTGTTTACGGCTCTTACCACCGCCCTGCAGTATATAGCCGATGATATACAGCTTGCTGCCATTGTGTTCTGGACCTTCGGTGACCTGAGCAAGGGGGGATGGAGGGAACTGGTATTGCAGGCCCTGTTGCTGACGCCGGTGATGGTATATTTCTACCGTAACAGGTGGAATTATAATGCCCTGGATTCGGGAGATGAGACCGCACGCAGCCTGGGCGTCAATATCAAAAGACTGCGCATGACAGGTATGATACTGGCCTCGCTGTCAACGGCCACGGTGGTCTCGTTCTATGGTATCATTGCCTTTGTCGGACTGGTAGTGCCGCATATGGTCAGAAGGGTGATAGGAAGTGATGAACGCTTCCTGATACCCGGAGCAGCCCTGGCAGGGGTGGCTTTTATGATAGGCTGTGATATACTGGCGCGCACAATCATATCACCCATGGTGCTGCCCGTGGGTATACTTACCTCGCTGGTCGGTGCCCCGCTGTTTATATTTCTGCTGCTAAGAAGAACGGGAGGATCGCAATGGAGATGATATCACTTGATAATGTACATTTCTCATATAACGGGACACCTGTTATAAGGGGTATAAGCTATAAAGCCGCCGGGGGCTCATTCACGGCAGTGCTGGGACCCAACGGCTCGGGCAAGACAACACTGATAAGGCTGATCAATGGCATGTTGTCGCCCCGGGAGGGAAGAGTGGAGCTGATGGGTCGCAGCATGGAAGGGATAAAAGCAGCTACCCTGGCTAAAGAGATGGCCTACGTGCCGCAGCGTGAGCAGAACGTTTTTTCTTCTACTGTGTTTGATACCATACTCTTAGGTCGCAACCCTTATATCAGGTGGGCACCAACACGTGAAGACCGGAGGATAGTGTCGGAGATAATGGTGCAGCTGTCACTCGATGATATAGCCCTGAAGGATATTAACAAGCTGAGCGGCGGTCAGCGTCAACGTGTGTTTATTGCACGTGCCCTGGCACAGCAGCCGACGGTGATGCTGCTTGATGAGCCTACGGCAAGCCTCGACCTGAGGCACCAGCATGAGGTGCTGCAACTGCTGAGGGATCTCAGCAGGAAAGGCATAACCATGCTGATGGCTATACATGACCTTAACCTGGCTATTAAGTACTGCAGCGACTTTATAGTTCTCGACGAGGGAGAGCTGGTTGCCCGGGGAGGGCGTGAGATATTTAATGAGGAACTGATTGAACAGGTGTACAGGGTGAATGTGAAGATAGTGAAGGACAACGGGCATTTCTATATACTGCCCCTGGAGCCTCTCTGAAAAGGTTTTTTATACCCTGTCTCTGAAATAAATAATAATAATTATTATTATGAATCTGAACATAGAGATAATAGGATATGTGCGTAATGAATGGGAAGAGGCACAAC
>CAZGUR010000354.1:0-2563 GCA_964529295.1 uncultured Rikenellaceae bacterium | reverse complement strand
ATTAGCTTCCTGCCAACCCTGTTTGGCGAGAATCATCAGCAACAGCATGATTTTCTGTACTGGGAGTTTCCGGCATATAGTGGGCAGCAGGCTGTAAGAATGGGTAAATGGAAAGCAATACGTAAGAATATATTTAATGGTAATATGGATATTGAGCTGTATGATCTTGAACAGGACCCGACGGAATCCGGAAATCTTGCAGACCAGTATCCTGAGATTATCGAAAAGATGGATTCAATAATGGATGTGTCGCATAAACCTTCTGAACTTAAGCGGTTTAAGATGGAACAACTGGGAGACAGGTAATAAAGTCTGTCTGTGAGTGCCAGCTTATGCTTTTTTTGCGGGAGTTATCAGCTTTCCTTCAATCTTTTTATTTCGTTGAAATGATGGATCGTCATTTTTTCACGGGCCTCCCTGGAACTCTGGCGGTACGCTTCAAACTCGTTTTTGAGATCCTTAAGTTCATCTTTTGTTCTTGTGGTTACAGTCCTGTTGGTTTTAAACAGTATATATCCCGTTATCAGCATGGCTATTAATACTGCAATGATTATCAGCATAATTGAATTATAGACCGTTTTATTGATTTCCAGACCCATAAGGCTGATCTCATTTCTTGTCCGGCTTACCTCCTGCAGCCTGGATCTTGTCTCTGCCAGTGAATTATTAAGTGAATCATTTTCAATATTCAATGTTGAAATATGATTGTTTAAGTCTGTAATTTCCTCTCTGTATGTCTTTAAAGAATCAATAATGTTATTGTTGATTTTCTGGAACATATCCTCTCTTATTGCCCTGTAGTTTTCATAAATCCTTGTATGTTCCTCTATATACTCAATTTGTTCTTCTATCGTGTTTGTGAGGAGCTCATCCGGAAGGGGCCTCTGGCTATTGCTTTTATTTAATATCAATACCATCAGAACAACAATCATTATAAACCTGTACTGTAACTTTTTCATATTTCCTGCCCTCAATATTTTCAACGTTTATTATTACTATTTAGTTAACGCAGGCATGAGTTAAAAATTATTGTAAAAGAAGTAAATGATTATAAGGAGTAATAATTATTGAAAAAACAGTATTTATAATATCTGACAGTCAGTTTTTCCTTTTTTCAAAAGTCTCCTTGTCCTTATCCTCAATCCGCCTGGCAATGACAAGAAGCAATTTTACGAGCATGTATATTGCTACCGCCAGTACGGCTATAATAATAAACCCGGCCAGGAATTTCATGCTTATGTGTTATTTGAGTTTAACGGCTGTTCCGTAAACAAGTATTTCAGAACATCCCTGCATTATCATGGATGTATGCATCCTGACATTTACAATGGCATCGGCTCCCAGTTTCTCCGCATCCTGTATCATCCTCTGCAGCGATTGCTCCCTGGCCTCGGCCTGTAATTCTGTATATTCATGTACCTCACCTCCCACGAGGTTCTTCAGTCCTGCAAAAATATCCCTTCCCAGGTGCCTGGCCCTTACGGTGCTACCGCGGGCTATACCCAGTATCTCTGTTATTTCCCTTCCGGGAACTGTTGGGGTGTTTGTTGTTATCATGTTTTCCTGTTTTTGTTTTTGGTCAGCGAAAAATACGAGAAAAAATGTATTATGCCAAGGCCAAAGCTCTTCCTTGCCGGAGTAGATCTACTTAATTATAATCTCGTCGCAGAAGAGCCAGGCCTTGCCGCCGGGATTGTTATGCCAGCCGGGGTTTTCTTTGATGTTGGCTGCAAATATCCTGAGGTATCTTACCTCTTCTTCAAGGCTGCTTCCTGCTGTCTGTATATTAAGTGTTCTTTCAGGCCCGAAGGGGCCTTCAAGTTTAAGTGATTCACTGTAGCTTTTATCATCCCTTGAATAGCTTATTTCAACATATTCAGGTCCGAAGATCCAGCTGCCCGGATTATTCAGGAACCTGATTGTTACCGAATTTACCATCCTTAGCTCTCCAAGGTCAATCCACGCATCCAGGTCGTCCCCTTCAAAACCCAGCCAGCAGCCGTCGTTGAATGAACGGGTGCCTGCTATATTGTCAAGCAGTCCCGGTGCCCCGCCACCGTGGTACCTGGCATCCGGTTCTGTTTCCAGTCTTACCAGGGCACCTCCCGCCGTGTTCTCCAGTTCGGTAACTACAGGTATATCTTCTTCCAAGGCATGTTCCCATTCAAGGTACTCATTTTTCATATCCTCCACCACATCCGGGTATTTCCCTGCCATGTTCACCGATTCGGTGGAATCCTCTTCAAGGTTCGAGAGGAAGATACGATCCTTTACCTTATCCAGGGGTATCTCACCCGAGGGGTCGACAGGCAGTCCTATCAGCTTCCACTTATCTTTCATCACGGCCCACTGGCTGCCGAGTTTCCAGTAGAGGGATCTGTCAGCTGCCTTCTCATTGTTAATAATTACACTGCTCATATCCAGTCCCTCCACCTCTCCGGGTATACTGTCTATATTACACAGTGCTGCTATGGTAGGCAGCAGGTCAATACTATGGGAAACCTGGTTTCTTACAATGCCTTCAGGCACCCTGCCCGGCCAGCTTATTATTGCCGGCACCCTG
>CAZGUR010000353.1:0-2573 GCA_964529295.1 uncultured Rikenellaceae bacterium | reverse complement strand
AACAGTTGAGGAAAGAATACAGCTGGCTTTTTCAGGAGTCCCCACTGAAACACGAAAATCTTTCCCTGACGGAACCACTATATTTGAAAGGGTGCTGCCTGGTAAGGACAGGATGTACCCTGATACCGACTCTGCCCCTATACCTCTGCATGATGATAAGATAGAAAAGATAAGATCACAGTTGCCCGAATATGTAGCCGACAGGATCAAAAAGATGAAGAAATGGGATATACCGGAGGATACATTTAAATATATACTCAGCAAAAATCTGTACCCTCTTATTGTGTCCATCTCTGAGGATTTTGGGTTCAGTCCGCGCGAAACAGCCGTCTTCCTGGGTCACAGGTTCAAGAATATTGAAGGTAAAACAAGGGTGCATAAAAATTTCAACTATAATAATATCTATAAGCTTTTTGAATTCATTAAAGCAAGGGATCTTTATCCTGACATAGCTATACCCATGGTAAGTATACTTTATGAGCACCCCAGGATGAGGTATGAATCAATACTTACAACATTAAACTTCAGGAAGAAAAGCATGCAGGAGATACTGGCTCCAATAGATTTTCTATATAAAAAATATAAAGAAGAAAGGAGGTCGGCAGATCCCGGCTGTGCCGTTAACTGGCTTATGGGACAGCTAAGAAACCAGGCAGTGGGCAATGTGAATTTAAGCGAACTGAAGCAAAGAATAGAACAAAGAATTAAAGCAGATGAGTGATCAGATATTCCAGGGATACAAAGGTAAGGCACTAGACACTCTCAAAAAATATAATGTAAGGGTATGGGGGCAGGCCGTTATTGAAACCACCAGGGGCGTCTTCAGGGGCACCGTGCTGCCCAGGTCAGAGAATGATGATGATATGCACCTTGTATTGAAGATCGATACCGGGTATAATATTGGTATCAATATCAGCACCATCAACTCAATGAAAGAAACCGGTTACCAGAAAGCCAATTATAAGATCCCCGAGAAAGAGTTTCCTTATTCAGATGATAAGCCCAGTGTTAAGTTATTCGGCACCGGAGGAACCATAGCCTCACGCCTTGATTACCGCACCGGGGCGGTTATACCTGCCTTCTCACCGGGTGAACTGTATGGTGCGGTACCCGAACTGGCAGATATATGCAATATAAACACAGAAAAACTTTTTGCCGTATTCAGTGAGAATATGGGTCCCGAACAGTATATAACCCTGGCCAAAGCTATAGGCAGGGAAATTGAAAACGGTGCCGATGGCATAATGATAGGCCATGGTACTGATACTCTCCATCACACAGCGGCAGCATTATCATTTATGGTACAGAACCTGCCCATACCGGTGATACTGGTAGGATCACAAAGGTCATCCGACCGTCCGTCATCGGACGCGGCACTGAACCTTATCCATGCCTCATATGCTGCTGCCCATGGAGATATAGCGGAAGTGATGGTCTGCATGTTTGGCCCAACATCCGATGATTACGGTTTCCTGCACAGGGGCACAAGGGTAAGGAAAATGCACAGCTCCTACAGGTCAACGTTCAGAACTATCGGGGACACCCCGGTGGCAACAGTAACGCGCAATGCCATAAAACATATCAAAAAAAATACCAATCCGCGCAGGAAAGATAAGAAGGTGAAAATAATGCCTTACTTCAATGAGCAGGTTACCATGCTCTATTACTATCCGCATATGAAGCCTGAGGTGCTTGACAGCCTGGTGGACATGGGTTATAAAGGGATAATAATAGTGGGGACAGGATTAGGGCATGTTAACAGGGAACTGTACCCTGCGCTGAAAAGGGCAAAAGACAAAGGAGTGGCAGTTTTTATGACACTCCAGACAATATGGGGATATGTGCATATGCTGGTTTACGAGACAGGCCGCGATATGATGGCCCTTGGAGTGGTACCCCTGGGCAATATGCTGCCCGAAGTGGCATGGGTGAAGCTGGGCTGGGCCTTCGGTCAGACTGATGACCCGGAGAAAGTAAAAGAGATAATGCTTAAACCCGTTAATGACGAAATAACAGAAAGAGAGCCCTATAACGGATACCTTGTATACCAGGGAGGTGTAAACGAGGTGGAAGAGTTTGTCAGAAAATTCAGGAAATAAAATATCAGCATCTTAAGGATTATTCATTCTTATTGTGTCTGTATATATTTGTTCTATGTTTCCGGAAGACATCCTTCTATTTCATGGAAATAAGTTAATATGACAGATCACCTACATATTGTTTCTTTTGATATTCCCTTCCCTCCTGATTACGGAGGAATAATTGATGTGTACTACAAGATTAAAAACCTTTATCACCAGGGAATAAAAATACATCTCCACTGTTATTATAAAGACAGAAATTTTTCTTCTGAATTAAATACATACTGTGTTTCTGTAAAATATTATAAAAGAAATTTTTCATTTACTAATCTCTTTTGCCTGAAACCTTTTATTACATGCTCCAGGGATGACAAAGCACTACTTGCTAACCTGTCAACAGATAACTATCCAATACTTTTTGAAGGATTACACACCACAAAATTACTAAATAATGAAAAACTGTCAGGGCGCACCCTGCTAGTCAGAACCCAT
>CAZGUR010000352.1:0-2592 GCA_964529295.1 uncultured Rikenellaceae bacterium | reverse complement strand
TAGAAAGTGCCACATTACCTTTAAGAAGATAGGTGATCAGGTTTGATGTGGCACCGCCCGGACAGATAGATATAAGCACTATTCCAATCTTAATAGGACCAGGCAGTCCGCTAAGGGCAGCAATGGCAAATGCCAGTCCGGGCAGTAATATCATCTGGCACAGAAGCCCGGTGATCAGGGCTTTTGGTTCGGTAAAAATCAGCCTGAAATCTTCGAACCGAAGCGACAGTCCCAGGTTAATCATAATTAATCCAAGGGTCACCGGCAGGATGTATTGCGAAAAAAGGCTGGCTTCCATTTACAGTTCGTGATCAGTGAAAATCAATTAAAAGCAAAATAAACACAAAAAACACTAATAATTATTATGAGTTTAAAGCCGTGAAGATACCAAATATTATAGTTTCAGCAAGAAGCCGACTGTTACCTTTATAACACTGAAGATCATCCATAGAAGGCAGACAGGGTCATTTACCGCTTAGCTGCCTGGACCGTAAGGATCTTATAACACCTTCTTCATCTGCTCTTCCGTGAGTATTCCTTCTTCCCTTACCACTTCTTTAACCGTTTTACCCTGCTCATAGGCCTTCCTGGCAATTTCAGATGCCTTATCATAGCCTGTATACGGTATCAGCTTCACTGCCATATCCAGGCTGTTCTCAACATTAGACCTGCACTTATCAGCATCAGCACTTATGCCGTCAATACATCTGGAGGCAAATATCCGGGATACAGAAGCGAGAATAGCGGTTGATTGTATAAGGTTATAAGCTATCAACGGCAGCATTGTATTAAGCTCAAAGTTACCTGCTTTAGCTGCAGCTGTGATTGTGGCATCGTTACCGGTAAGCTGTGCTGCCACCTGAAGCACAGCTTCGGGTATCACAGGGTTGACCTTGCCGGGCATAATAGATGATCCGGGCTGCACAGCGGGCAGCTTTATCTCCCCCAGTCCTGCCCTGGGACCTGAAGAAAGCCACCTTATATCATTGGCTATCTTTGTCAGGCTCACCCCGGCCGCATTCAGTACTCCGCTGACAGCCACAGAGCTGTCCTGTGAAGCCTGCGAGGCAAAATGATTATCTGTCTCCCTGAAATCAATACCTGTATCAGCATCGATCAGCTCAATCACCCTGGATGCAAATTCAGGATGGGCATTTATCCCGGTACCCACCGCCGTTCCGCCAATGCTCAGTTCCAGCAGTTCCGTTTTCACCCTGTTTAACCTGTCTATGTCTTTTTCCACCTGGACAGCATAAGCTGAAAACTCATCACCCAGTGTCATCACCACGGCATCCTGCAGGTGCGTCCTTCCAAGCTTCTCTATACCGGCAAACTGACTGCTTTTTTTATACAGGGACTCCTTCAGTTTGCCTAAAGAAGGTAATAATTCTTTTTCTATCAGTACCGAGACGCCAATATTTAGTGCGGAAGGGATAACATCATTACTTGACTGGCAGAGATTAACATGATCATTGGGATGTACCTTTACCTCACCCGCTTTTTTTGCTGAGAGGATCTGGTTTGCCCTGCCGGCAATCACCTCATTCATATTCATATTAGTGGAGGTCCCCGATCCTGTCTGAAATACATCCACCACAAACTCCCGCTTATGTTTACCTTCAATAATCTCCTGCGCTGCTTCCTCCACGGCATCGCTTATTCTTAGATCAATCAGTCCCAGTTCCCCGTTTACCCTGGCAGCATGCTTCTTGATAAGAGCCAGGGATATGATAAACTGATCCTGGAGACGCAGTCCGCTCACGGGAAAGTTCTCAACCGCTCTTTGCGTCTGGGCACCATAAAGGGCATTTTGAGGGACCCTGACTTCACCGAGAGAATCTGATTCAATCCTTTTATTCATATCAATTTAAATCTGATAAAATAATATACAAGTTAAGACAAAAATATAATCACTTGGTTCATCTAATGATTAACTTTGAAAAAAAAGCTTACAAGTTATGTTTTATTCAAAGCTCAAGCGGATCAGTTTTGTTCTCATTGTTCTATCAATGATCTTATCATGCGACAGCCCCTCACAATCGGATATTACAAAACCAAATGTCCTGATTATTTCAATTGATGACCTGAATAACTGGATAGAACCCCTTGGGGGACATCCCCAGGCCAGAACACCCAATTTATCAGTTTTTGCTGAAAATGCTGTAACCTTTAATAATGCCTATTGTGCATCACCGTCATGCAATCCTTCACGCACATCTCTTTTCAGTGGCAAGCATCCATATATTACCGGCTTATATAATAATCCCCAGGTATGGAGGGATGTTGTTGGTGATGAGATGATGATGCCGGAATTTTTCAGGGAGTACGGCTACAGTGTCATGGGAGCTGGAAAGATATATCATGGTAATATGCCTGATCCCCGGTCATGGGATAGTTATTTCCCGGATAAGGTGAAACACATGCCTGATTATTATCTCCCCGTCCGTGATTCTATTACAGGTGACACGATATTCCTGATGCAGGATAATGAGATAAGGGAGGATGATCCAAAAGGAATTACATTCAATATGCCTTATTTTAACGGGATGTACGTTGCTTTCGACTGGGAACCATTGCCATATACCCTGGAAC
>CAZGUR010000351.1:0-2624 GCA_964529295.1 uncultured Rikenellaceae bacterium | reverse complement strand
AATAATTGATTTAATTATTTATCCTTAGTGCCAGGAACAAATTTAGTTATTTTTGTGCATCTTAATAAATGCATATTGATATTTAACACCTTTATTAATAAACAGTGCTTCCTGTGAAAGATAATCCGAAAAATATCAGGATAAAAGATTATATATATGAGCTGCCTGAAGAGAGGATTGCCCGGTATCCTCTCGCCAGAAGGGATTCTTCCAGGCTGCTTGTCTACCGCTCGGGTAAGATCGGGCATGATGTGTTCAGTAATATAGGCAGATATTTAAGCAGAGGCGACATAATGGTCTATAATCAGACAAGGGTTATAAGGGCAAGGCTGATGTTCCGCAAACAGAGCGGTGCCGCTATTGAAATATTCTGTCTTGAACCCAAAGAGCCAGCCTCATATGAAAAAAACTTCACAGCAAGGAATAAAGTAAGCTGGCACTGTCTAGTGGGCAACAGGAAAAAGTGGAAAGGGGAAAAACTGGAGATGGCATTGTCGGATGAAAGGACAAAAAGCTTACTATGGGCAGAGGAGATTGAAAGAAACAGGAATGACTCAGTTATCAGCTTCAGCTGGGATAATGAGCAGCTGTGCCTTAGCGAGATACTGAATATGGCGGGACATGTTCCCCTGCCCCCCTACCTTAACAGGGAAGACGAGGATATTGACAGTACGCGTTACCAGACTGTATATTCCAGGGACTACGGATCTGTTGCTGCACCAACAGCCGGATTGCATTTTACGGAAAATATTCTCTCAGAGCTGAGAGATAAAGGTATCAAAAAAGAGACCGTGACACTGCATGTGGGTGCCGGCACTTTTGTGCCGGTAAAAACAGAAACAATAGGCGGTCACAGCATGCACAGGGAGCATTTCCGGGTGGAAAAGAGCATGATTGAGAATATTATTTCCGGCAAGCGTATAATAGCAGTGGGCACAACATCATTACGCACACTTGAAAGTCTTTACTGGATAGGCCATATGATAAGCAGCGGGCAGACAGATCCGGGACAAAGATTATTCCTGGGGCAGTGGTATCCTTATGAGAACGAAACATCTGCCGGATTTAAAGAATATCTGGAGGCAATACTGGATTATCTGGATAAAAACAAGCTTGATCATCTTGAAGCACAGACAGGCATTATTATAGTGCCCGGATACCTTATGCGAATAGCCGGGGGACTCGTCACCAATTACCATATGCCGGGCAGCACCCTGCTGCTTCTGGTTGCAGCCTTTACAGGTGAAAGATGGAGGGACATCTATGATTATTCCCTGGACAATGGTTTCAGGTTTCTTTCTTATGGCGACAGCTCCCTACTGCTGCCCTGAGCCTCAGCCATTGTATTCACTCATCTTTTGCTGCCCTTAGCCTCAGCAGTTGTATTCACTCATCTTTTGCTGCCCTTAGCCTCAGCAGTTGTATTCACTCATCTTTTGCTCCAGGAGGGCAGCAAAACCTTCAATATCCTCTTCGGTGGTATCCCAGCTGGTCATAAGACGGTACTCGGAAAGCTCCTCATTCCATGGATAGAAAAAATATTCAGACATCAGCTGCCCTGCCACCTCACCGGGCAGGATAAGGAAAACACCGTTTGAATGTACCTCCTGGGTTATCCTGACCCCATCAATAACTTTTAAGCGATCGGCCAGCTTTCGTCCCATCATATTGGCATGGGAAGCATTCCTCAGCCACAAATCATTTCTGAAATAAGCAATAAACTGGGCAGAAATATAACGCATCTTGGAGGCCAGCTGCATCCCCTGCTTTCTTATATACTTAAAATCTTCCGATAAGCCCTCCTTCAGAAAACACACAGCTTCACCATACATCATACCGTTCTTTGTACCGCCGAAGGACAAAACATCAAGCCCTGCTTCGCTGGTGAAGTCGCGGAAAGGCAGGTTGAGAGCAGCAGCTGCATTGGCTATCCTGGCACCATCCATATGCAGCAGCAGACCCTGTTCATGTACAAAATCAGCAAGCTCCCGTATTTCCTCCACAGTATATACCGTACCCATTTCTGTAGCCTGGGTAAGTGAAACAACCCTGGGTTGCGAATGGTGTTCAAAATCAAAACCATGAAGGTGCTTTGCCAGCAACTCCCTTCTCAACTTACCGTCCACAGTATCCACTGTCAATATCTTGCATCCTGTATACTTTTCAGCTGCTCCGCATTCATCCTGCTCTATATGCGCTGTGAAGGCCGTTATAACCGAATTCCAGGACCGTGTCACCCCGGTCAGCCCAAGCACATTGGCGGCAGTGCCGGTAAAAACAAAAAAAACTTCAGTGGAAGGCCCGAAAATTATCCTGAACAACTCCTGTGCCTCCATGGTATAGCGGTCATCCCCATAACCAACCACATGGCCACGGTTAACCCTTTCCATTTCCTTCATTATCTCCGGGTGTACACCGGAATTATTATCACTTGCAAAACCTCTTTTTATCTTCATTATAACTAAATATTTACTCTTTCCGGACTTAAACTTTAAAGATACTTTTAAAGTAACTCCGTTCAATCCTATATGCTTATTTAAATCAATTTTAAATAAAAAAGTCTTTACCGGAAATAATAATATATGCTAATTTTGAAACTGATTTTAAATAAACAAAACCTTCTT
>CAZGUR010000350.1:0-2641 GCA_964529295.1 uncultured Rikenellaceae bacterium | reverse complement strand
AAACCCGACTATTTTTGGGCCGAGGCCGATGGAATGACAATTGAGGAAGCCAACAGGATTGCCATGGAAAAAATAGTTGGAAAAATAAAAGCACGCTATAGCGCAGTAAATGATGCAAATGATGACTACGGTATAAAAAGGTATATAGAAGAACTACAGCCAATAATGGCACGAAGAGTTTATAAATCAGGTAAATCCTATACTGCATTCAGGTATATCCCTGAAAGCGAGATAAAAACCCAGTTCACACTGAAAAAATCAAAGATCCTTGCTGCCTGGGAGTCAGCACTGGAAGCTGAGAGTAACAACAAAACAGGAGAAGCAATTAAGTACCTCTACTGGTCATATGCTCTGAGAAAGGACTTCCCTGAATCGCAACAAAACAGCATTCAGGATGAAGAAGAATTAATCAGTCTTAGCGAAATTGACTCTAAACTAAAATCCAATATACAATCCGTTGAGGTAGTAGTTACAGATTCGGGAAGATACCAGGGACTTAAAAGATATAAAGTAAGGTTTGAGACTAAGGGTAAAACAATACCTTACACAGGGTATTATTACTGGACCGGCAGCTCATGGTCTGACCTCAATACAACGAGCAACGGAACAGGATTTATTGACCTGTATTATGATATTCCGGTTAATGAGTTAAAAATAAAACTGGAATATAAATACCTTTTAAATACATCTCATGATAAATTCATGAATGATATTGTTGAGCACCTCAATTATCCGGAAATTGACAAGCTTGTAATGCTCACTGCCAGGCTTGACAGTGATACAGGAAAGATGATGAAACCATTCCTTTCTGACTCTTATGCCACGGTTGTGCACAGGCTTATTAATAATGTTAAAACAGCCAATAACCTTTATGATCCTGAGCTATTTACCCCGGAAGGTTTTGAAACGTACAAAGACCTTCTGTTATATGGCAATGCATCTTTCTTTGAAGAAGCAGATAGTTACCAGACATTTATAAGCCCTGACAATATATATATCAGGGATATAGATGTTAAGTTTAATTTCCCGAACAGCAGCTCCGAATTTATTGAAAATCTCAGCCTTGAACTGGATAAAAACGGAAGGATAAACAATATATCCTTTTCACTCGATCAAAAAGCAGTTGCAGGCGTCCTGGCCCAGAGAAGATGGCCTGAACACAGTAAATGGCTTATTATAAATTTTTTGGAAAACTATAAAACTGCATATGCACTGAAAAGACTTGACTATTTAAACAAAATTTTTTCTGATAATGCCCTGATCATAGTGGGTAAAAGAATTGAAGAATCAGCCAGCCCTGATGATAATATCTATAGTTATATGGGTGAAAATTATGTTCTTACAAGGTATACCAAAGATCAGTATATGTACAGACTGAGACGTGTCTTTGATAATAATGAGTATATTAATATCAGGTTTGAGGATAATGTAATAAGGAAAAGGGATAATCAGTCAAATGTTTACGGAATTAATATCAAACAGAATTATTTCTCATCCACCTATTCAGACCAGGGATATCTGTTCCTGATGGTTGACATAAAAGAGAACAGTGATCCAGTAATATATGTAAGAAGCTGGCAACCTGAAAAATTTGACGACGGTCATATTATCAGTCTGTCTGATTTTACCTACTAAGGCCAATGACAAAACTACAGCTCATATCAATACTTTTATTATTGACAATCAATAATTACGGACAGGAGCTGAAGATCAATAATTTTAAATCAGATAATCTTGATATATCTGCCAGAGAATCAAGGGTGACAGATGTAAACGGTGATATTTGTTCACTTATTAAAGTAAGAACCGGATTATCAAATGTCCGTTTTTTCTCAAATCTTAGCATCGAAAAGGTTGAGAAGCATCAGGGCGAATACTGGATATGGGTTTCGCCGGGAACAACAGAATTGAAGATTGCTGTGGAGGACTTTCCTCTGCTGGAATTTGATCTTCCCCTGGTAACAGAACCCGGAACTGTCTATGTTATTTTGCTTGTAGCAATATTTCCGGAAAGAATAATCTACAGGGATACCATTCAACCATTTATTAATTTTGCAACAAATCCATCCGCCGCTGAAGTATATATTAATGGTTACTTACAGGGCGAAACACCCCTGAAGATTAATATCCCGGACAGTATTTATCAATATGAGATTCGCAAAAAAGGCTATAGTCCTGTTTCCGGAAATGATACATTGGATCAAAGTCTTAAATCATATAATTTTAATCTGGACTTCAATCCAAGAGCAAAAAGGTTTTATGCTACAGCAGGCTATGGTATTAATACTTATTTTCATAGTCAAAACTATGGAACAAAGAGTATTATCACCAGCGTTTATGGATTTCAGTTCGGTAAGCTGGGGGGAATCGGATATTACGGCTCGATTCACTTTTCTCACTTTAATACCAGAATAGAGTTTGAAACAATTACTGACATTTATATAACTAATTCTGAAGTGTTTATTCCTAATGAGAATGTAGCTGGAAATACCTATACGTATAATCCGGGTATTGATTTACCAGAAAATGACAGATTCGGTCTACTGAGATTTTCTCTGGGCATTAATCTTCAGCTGGCAAAACAGGTATTTACCAATATAGGAGTCGGATATTCTCATAGTAAATTTTATCCCGCTATAGT
>CAZGUR010000349.1:0-2654 GCA_964529295.1 uncultured Rikenellaceae bacterium | reverse complement strand
TATGGCTTTACGGCCAGAACTGGTTTGTTGATTTCTCAGTTTTCGGTACCAATATGCGTGACTTGTTCCAGATGCATACCATAAACCTCAGTGTGGCGGTATGGGTAGGCTTTATTGCTCTGTTCGGCATTGCCACTGATGATGGTGTGCTTATGGCCACTTACCTGGATCAGAGCTTTGCGCGAAATAAGACCGACAACGCTGAAGGCCTGAGGACCGCAGTGGTGGAGGCAGGTCACAGGAGGATAAGACCCGCGGTAATGACCTCTGCCACTACCATCATTGCACTGCTGCCCATCCTTACCTCAACGGGTCGCGGTTCTGATATTATGATACCCATGGCCATACCGGCTTTCGGGGGAATGATCTTCGCTGCCGTTACCTATTTTATTGTACCTGTACTGTACAGCTACCGCGAAGAAAAGAATCTTAAAAAGAAACAATTATGAGACTTGTAATAAGCATAATAATAGTATTGCTGGGGTATGTATCGGGACATTCACAGGTTCCGGATAAATATCTCAGGATGGCTGCTGAAAATAACCCCGGACTCCAGGCTGCCTATGCGGAGTTTGAAGCTGCACTGCAAAAAGTGCCGCAGCTTAAGGCGCTGCCTGACCCGGATCTTTCCTTCGGCTATTTTATATCTCCCGTGGAGACCAGGGTGGGACCACAGAGGGCTAAGCTCTCACTGAGCCAGATGTTTCCCTGGTTTGGCACCCTCAGGGCGCAGGCTGATGTTGCGGCACTGGAGGCTGAAGCAAGGTACCAGCAATTCCTGGATGAACGTAACAAATTATATTACAGGGTGGCAGATGCCTGGTACCCGCTTTTTGAACTTGGGCGGTGGAAGGAGATAGAACAGGAAAATATTGATATACTGCAATCCTATAAATCCATTGCCGAATCCAGGTTTCAGAATGGAGAAGGAGATATGGCTGATGTTCTGCGTGTGGATATCATGATTAATGATGCCCTCAGCAGCCTGAGCATACTTAAGAAGAAGGAAAAGCCGCTGCTTACTGCTTTTAATAAGCTGCTCAACAGGGATGAGAGTGAAGAGGTGGAACTGCCCGATTCACTGGATACCGCTTACCTGCCGGCAGTCATTGAGAGAGATTCAATGCTGAATAATAATCCGGCCCTAAATGCATTTGACCTTAAGGTGGAAGCCGGTGAGGCCGGTGAAGAGGCAGCACGCAGACAGGGACTGCCTAATTTTGGTCTGGGACTGGACTATGTTATTGTAGGGGAAAGGACCGATATGTCCGTGACGGATAATGGCAGGGATGTGTTGATGCCCATGATTACGCTTAGCATACCTGTTTACCGCAACAAGTACAAAGCCTCGGTCAAACAGGCTCAACTGATGCAAAAGAGTTATTCATTACAGAAAGAGGAATATGCCAATTCTCTTATTTCCAATTATGAGATGGCTGTGTATGAAATACAGCGGCAGAAGGAGCTGATTGAGCTGTACAGGGAGCAGATAAAGGAGTCCGCACAGGTACTCAGTCTTCTCGTCAGCGCTTACAGCAACTCGGGCAATGAGTTTGAAGAAGTGCTGCGTATGCAGCAGCAAATACTTGAGTACAGGAAGATGAAAGCTTCGGCAGAAGCTGAATACCGGACGGCTCTTGCCGGACTAAATTACTTAACAGGAAAAAACTATTAAGATGAAACGACCATGAACCAAGCTTGCAAACTAAAAATTTTAAACAGATGAAACAAAAAAGAAATATAATAATAGCAATATCCACACTGACAGCAGGATTGCTGCTGGGATGGCTTATCTTTGGAACCGGTGCTGCAATAGAAACGGAAGAGCATCTGCATGATCATGAGGTGGGAGGTGAAACAATTACAGCAGGGGATATTGAGACATGGACCTGTTCCATGCATCCCCAGATACGGCAGGATGAGCCGGGCGATTGCCCTATATGCGGGATGGATCTGATACCGCTGGAAAATGAGCAGGATGAAGAGATCGATGCCATGGCCATAAGCATGTCGCCCACAGCCATGGAACTGGCTGATGTAAGAACTGCGAAGGTTGAAATTACTGACCCGGTAAAACATATTCGCATGAGCGGCAGGGTTGAGGCTGATGAGAGACTTGTCTTTTCACAGTCGTCGCACCTGTCGGGCAGGTTGGAAAAACTGATGGTCAGTTATACGGGTGAGTATGTAGGCAAAGGTTCGGTGATTGCTTCGATCTATGCACCTGAACTGGTAACAGCCCAGGAAGAATTGCTTGAAGCATATAAAACAAAGGAAACAAGACCACAGCTCTTCAATGCTGCCAGGGCAAAATTAAAGAACTGGAAGCTGCCGGATAGCCAGATAGAAGACATATTGCAAAGAGGGAGTCCGGAAACCGAATTCGATATCAATGCTGATGTTTCGGGTTATGTCACGGCTAAGAAGGTTAACCGGGGTGATTATATCAGCAGGGGGGAGGCCCTTTACGAGATAACTGACCTGTCAAAAGTATGGGTTCTTTTTGACCTTTATGAGAAGGATATTAACCTTGTCAGCAGGGGTGATAAACTGAGCTTCACCGTTGCCTCACTTCCCGGGAGAAGTTTTGAGTCTGAGATATTATGGATCGATCCTGTTATTGATCCGGCTACAAGAGTAGCAAAGGCCAGGGT
>CAZGUR010000348.1:0-2664 GCA_964529295.1 uncultured Rikenellaceae bacterium | reverse complement strand
ATCGGTTACCAACACAGGCAGGTTGCATGCAAAGTTGTGGGGCGAGACATGTGCCCATGTCTGTGCTTTTGCTCCCTTAAGGGATAAGGTGGTGCTCAATGTTGTCGATGGATTAAAAGGATGTTTTAATGGCGGTCCGGGCGCCAACCCACAGTTTTTCTGCAATTACGATACCATGCTTGTAGGCACTGATCCCGTGGCTGTGGACCGTATAGCCCACGAGATTGTGGTGGCAAAAAGGATTGAAGAGGGTATACAGAAAACTGATAATCCCCGTTCATCAGCATTTCTGGATATGGCAGAAAGCCTTGAGCTGGGCATAAGCAAAAGGGAGCTTATTGAGCTTAGCGAGATTAATATGGTATAAGAAGTACAGAGCCTGTTGACTTAACGGGATTAATATGACATAAGAAGTACAGAGCCTGTTGACTTAACGGGATTAATATGGCGTAAGAAGTACAGAGCCTGTTGACTTAACGGGATTAATATGACATAAGATCCGGGAAATAATAACATTCTTTTTTTTATGAAAATATTTGTTTTTTTATTTGCGTTTTTAATAAGCTTATCAGCTTTCGCTCAGGTTCCTGAAGGTTTCCCGGCTTTTAGCCAGATACAGGAAGATTTTACGCGAGTGGGCGGAATTGATCTTTCCGGGCTTGATATAAAGTCGGAGAAAATATACACCAGGGAATCCCTTTTCGGGTATATGAATGGCGGGGCTGAGCTGTACCTGGAATATGGTTTTGACAGGCTGGCTGTGACTGAGATAGATATTGATGATACCGGGTATAAGCTGGAGGTGTATAAGATGGATGATCGCGCTGCCGCCTTTGGTATCTATTCTGTCTCTGTTTTTCGTTGCGATACATCAGGCCATATAGGCAACTATTCATGCCAGTCTGCTTACCAGCTGCAATTCTGTAAGGGGCCTTATTATATAAGCATTGTAAACGATGCGGGAACCAGGGAGACGGTCCGGAAGAGTGCAATGATGGCCGTCACCCTGGAATCCATGATAGAGGAATCATCATTTACTATAAGTGATTTTATGCACGGGATACCCTTTGAGGAGGAGATCATTAAAACAACACTGGTAAAGGGTGAGCTGGGACTGTTTAACGGGGCCAACGAATGGAGTGAGCTTTTGCAGGAGGCGGAAGATTACAGCTGCCTGATAGTGGAAGGGGCAGGGGAGGCTGTGCTGAGTCTTAAGTTCGAGGACGACCGGTCACAGGCTGCCTTTCTTGAAACACTGGGGATAGACAGCCATCCCCCCGTTAATGATGAGCTTAATATTGGTATTAATACCAGCCTGGCTGTTAATTATGATAATGTTATTATGATACGTCGCCGTCATTGACGTATCGATCATATCATTATATATAAATCCCTGAAAAAATTGTAATTTTGCAGTCAAAATATTTTAGTATATGGAACCTATAAAAACGATGAATATTAATGATGAAGAACCTTCAAAAGGGGGTTCTTCCGCGACTGAAAGAGTGAGATGCCTGATTATCGGATCAGGTCCTGCAGGATACACAGCAGCCATTTATGCAGCCAGGGCTAACCTGCAACCGGTGCTGTATACCGGCATGGAGATGGGAGGACAGCTGACCACGACCACAGAGGTGGAAAACTACCCGGGATATCCTGAAGGGGTGACAGGACCGCAGATGATGGAAGATTTTAAGAAGCAGGCTGAGCGCTTCGATACTGATGTGCGCTTTGGCATTGCAACCAGTGTTGATTTTTCAGGTTATCCGCATAAGGTTATTATTGATGATAAGAAGACCATTGAGGCTGACACTGTTATACTGGCTACAGGTGCAACAGCCAAATACCTCGGTATTGAGGCCGAAAAGAAATATAATGGCATGGGCGTATCTGCATGTGCCACATGTGACGGCTTCTTTTACAAAGGAAAGGATGTGGCGGTGGTCGGTGGCGGCGACACTGCATGTGAGGAGGCCACCTACCTGGCAGGACTGGCAAGGAAGGTGTATATGATTGTGAGGCGTGATGTGTTCAGGGCCTCAAAGGCAATGCAGGAAAGGGTCTTTAACACTGATAATATTGAAATATTATGGAAGCACCAGGCTGTTGATCTGTTCGGCACGAATGGTGTTGAGGGGGCTGTGCTTGTGAAGAATAAGGGTGCGAAAGACGAGGAAACAGTTAAGATAAAGATAGATGGTTTCTTCCTTGCTATTGGTCATAAGCCTAACTCTGATGAGTTTAAGGATTATATAGATACGGATGATGTGGGTTATGTAAAGACTATTCCGGGAACAACAAAAACAAATGTGCCCGGTGTTTTTGCCTGCGGCGACCTGCAGGATTCCCATTACCGTCAGGCGGTGACAGCAGCCGGCAGTGGCTGTATGGCCGCCATTGATGCCGAGCGCTGGCTGGGGGAACAGTGAGGTCGGTATTACCCGGATAAGTCCGATTGGATAAACAGTAAGGTGTTATTACCCGGACAAGATTTGGCTGGGGGAACAGTAAGATGGAATTAAGCGGATGAGTTGCGGCTGAGTGAAAAGCAAGCTTGTATTGCCTCATCAGTTCCGGCCGGCGAACAGTTGGGTGTATTACTTCTTTTTACGCAATAAGTTTTCGAGCTCTGCCACGACGGCCTTACGGCACTGAAAGGGTTCT
>CAZGUR010000347.1:0-2670 GCA_964529295.1 uncultured Rikenellaceae bacterium | reverse complement strand
GTGCTGGTAAGGAACCTGGCCTCCATAGAGACACTGGGTGCGACAACGGTTATACTGACCGACAAGACGGGTACCCTTACAGAAAACCGTCTTACCCTGTCCAGCCTGGTGACGGCAGACAGGCAGATTGAAACGGGCAAAGAAGAGGATATTGATGAAGATAAAGCTTTCGGTCATTTTAAGAAGATAGCTGTACTGTGCAATGATGCGACCGAAAGTAACGGAGCTTATGAAGGCGACCCCCTTGATGCAGCCTTACTGCAATATTTCAGGGAATATGATAAGGATGCTTACAACAGTCTGCGTGAGCTGGAAAAAATTAATGAAGACCCTTTTGACTCTGAGTCCATGTATATGGGCAGCATACACAGGGATGATGACAGCTGTTATATAGCTGCAAAAGGCGCTACCGCTGCCATCATTAAAATGTGCAGCCATTATATTGAGGGTGAGGATAGAAAAGAAGCCGGCCCTGAGTTCAGGGAGTACTGGATCGAACGCGACAGGCAGCTGTCAGCCAATGGACTGAAGGTCATTGGCTTCGCATTTAAAGAAGAAGCTGCGGAAAAGGCTGATGAGCTGCAGCAGGAAGAAGAATTTCCCGGCAATTTGACCTTCGTGGGCATTGCAGGATTTATTGATCCGGTAAGGGGAGATATAAAAGGTTCAATAGAAAAATGTCATCATGCAGGCATAAAGGTGGTGATGGTCACAGGCGATCATCCTGAAACAGCCCGTAATATTGCCCGGGAGGTAAATATCCTGAAAAGCGATGATAACAGGGTTATACACGGGAAAAATCTCGATAAGGAGGAAGATATCAGCGGTGTTTCAGTCTTTGCCAGGGTTGATCCCTCTCAGAAGCTGGATATAGTAGAGCACTTCCAGGACCATGGCGAGATAGTAGGTATGACAGGTGACGGGGTTAATGACAGCCCTGCATTGAAAAAAGCGGATATAGGTATTGCCATGGGAAAAAGGGGCACACAGACAGCTCATGAAGTGGCCGATATGGTATTGCAGGATGACTCTTTCACATCTATTATAAAGGCAGTGGAAGAGGGACGCATCATTTTTGAGAACATAAAAAAGTTTATCATATACCAGCTCTCATATCACCTGGCTGAGATAATAATAATTGCCGGTATAAGCTTCACTCTTTTCCAGCTTCCCCTGCTTCCCCTGCAGCTGCTGTTTATCAACCTCCTGTCAGATGTTTTCCCGGCACTGGCGCTGGGTATAGGTAAAGGAAGCGGGAATATAATGGACAGGCTTCCGGAAGATCCTGACGAAGAAATCATTACAAAAAGAAACTGGATGATAATATCCGTTTACGGGGCGGTGATAAGTGTTTATGTTATTGCCTCATATATCATTTCTCATGAGGTGCTGGGCTTGCCGCCAGAGATATGTAATAATATTGCTTTTTTCAGCCTTGCCTTTGGCCAGCTGCTTCATGTTTTTAATATGCGTGAAGCTGAGGAACCTGTTTTTAATAACCAGGTAACACGCAATAAATATATATGGATGGCACTGGCTTTTTGTGCTGTAGTGCTGATGGCCGCCTATTTTATTCCGGTCATAAGCAATGCCCTGTCTTTTGAAAGCCTGGAGCCGGGTATATGGCTTATCATAGCAGTAACAGCCATACTGCCCCTGTTAACAAATCAGATTATTAAAAAGATATGGAAATTATGAAGTGATCATAAACCTGGGGAAGCGATATCATAAACAAAATGAATAAAATTTTAAAGATATGCACAACTGGATATTAAGATATGAAGGATGGAATGCGGCTGAGCAGCCCCTGAGAGAATCATTATGCACACTGGGCAACGGTAAATTTGCTACCAGGGGTGCGGCAGAAGAAACAGCCAGCAATGAATATAATTATCCGGGCACCTATTTTGCCTGTACCTATAACCGTGCCAGCTCCCATATCGCCGGCAGGGAAATAGTCAATGAAGACCTTGTCAACTGGCCCAACTGGTTGTTCTTAAGCTTCAGGCATGCCGGCGGACCATGGCTCAACCTTGATAATGTTGAGGTGCTGGAATATATACAGGAGCTGAACATGAAAGAAGGATACCTGCTTCGTAAAATGAAATTCAGGGATGAAAAGGACAGGGTAAGCTCACTTATCAGTCAGCGGGTAGTCAGTATGGCCAATGCTCATGAGGCGGCAATAAAATGGTTTATTATGCCTGAAAACTGGTCAGGTGAGGTAACAATCAGATCAGGTATTGACGGTGGTGTCAGAAATAAGGGTGTGGATCGTTACAGCGACCTTGAGAGCAGGCATACGGAAATAACAGGTAAAGGAAATACAAAAGATCATATATCGTTTCTCTCAGCCTCCTCCCTGCAGTCAGAAGTAAAAGTTTCCATGGCTGCACGGGCAAGGCTGTTCAGGGCAGAAGAAGAGATAAAAGGCGAGAGGAAAATGGTAAGGAAGAAAGATTTTGCCGGTGAAGATATAACAGTCCGGTGTGAACAGCTTTTCCCCCTGGGTGTAGAGAAAACAGTCAGTATTTATTCATCCCGCGACTTTGCCATCAGCGATCCGCTCAACGAAGCACTTAAGCATGCCAGGCTAATAAGCGGCTTTACTGACCTTAAAAGGAAGAACAGTGAAGCCTGGGCCGGTATATGGGACAAAAGTGATATACT
>CAZGUR010000346.1:0-2674 GCA_964529295.1 uncultured Rikenellaceae bacterium | reverse complement strand
ACAAATTTTGATGCAGGTTATAGACAAATTTTGATGCAGGTTATGGACAAATAATGATTCAGGTTATGGACAAATAATGATGCTGGTTTATAGACAAATTTTGATTCAGGTTATAGACAAATTTTGATTCAGGTTATGGACAAATAATGATGCTGGTTATGGACAAATTACAATGTTGGTTATTGATAAATTACGATGCAGGTTATGGACAAATTACAATGCTGGTTATTGACAAATTACGATTCAGGTTTATAGACAAACTATGATCGTGAGGTATATACTCCGTTAATATAGCAGCTGGTCAGGACAGTAATCCCAGAATTATTCTTCTTTTAAGCCGGATAGAAACCAGTCCCTCACCGTTGACCCCTGCTGGTTCTCAAGGACTGTGAGGAACTCTTCGCTGGTTGACACCTTTTTTTCAATCACGGTTCTTAACAGCTCCATAAAGGCATCTTTCCCTATTCTTTTTTCGAGATCATATAAAAGCAGGGGAGCCTTGCTGTAGAGGATGGTATAAGCATCTTTCCCGTTCCTGTTATAATGCCAGACAGGATCGGTGTCTTCAGATTCTTTTCTTTTATCTGCTATACGTTCTTCAAAGCAATCCTGTCCGTATAGCTCCCTCAGAACCATTAATGCCGAGTATTCTGCGAAACCTTCGTTAAGCCAGTCTTCCCATGTATTCGTATTGGCCCTGTACCACCAGAGATGCGATATCTCGTGACCAAGGTAACGGGTATACGATTGGCGGGATTTGAAATACCCATCCTGATCCAGGCCGGTAAGGTACATGCCTCCCATGCGTGCATATGCGCCTCCCTTCTCTCTCATGGATTCCACCAGGCATACAGTATTGTTACCTTCCGGAAACCATTCGTTGTAAAGGGTGAGGATATCTATGACATCAGCAGTCAGATTGTCGATAAGTAATCCGGACAGTGTGGTGTGGGCTATTGTGAAATTATAGCTGTCTGTATTTTTTGAGATGGTCCTCATATCCTTTGAAGCACATATAATGATGTCGTTGGTAGGACCAACGGTCTCGTAACTTGTGAAGTGCTCCTTTGTGCTTTTTTCACCCATGGCAAAAGTTTTATATCCCGGACCGGCACTTACATCAACCTTATATGTGAAGGGTGAATATCTGTTATTATATGGGTACCAGGGGAAATATAGCCCCAGCTCGGTCCATTTTTCTCCTATCACGCTTGGACTCCATTCAGGCCATTCAGTAATTTCGCCTGAATATTTAAAATTCAGCACTGTGCTGTTTTTTAAGGGTGTGTCCGTTGTTAGTGTGTATTTTATTGCTTCCGGCATATAGCGTATGTCGCCGGGCTCATCAGTTAGCTTAAAGGCTTTACTGCCATTGATATCCAATTCATCAATGCGTAGTTGTCTGTGTAAGTGAAATTCCAGGCTCTTTGTCTCATCCTTAACAGGTATATCCCATGATCCGCTAACACTGATATGCCGGCTTTCCGGATCTGCGGACAAGCTAATACTGTAATGCGGATAATCATAACTTTGCTTCTTTGTACACCCGGAGAGAAGTACTGATAATAAAAGGATGTTTATTAGATGTTTCATTCCTGATAATTTTATTTAATGGTTTTGGTTAATACATAAAGACCACCCTCTTATTAATATGATGCACGTAAATGGGACTATGAAATTTTATCAGCGGTAAACCTATGAAATTTTATAAGCGGCTAATGAGTATGACACTATACGAAAGGGTGTGAATTAAGGATTTGGCAGACAAGGACTATAGTTGCCGGCCAGTGAGGTAAATGATTTTGTCAGCCGTGTCTGTATTTGTGATCCCGGCTAATATTTCAAAAATATTTCCTATTTTTATCGATCTTGAAAATTCAACCAAAAACCAAAAATAATGTCAAAAATACCATTTTCACGCCGCAGATTCTTTAAAGTGCTGGGTACGGGCAGCCTCGTTGTTGCCAGTGCACCAATAGCCGCAGCACCTGACAGCATCCTCAGACAGGAGCAGGAGAAACCGGAAACCAATATTGCCGATGCGGCAAAGGTGGCCCGGAATGAGAATTCCATGCCGGGCAGGTATCCAGGGAAGGTAAGCCGTGTAAATCATCCGGGTGCCATAGTAGATAATGAGATTATGGAAGAAGAGGCCTATGCTATGCTGGAAAAGGCAATGCTTGACCTGACAGGTGAGAGGAAACTGAAGAAGGCATGGCGCCAGTTTGTGTCGCCCGGCGAGAAGATAGGGCTTAAGGTCAATCCCGTTGCCGGTAAAACGCTCACTACAAGTCACGCCGTTACCCGTTCAATCATCAAACAGATGGAAGAGAGCGGGATTGACCGCAGTGATATAATTATATGGGACAGGCGTCTTGTGCAGTTACATGAAACGGGGTATACCGAAGAGAACTACCCGGGAATAAAAGTTATGGGCACTGAGCAGCAGGATGAGAACGGATCGTATTATGATTCTGACGGGGTAATGTACGGGGAGAAGATGATAGATAAAGACTGGTATTACTGGGCCGATGTGGAGGGTGAGTATGACGAGTATACAATGCCATATATGGTGAATGGCGGCAAGTATTCCTATTTTACCGGTATAGTGACCAAAGAGCTTGATAAGATAATCAATGTACCCATACTGAAGAATGCCGGTGCCACAGTTACC
>CAZGUR010000345.1:0-2685 GCA_964529295.1 uncultured Rikenellaceae bacterium | reverse complement strand
CCGTCCCCTTTTTAACGGCCCGTTCAAAATTCTCCTTGGGCATGTTCTGGGCCTTGGCTGCGGCAAGTGCCTGGCGCAGTCTGGGGTTGGCCTCGGGATCTCCTCCCCCCATGCGGGCCGCCACCGTGATCTCCTTGATCAGCTTGGTGAAGATCTTGCCCCTTTTTTTATCGGCCGCTCCTTTTTTATGTTTGATGGTCGACCATTTGCTGTGTCCTGACATGAATCCACTCCTTACATTTGGCGTTTATTTTTTGCTATAATATATATTTCTTTGCTTTGTTTTCTGCAGCTCTCCGGCTTGAAAATCCGGCAGGTGCCAAAGCGTTTTTTTACTTTTTTTTCAAACTGTGCAAATTCATTGCCCTGAAATATCTTGCACACAAAATGGCCGTTCACGCCCAAGCACTGTTCTGCTACATCCAGCGCCATTTTACATAATTCAAAGGACCGAAATGCATCCACATCTTTTCGCCCGGTGGTGGCAGGTGCCATGTCCGACAGCACCACCCGGCATCCGGATGCCTGTTGAGAAAATGTATCATCTGTCATGGTAAGGATATCATCCTGGATGCAAAGAATAATATAGTGCTCAGTCCATCCGATTTCCCTGAACTGAAGAACTATACAGGGCAGGAACTGCTGACCACAGACGGCAGTACACTGCTGGGCTCTGATGATAAGGCCGGTATAGCAGAGATACTGACAGCTGTTGAATACCTGATAGCCCATCCCGAATATGAGCATGGAAAAGTGAGGATAGGCTTTACACCTGATGAAGAGATAGGAAGGGGAGCCGACAGGTTTGATGTAAAGGCTTTTGGTGCTGACTTTGCATACACTGTCGATGGCGGTGAAGAAGGTGAACTGGAATACGAGAACTTCAATGCTGCCATGGCCGTGATAGAGATAGCAGGAAGGAATGTGCATCCCGGGACGGCCAAAAACCAGATGATCAACTCAATACACCTGGCTTATGAGTTCAACTCCATGCTTCCGGAGCAGTCCAGGCCCGAACATACTGAGAAATATGAGGGCTTCTTCCATCTTATCGATATAGAAGGCACGGTTGAACACTCGCGTATAAGGTACCTTGTAAGGGACCATGAAAGGTCCGGGTTCACAGAGAAAAAAACCATGCTGGAAGATATTGCCGCGACCATGAATAAAAAATATGGCAGCGGGCGTATTAAGCTAAGCATTAAGGACCAGTACTATAATATGAGGGAGAAGATAGAAGACCATTACCATATTGTTGAACTGGCGGAAAAAGCAATGAAGCAGTCAGGTGTGAAGCCCCTTGTAAGACCGATAAGGGGAGGTACCGACGGTTCACGGCTTTCGTATATGGGACTGCCCTGCCCCAATATCTTCACAGGCGGTCATAATTTCCACGGCAGGCATGAATATATACCGGTAAAATCGATGCTTAAAGCTGTTGATACCATTATTAACATTATTAAGCTTATACCGCAGTCATATTAAACCGGCAGCTGTACACATTATTAGCTTACAGGTAAGGATTCCGGCATAAGTACCGGGATCTTCCCTGCCGCATCTGTTAATTCATCTTTTTGATTATCTCCATACCCCTGGAAAGGGCTTTCTCATTCATGGGCAGAAGGTGATGGTACCTCTCGGGCAATGATTTTTTGAGTCCCGTCAGCACATTCTCCATCTTAAGCACCGGCTTTATTTTCAGATATCCGCCCAGCACAATCATATTAAATGATTTTGAGCTCTCCATTTTTGTTGCCTCATCAGTGGCATCAATCCTGTAAACAGCAATATCATCCCTCTCCGGGTGCCTTGTTATACCGTTACCGTCATATATAAGCGTGCCACCCGGCTTTACAGCTTCCTCAAATTTGTCGAGTGACTGCTGGTTGAGTATTATGGCTGTATCAAATGTCCTGAGTATGGGACTGCTGATCCTTTCTTCGCTAAGTATCACTGTTACGTTGGCTGTACCACCCCTCATTTCCGGGCCGTATGACGGCATCCAGCTTACCTCCATATCCTGCATTATCCCTGAATAAGCCATTATCTTACCCATGGAGAGGACACCCTGGCCGCCAAATCCGGCTATTATAATTTCTTCTGTCATAATTAGTCAGTTTTCATTTGTTATTAAACTCTTATTCTTCAGGCACTTTCATGTCGCCCAGCGGGTAGAACGGGAACATATTGTCTTCCATCCACTTATTTGAATCCACCGGGGTCATCTTCCATCCTGAAGGACAGTTGGAAACGATCTCGATAAAGCATGTCCCCTTATCCCATTTCTGGTATTCAAGGGCTTTGCGTATTGCCTTCTTTGTCTTGCGCACATTGCCCGGCTTATGGACACTCTGCCTTGTTACATAATAGGTACCCGGTAGTGTGGCCACTATATCGGTCATCTTCAAGGGGTTTCCCATCATCTTAATATTACGTCCGTAGGGTGATGTGGATGATTTCATTCCCTCTATTGTTGTCGGGGCCATCTGTCCGCCCGTCATACCGTATATACCGTTATTGATGAATATAATGAGTATATTCTCTCCCCTGTTGCAGCTGTGAATGGTCTCAGCCGTTCCGATAGCCGCCAGGTCGCCGTCGCCCTGGTAGGTGAATACATATTTCCCGGGCTGCAGCCTCTTTATTGCCGTAGCCAGTGCCGGTGCGCGACCGTGAGCTGCCTCC
>CAZGUR010000344.1:0-2718 GCA_964529295.1 uncultured Rikenellaceae bacterium | reverse complement strand
CGCGGAAGCGGGCAGCCTCTATGAAATCGAGAGACGCAGCTGCCTTTTCCATTGATTTACGGGCTTTTTTGATGGCTTTCTCCAGGGCCTGGGGCGACATATACCTGACAACAGGATCTGCTGCTATATCCGGTTTCTGAGGTTCAATATAGGCCTTTGGCTCAACACCCTTTTTATGCAGCTCCCTGAAGACGGAGCCCGCGGCTTTTATTATCTGTGTTGGGGTGATGCCCATCTTCTTATTATATTTAAGCTGCTTTTCCCTCCGCCTGTTGGTCTCATCTATTGTCATCTGCATGCTGCCGGTTATCCTGTCGGCATACATTATCACCTTGCCGTTAAGGTTACGGGCAGCGCGTCCCGCTGTCTGCGTCAGCGAGCGCGCCGATCTCAGAAATCCTTCCTTGTCGGCATCGATAACAGCAACAAGTGATACCTCGGGCAGGTCGAGTCCCTCCCTGAGAAGGTTAACACCCACCAGCACATCATATTTGCCCTCGCGCAGACCTTCCATTATCTCAACCCTTTCAAGGGTGTCAATATCCGAGTGTATATAAGTGCATTTTATGTTATACCGCGAAAGGTAAGCGGTCAGCTCCTCGGCCATCCTCTTTGTCAGCGTGGTTACCAGTGTCCTCTCACTGGCGGCGGTTCTCTCTTTTATCTCATTCATAAGGTCGTCCACCTGGTTCCTGCTCGGCCTTACCTCCACCGGCGGATCAAGGAGTCCAGTTGGCCTTATCACCTGGTCAACAAAAACGCCCTCGCTCTTCTCCAGCTCGTAGTCAGCCGGTGTGGCGCTGACAAAGATGGTCTGCCCGGAAAGGGATTCAAATTCCTCCAGCTTTAGTGGTCTGTTATCCAGTGCCGCAGGCAGCCTGAAGCCATAGTCCACCAGGGTCTGTTTCCTTGAATGGTCGCCCCCGTACATGGCCTTTATCTGTGGCATGCTAACATGACTCTCATCTATAACAGTGATAAAGTCATCGGGGAAATAATCAAGCAGGCAGAAAGGCCTTGTGCCCGGTTTGCGTCCGTCAAAGTAGCGCGAGTAGTTTTCTATACCGCTGCAGTAACCCAGCTCCTTGATCATCTCAAGGTCATAGGACACCCTCTGTTCCAGTCGCTGCGCCTCCGGTCCCTTACCTATCTCCCTGTAATAGGCAGACTGTTTGATCATGTCCTCCTGTATCTGGTGTATGGCCTGGTTTATCCTGTGGCGTGTAGTTACGAAAATATTTGCCGGGTAGATAACATATTCCTCCGGCCTTTCGAGACTGTCGCCCGAAACGGGGTCGAACAGCTCTATTTCTTCAATCTCATCACCCCAGTATATCACCCTCAGGGCTATATCGGCATAAGCCGGGAAAATATCCACCGTATCACCTTTAACCCTGAATGTCCCTCTTTTGAATTCCATCTCATTCCTGGCATATAGACTGTCAACAAGCTTGCGCAGAAAAATATTCCTGGCCAGGCTGTCGCCCTGTCTGATATGTATGGTATTGCTGTGAAAATCTTCAGGGTTGCCTATGCCGTAGAGGCATGAGACCGAGGAGACAACAATGACATCCCGGCGTCCAGACAGCAAGGATGAGGTGGTGCTTAGCCTCAGCTTCTCTATCTCATCATTTATTGAGAGGTCTTTTTCGATATAGGTGTCGGTTACCGGCAGGTACGCTTCCGGCTGGTAGTAGTCGTAGTACGACACAAAATATTCAACGGCATTATCGGGAAAGAACTGCCTGAACTCACCATATAGCTGTGCAGCCAGTGTTTTGTTATGGCTGAGCACAAGCACCGGTCTGTCAATCTGTTCAATGACATTGGCTATGGTAAATGTTTTGCCACTGCCGGTAACACCCAGCAGGGTCTGGTACGGGGTCTCGCTCTTCAGCCCTTCAACAAGCTGCCTTATTGCTTCAGGCTGGTCGCCCGTCGGAACATAATCGGAGACAAGCTTGAATTTCATTGCTTATAATTCTCTTTTTTTTATTTTACAGAAGACAGGCAGGTGTGCTGACACCGCTCCCGTGTATTCATCTCCCTGGTAAGTACTTCTTAAAACGCTTCTGTCCTCACTTACCTCATCCGGCAGGAAGATGCCTCCCGAGCTGAACTCAATATGGTAATCGCGGGTGATGCCGGGCAATGATGGTGACACTATTATCTGGTCCCACATCTGCCAGGTGTTGTTAATTAATACGGTACCCCAGCCCTCAATATTATGGCTGTCATAGAAGAGGTTGTAGAGATCGCGATAATCGAAATTTTTTCTCTTATTACTGGCATTGAGGACCGATAAGAGGCTCCTGCTGGTGGGCTCATCATAGAAGGTGCCCATTATAAATATCCTGGCATCTCTCTCGAAGTTGAATATTTCATCTGTCTTTTTTCTGAGGGCTATGGCTGCACCTATCCGCAGGTTCTCAGGGGCCCTGGTATTGTTTTTTATACCCGGCCAGTCATTGATAAAGAAATGGCATCGCCCCAGGCCTTTTACTTCACCTTTGATATACAGTATATTATAATTAAAAGCTTCTCCTTTTCCTAAAAATGTGCTGTCGATAGTTATTGTCTCTGTCCTGTCAACATCCATCAGCCCCTCTTTTACCAGGAAAGCAGTATTCATTCCTTCTGAGCCTGTTACATGCACTGTATAGTCAGCCCTGCGCAACCTTCTTCCTGATATAATATCATTTATCACCTTTTTATTTT
>CAZGUR010000343.1:2035-2734 GCA_964529295.1 uncultured Rikenellaceae bacterium | reverse complement strand
AATTATTAATAAAGTCATGAAACTTTCTGACTGCAGTTGTATCAAAGTTTACACAAAGAGCTCCGATAACAGTACCATTAGAGTTTCTCAAAAGAACAGTGGAAGATTTAATATCCTCCCCATGGACATTTTTTATTGTATAATTACATAGGAAGTCATTCTTGAATTCTTTTGATTTCAGTACAACTGTAAAAAGATGATGAATTGGTTGCCCTATCTCTCTACCGGTTATGTGTCCGTTAACAACGTAGACTACAGAATTTCTCGGGAAGCTCAGGTCATGAAGGACGACCTCACAGTCTTTCCCAAATGTTCCTGCAATCATATCAACTACAGGTATATAGGGTTTTAATTCTTTACTGACTTCCATGTTGCTTAGATTACTTATTTATTAATATTTAAATCTTTCTTCAACAATATGATTAATTATGATATGCAAAAATATAAAATTTTATCAGTAATTAAATAATTTTCTATTCTTGTGGCGCGCTATGTATTTATGTAGCTGAACGGCACGACAGATGCGCCACCGGAATACTGGAATGGGTTATTAATCCGTCTTCAAACAACTGATAAGAGAACTGATATACCAAGGTATAAGCAAACAGCTGAGAAAATAAATCGTTGTCATTGTCAATGAATATCTTATTCCTCTGTCTCTGCGACTTGATCAATCTTCTTTTTCCCCTCCATCCAGTA
>CAZGUR010000343.1:0-2025 GCA_964529295.1 uncultured Rikenellaceae bacterium | reverse complement strand
AGATATTGGGGAGCATCATCAGTGTAAGCAGGGTGGATGTTATCAGTCCACCTATCACCACTGTTGCCAGGGGCCTCTGCACTTCGGAACCCGGACCGGTATTGAATGCCATAGGTAAAAAACCCAGGCTGGCCACCAGGGCGGTCATAAGCACTGGCCGCAGCCTGTCAGCTGAGCCTTCAAGCACAGCCCTCTTCAGGTCCATATCCTTCTCTTTCCTAATCTCATTCAGGTGATCGATAAGGACGAGACCGTTCAGCACTGCCACACCGAAGAGTGCAATAAACCCTATACTTGCCGAGACGGACAGGTACATACCCCTTATCCACAGGAACAATACACCTCCTGAGAGGGCAAACGGAAGGTTCAGGAGAATAAGAAGTGCATACCTCATCCTGCCAAAATTAAGGTATAGTAAACCAATTATGATGAACAGTGCCAGCGGAACAATCATCATAAGATGCTTCATGGCCCTTCTCTGGTTTTCAAAACTCCCACCGTAATCTACAAAATAGCCTGCCGGTATGGCAGCATTCTCATCAATGGCTTCCTGCAGCTTACTCACATAGGTGCCCAGGTCAATATCCTCAATATCTATACCTACTATAAGCCTTCTCCAGCCATTCTCTCGTTGTATCTCGCGTGGTCCCTCCTGCATCACGATATCAGCCACCCTCTTAAGAGGCACAAAGGAACCATTGGGCAGGTCAACAGGTATATTCTGTATCTCTGACAAATCATCCCTTATCTCTTCGGGGTACCTGATCCTGATTTCAAAACTGCGCTGCCCTTCGTACAACATACCTGCTGACTGTCCCCCGATGCCGGCCTCTATAATTTTCTGCACATTATCGACGTTAAGTCCGAAAGAAGCCACAGCCTCCCTGTTAATATTTATTGTCAGGTAAGGCTGTCCCGCCAGCTGCTCTACATAATAATTATCAGTCCCGTCAAGTTCCGGAAGCAACGCGGATATATTATTACCGATAGTGCTTAACACTTCCAGGTCTTCACCGTAGACCTTTACCGCCAGGTCAGATTTTACACCGCTGGTCAGCTCATCCACTCGCATAGCTATAGGCTGTGTGAAGTTATACACCAGCCCTGGCTCTGTGACAAGGTAAGGCTCTATCTCCGCTATTATATCCTCTTTAGTTATTTTCTTTCTCCACTCCTTTTCAGGTTTCAGCATTATCCACACATCTGACTGGTGCACTCCCATCCAGTCGTTTGCCAGGTCTGAACGCCCTGTTTTTGGCACCACCCTTTCAATTTCGGGTATATTCTTCACCAGCTCACCTGCAAACCAGTCAGCATTCCGTACCGACTCCTCGAGGGTGACGGATGGCATCCTGACCTGTTCAACAAGTATGGAACCTTCATCCAGTTCGGGAAGGAATTCCGTTCCCAGCTTTGACATAAGAAAGAGGGATGCCACAAACAGGAGGCTGGCACTTGTGACAATGAGCCATCTCCTTTCGAGATAGTTTGAAAGGTTACGGATATAGATCGGCTTAAGCCAGTTAATGAACCTGTTCTTTCTTGTTTTAACACCTTTCCTGAACACGATGGATGACATGGCGGGTATAAAGATAAGAGCCAGCAGCAGTGATCCGAATACGGCAGCTGCCACCGTTATGGCCATGGGCCTGAACAGTATTCCTTCCATACCACTGAAGGTCATAATGGGTATATAAACCATAAGGATTATCAGCACTCCGAAAAATATGGGCCTGACCACCTGCTGCGCTGCCTTTATGATAACTTCTTCCTTGTTTTTAGACTTATCACCATGCAGCCTTTTAACAATATTCTCCACCATCACCACCGATCCGTCGACCACCATTCCGAAGTCGATGGCTCCCAGGCTCATAAGGTTGGCAGCAAGACCAAATTCACGCATCCCTATAAATGCAAATAACATCGACAGTGGTATTACCATGGCCACTATCAGTGCACCTGATATCTCCCCCAGCAGCAATAACAGCACAACTATAACGAGTAAGCCTCCTTCTACCAGGTTAA
>CAZGUR010000342.1:0-2811 GCA_964529295.1 uncultured Rikenellaceae bacterium | reverse complement strand
CCAAAAAAGGAACTGGTGTTTGAGACCAGCGCGTCTACCAATTCCGCCATCCGGGCTAATATCTGTAAAGATACTTTTAATTTATATTGTAACTGTTTTCTTTAAGTTAACATATTTCAAAAAACTTCGGATGGCGGTCCGCCGCTGCAGTCTGGCCCCTCGCGGAAATTGTCCACCGGACAATTTCTGATCGCTCGGTCCTGCCATCCGGGCTGAATGAGACTTTGCGAAAATAGGAAAAAAGACAATGCTCTGCAAGCGGGAATTTATTATCAATTCGTCGTATTGCCGTACTTACTGATTATTTGTTTGACCCTCAGTTTATCAATTGGCTTGGTAAGGAAATCATCAAAAACATCTGCAAATCGCAGCTTATCGGATTCCATTGCATAGGCTGTCTGGGCAATAATAGGCAGGTCAGGCCTGAATTCTTTTATTATTTTAGCCGCTTTGTGGCCATCCATGTTAGGCATTTTTATATCCATAAAGATCAGGTTCACTGCAGAGTCACTTCTGCACAGATCAATGACTTCATTTCCATCCTTTGCATGCAGCACATGTATATAGTCCTCCTTTATCAGCTTTTCGAGGTACAGGAAATTGGCATATTCATCTTCAGCTATGATAACTGTGTCTTTTTTATTATTAATGTATGCTGCATCCCTTATATTATCCTCCGGAACCTTTGCCGTCTCATCTTCAGCCTTTGCCCTGAAAGGAACTGACACAGTAAATGTCGTTCCCTTATTAATCTCTGATTCAAGGTTTATTGTACCGCCCAGCAAGTCCACATATCCCATGACAAGTGAAAGTCCCAGTCCGTTACCTCCGAATTTGCGGCGGCTATCTGTTTCATTCTGGCGGAAGGGTTCAAAAATAATTTTTTGTGTCTCCGGGGAAATGCCAATGCCGGTATCTGAAATGGAGAAATACAGGTTGTCATCCCTTATATCAGTAATAATTCTAATCGAGCCTTCAGGTGTAAACTTAACAGCATTGTCAATTAGATGAATCAATATAACCCGTAGCTTTTCCCTGTCTGTTTCAATGATGTATTTCTGTTGCGCAATCTTCTGGTTAACCCTTAATTCAAGGTTTTTATTTTTTGCCTTTTCAGACAAAGACCCTGTCAGTTCACTGATTAGGTCGATAAGGTCAAATTCAGTATGAGTTACTTTAGCCTGCCCGGATTGAAGCTGGGAGATTTCAATTATATCCTTTATTACTCCTGTCAGCTTTTCACCCCCGCTTTGTATATGGTCTGAATAAGTTTTATGCTCCTCTTTGGTCATTTGCGGATCGGTCATTAACTGGGAAAAGCCGACTATTGCATTCAGTGGTGTACGGATTTCATGCGACATGTTTTGCAGGAAATTTGACTTAAGCTGATCGCTCTCTTCGGCTTTCTCTTTAGCCCTGACCAGCTCTTCCTTTATCATGAATTTTTGTAAAACAAGGCTTGCCTGGTTGACGAATGTTTCGATGAAAGCAGCATCTTTCAGTATATTAATGTTTTTATCGCGTGCAAAAAGATGAATAGCTGCTAACAGGCTGTCATCTTTATTGATGCCAATGGTAAATATTTTTTTGATGCCGATAAGTTCCTGGATTGTTTTTGCTGCCGCTGCCGGAAATTCGGTAGTAGAAAAATCAGCCAGCCCGCCTTCAAATTCTACCAGTTTCCCGGATTTAAAATGTTGGTAGTGTACAGGGGTCAGGCTGTAGTGACTTCCTACGGGGTTAAAGCCTGAAATCTTCATTATCCTGTTTAAAAGGGAGTTGTCAAGTCCGGATACCGATTCGAGTCTCGAGTCATTCTCCGCTTCGTTAACCGATATGCATAATACCACTGTGCCGGGAAACT
This sequence comes from uncultured Rikenellaceae bacterium, assembly GCA_964529295.1. GTDB lineage: Bacteria > Bacteroidota > Bacteroidia > Bacteroidales > VadinHA17 > UBA9300. Next base: position 947 of record CAZGUR010000342.1, on the reverse strand, counting down.
GACTCTGTAGATTATTGCTTATATAGTTATAGATGTCTTCCAGCTTTTGCTGTTCCAGGATCTCCAGGACCATTTCATTCAGAAGGGATAATTTTGCCTCACTTATCTCCGCTTTTTCTTTTGCCCTGACCAGCTGTTTATGCCATATCTGTTTATGGATATGCCTCCATGCTGAGTTGATAAGCAAAACAGACTGCTTCGCATCGGACTCATCATATTCTTCTTCTTTGTTGGCAATGAACAGGACACCTTCAACAGTATTGTCATCAGCAACGACAGGGATGCCCAAAAGATTTTTTAAAGGCATGGAGCGAAACGGGCAGTTTGCATTTTTTAATAATGCCCTGTTCAGCTGTTCTTTGTTTAATATGACCACTTCTTTTCTCAGAATATCACTGCAGAGACTTAGATCTTTGGCGTAGAATAATCCGGCCGGTCTGCTTTCAGTATCCTTTATATCGTTCATGGAATAAAAGTCAGAGATAATAAATGAGCCGCTATCCCGGTCAAAGCGGTATAGCATCCCGGATTTGCTTTCTGTCAGTTGTACTGCCTGTTTTACAGTGTACTCAAGCAGCTCATCTATAGAATCTGTTTTATGGTTATATATCTTGAAAATACTGTTCAGCCTTGATGCGTTCTTCCGGGAAGCAATTATTGCTTTCTCTTTCTCGTTGAGCTGTTTCTTCATCTCAGCGGTTCTTTTACGCACCTGGTGCTTCAGTACGCTTATGTTTGAGAATATCAGCAATGAAACAAGAAGCAACAACCCTGTCAGTAGAAGTAATAATTCAATATTTCTTTCAAAAAAGCCTTTCCCGGCAACAAAATCTCCAGCGCCCCGGAATGGATTGGGCACATACCTGGGATTTCCGGAATGTTCTTTTAACCAGTTGATCTCATCAACTGTCCATAACAGGTCAGGCGGAGACTCGTCTCCGGCTAAC
>CAZGUR010000341.1:0-2832 GCA_964529295.1 uncultured Rikenellaceae bacterium | reverse complement strand
GCTTGAGGATAAGAGTTATGGAACAAAGATAACAATGGAATATGATGACTGATTATTATGCAGCTTCTGATTACCTGCCGGGAAAGATCTGGCGGGTTGTCGGTCCGGAAGCTTGCTCCGGAGCTGCAATGCCAGGATATTGCAGCATATATAAGCATATAAGGACATTGAATAATTAGATTGATATGCCTTATAAAGATTGTTTTAAAAATAATTAATTAAAAACCTAATAATAAACGACATGGCCTATAATTTAAGAAACAGGAATTTTTTAAAGTTATTGGATTTTGAATCTGCTGAGATAATGTTCCTTCTTGATCTGGCAAAGGATCTGAAAAAAGCAAAGTACGCGGGAATAGAGCAGCAGGGACTGAAAGGGAAAAATATAGCGCTCATCTTCGAGAAAGCGTCTACCAGGACGAGGTGTGCCTTTGAGGTGGCTGCACTCGATCAGGGTGCTCATGTATCCTATATTGGTCCCACAGGGTCGCAGATAGGAAATAAAGAGTCTATGAAGGATACAGCCCGGGTACTTGGACGTATGTATGATGGTATCGAATACAGGGGTTTTGGCCAGGATATAGTTGAGGAGCTGGGTAAATATGCTGGTGTACCTGTCTGGAACGGTCTTACCAATGAATTTCATCCCACTCAGATACTGGCTGACTTTATGACCATGCTCGAGCACAGTGATAAGCCACTGAATGAGATAAGCTTCTGTTATCTGGGTGATGCCAGGAATAATATGGGTAATTCATTGATGGTAGGTGCAGCCAGGATGGGAATGGATTTCAGGGCTGCAGCCCCTGAAGAGTGCCAGCCTTCCGATGAGCTTGTAGAGACATGCAGGAAAATTGCTACTGAGACAGGAGCAAAAATAACTATTACCGATAATGTTGATGAGGCTGTCAAAGGAGTTGATTTTTTGTATACAGATGTGTGGGTCTCCATGGGTGAGCCCGAGGAAGTATGGGAGCAGAGGATAAAGCTTCTTAAACCATACCAGGTGAATAAGGAATTGCTGGCAAAGACAGGCAACAGCAAGGTGAAGTTCCTGCACTGCCTGCCGGCTTTTCATAACAGGGAGACTAAAATTGGGGCGGAGATATACGAGAAATATGGTCTTAACGGTATGGAAGTGACAGATGATGTTTTTGAATCAGCACATTCCGTGGTATTTGATGAGGCGGAAAACAGGATGCATACTATTAAAGCAGTGATGCTGGCTACCCTGGGTTAATCAAGCCGGTTTGCCGGACTGGTTGTTGTTGACAATTTGCGATCACCTGTCGCCGGCCCGGTTGCAGGCAGGGTGTTTTTTTACCGGCGGCATCCGCTTATAGCTGATTAATACAGAGCATTAAATAAAAATACCCCTGATAAAGTAGAAGGTGATAATAAGGGATGTTACCAGCTTCAATCCTATGCCTGCCATAAACCCTATCAGGCTGCCTATGCCTGCCCGTATAGCATAGTTGAAATCGCTTTTGTACATCAGCTCACCGGTAACTGCTCCTATGAAAGGTCCGAGGATGATGCCGGGGGGACCAAAAAAGAGGCCGGCTATCAGGCCTATGGTGGCTCCCCTAATACCGTATTTTGTCCCTCCGAATTTTTTTGTGCCCCAGATGGGTACAACATAGTCGAATACGGCAACAAGGATAGATGCTGAACCAAGTATAATAAGGATGTTAACACTGAATTCTGCAAACCCGGTAAAATGAAGAATCAGCAGACCGGTAAAACTGAGAGGCGGACCGGGCAGAACCGGTACCAGGCATCCAATTATACCGATGATCATCAATACAATAGCCAGAGCCAGTAAAAGATAATCAGCCATTATTAAATCAAAATTGCCTGTGCAGGCAAAAGAACCCTTGTGCTATGCCTGCTTGTCACCAAGGTCCTCAAATTCAACATTAATAAACTCATCGCTTGCTTTTGAGTCATCTTCCTTCTCGGTATCAGCAGGTATATCTTCAGCCTTGTCAGCTGTTTCAGCTGTTTCAGTTGTTTCAGCTGTTTCAGTTGTTTCAGCTGTCTCCCCTGTCTCCCCTGTCTCCCCTGTCTCCCCTGTCTCAGAATTCCTTATAAACGAGAATACATCTTCAAGGCCATTACTGAATTTTTCAAAATCTTCAGGATAAAGGAACAGCTTGTGTTTTTCATAAAAAAACTTACCATCCTTGTTAAACCTTTTTTTGCTTTCAGTAATGGTGAGGTAAAGATCGTTCTTGCGTGTTGCTTTCACATCCAGGAAATAGGTCCTGTTTCCGGCTCTTACAATTTTTGTGTAAACCTCCTCACGAGCCCTTGATTCATTCTCATTGTTTTTGCTTAACTCACTCGCTTTGGCGTCGTTCTCTTCCTTCATAGAGCTAAATTTAATTTGGCAGTTTCATTAGGGTTTCAAATGTAATAATTATTTTCATATATCAAAATTTGGTGCATATTTCCTGATTTGTCAGCCAGTGTTTTGTCTGAAGCAGAAAAAGAGTATTTTTGCATTTAAATTATTAGGGTTCTTTATAAATGATAAGCAGGAGATTATTACGTATTAAAGCCTTGCTCGTTCTGTATGCTTTTAACAGAAAGAAGGGGGACAATCTTGAAGCAGCAGAAAATGAATTATTGCTGAGTATAAGAAAAAGTTACGACCTGTATCACCTTCTGCTCTTGCTGGTAATAGAGATTGTTGACGAGGCGGAGAGGATCATAGAGATAGCGAGACAAAAAAAAGTGCCCACCGAGGAGGACATCAACCCCAATACCAAATTGATTGAAAACAGGCTGGTGAAAAAACTGTCAGGTAACCAGCAACTGAAAAAATAT
>CAZGUR010000340.1:0-2840 GCA_964529295.1 uncultured Rikenellaceae bacterium | reverse complement strand
CTGGAAGCTCTCGGGGCCGAAACCATGGTGCCCCGCTTTTGCGAGTGGCTGCATTACTCTACTTACAGGTATACACGCGACAGCAGGTGGAAAGGCGACAGGGCAGGAATAATAAAGTCAAAGATCCAGAAGGTGTATCAACATTATACCTTTAACAGGATGACAAAAGCCGCAGACGATTATGTCACTCTGAAAGATTATTTCACCGTTAATGACCTAATAAGGGGGTCAGCTCCCTATATACACAAAGATTACGATGGTGAACCTGTTGTTGCACTCGGATCAGCCTCATCCCTTTCAGAGATTAATATATCCGGAGTTGTATATATACTGCCTTTCACATGTATGCCCGGAACCATTGTGGCCTCTGTTTCGGGCGACTTCAAAAAGGATCATAATAATATACCATGGCTTAATTTTGCCTATGACGGTCAGGAGGATGCAACCATAGAAACACACCTGCAGGCATTTATGCATCAGGCTCATGAATACAACAGTGAAAACAAGTACCATACTATCCAATCATAAATCCTGCTTTTTATTAACAAGATCCAATACTAATCGCCAAAAAGGAAAATAATTAGTATTTTTCGGTGTTTTTATACTTATTATTATCCAGTTTATGGGAAAAATAGATATCCTGTTAGGACTACAATGGGGAGATGAAGGAAAGGGTAAGATTGTTGACGCTCTTACACCTGACTATGATATTATTACAAGATTCCAGGGCGGACCAAATGCCGGTCACACCCTGGAATTTGAGAATGAGAAATATATCCTGCATACCATCCCCTCCGGAATATTCAGAGATGGGAAGATCAATATCATAGCTAACGGACTTGTTATTGACCCCTCAATATTCCGTAAGGAGATACAATCACTGAAGATGCAGGAAGAGGAGTTGACAAAGAAGATTATTATATCCGGCAAAGCACACCTGATTCTGCCAACCCACCGTCTTCTTGATGCTGCATATGAAGACTCTATGGGTGACAGTAAAATTGGCTCCACCCGCAAAGGCATAGGACCTGCCTATACAGACAAAACATCACGGTCCGGTCTCAGAACAGGCGAAATACTGAAAGATGATTTCATGGGAAAATATAATACCCATAAAGAAAGACATCTTAAGATACTCAGCAATTATGATCTTGATTATGACCTGGAGAAAGATGAAAAGGAATGGTTCGAAGGTATAGAGCTATTAAAGAAATTCAGGATTATCAATACGGAATATTTCATAAACAATCAACTGCGGGAAGGCAAAAAAATACTCGCCGAAGGTGCGCAGGGTACAATGCTGGATCTTGATTTCGGCTCCTACCCTTTCGTTACATCATCCAGCACCATCAGTGCCGGTGCCTGTTCTGGTATGGGCATATCCCCGAGAACAATTGGCAATATCTACGGTATTTTTAAAGCATATTGCACACGCGTGGGCAGCGGTCCCTTTCCCACCGAGTTAAATAATGACAGGGGTAAAGAGCTTCAGGACAAGGGTCATGAATATGGTGCAACAACAGGCCGTCCAAGGCGTTGCGGTTGGCTTGACCTGCCTGCCCTGAAATATTCATGCATGATAAATGGCGTAACGTCTCTTATAATGACAAAAGCTGACGTGCTTAGCGGTTTTGATACAATAAAGATATGTACAGAATACAGGATCAATGGCTCCATCAGCCAGGAACTGCCTCATGACATAAGTGCTGACATTGAACCTGTGTTTATCGAAATGCAGGGATGGGATGAAGACATCACCGGCATACATAACTATAATGAACTGCCTGATGCCCTTAAAGAATACATTCGCTATATTGAAAATGAAACAGGAACAGCAGTGGATATTGTCTCTGTTGGCCCGGACAGGTCAGAAACAATAATAAGGTAAGCGCTCAGGTAAAAACCGGGGCAGCCTGCCGGCACTCCGTCCAGACAAAAAATTCTCAGTTGTCAATATATAACCACGACTCAAAATTAACCGTATCCTGGTACTGTACCAGTCTTTTTATGGCCTCATTAAGATTTTCATGTACTTCGGCAGAAACAAGACGAAAACGGTTTTTGGGTCCATCAATTATCTTTGCATTATAACCCATTGACTGATAATAAGACTTAAAATCTTCAGCGTATTCAGGTGTAAGGAAACTGCCAACCACTATATGGTACCTGAAACGGGCTTCCCTCTCAAGCTGAGCCTGCCCGGCAGCCTGCACAGAATCAAGACGGGCCTGTTCCACTGCTTTCATATGCTCAATCTCTGCCCGGATTGAATCAGCAACCCTGATACTGTCCTGCCTGGCCTGCCAGACAGCCATAGTGTCAGCCTTGGACTTTCCAAACCATCCTTTTTCTTCAATAAACTTGCATGAGCTGGTCAGTAATATCAAAGCCAGGGATATCGTAACTGCAGTTTTCATATTATATGTTTTTTGTTAACACTATAATACAAATATACAAATAATTAGCATCACAATGAAAAACCGTATAGCACAAATCAGATATTCATATATGACAAAAATTCGTATCTTCGATTGATTTTACAACACTAATAACCGAAGTATGAAATCTATAATCCAATTCTTTGAAGAAAATGTAAGCAAGTACAGCAATAATGTATACCTGTGGGAAAAACCCGAAGATAAATATGTAGGCACCAGTTATGCAGAAGTGAACAAGCAGGTTCATGAATTTGCGGCCGGACTTCTTCAGCTGGGATTAAAGGAAGGTGAAAGGGTAAGCCTCCTGTCAGAAGGGTGTAATAACTGGGTTATTGGTGAACTTGGTATTCTGTATACCGGAGCCATCAATGTTCCATTATCTACAAAACTTAACGCTGAAGA
>CAZGUR010000339.1:0-2847 GCA_964529295.1 uncultured Rikenellaceae bacterium | reverse complement strand
AGACTGGACTGCAACATCGGTTTTCTTTTAACGTCTATAGAACAGAATAAAATGATCACGGTATTTTTTTGGACAGACTTTACTGTGATTAGCACAAATCAAAAAAATATTAATTAAAGAAGGTGCAGTCATGAAAAGAATTATTTTATTATCTGCTATTACATTATCTCTGCTTGTAACCGGCTTTGCCAGATCGCCGCTTGCAGAGGGAGAAACCCACTGCTGTCTCGGTAATTACGTTATTGACAGAGCCGCCGGGCCGGTCATTGTTGATGGCAATGCTCTCGAAACATTCATTATAAAATATGAAAATTCAGACCTCAGCGTGAGGGTAGCCATAGACAGGTCCGACAGGAAATGCGCAAGGTACCTGGTACTGTCAGATGACCTTGAAATACAATACGTGGCCAACAGGAAATATTTTGGTGTACAACGCTTAGACAGGCAATACCTTGACGACGGCATGTCCACATCAGACCTGTCTCTCGAGAAAGAAGCCTACTTCCACCAGAAGGTAATAACACGATCCAGACATAATGACATAGGGTATTTAAGGCTTGTAGCGGTCTTTTATCCGAAGCTGGTCACGGACTATGAAAAAGTCTTTGCTGTAAGGTAGTCTGTTTAATAAGAGCCTACACTTCCACAAAGGGTGAAAACAGTTTTCATAATAATGGTTAAACACATATTTCTACAAACAAGTCAGTTTATCTGACACTGACTTAACAGTTTCTTCTATAATCAAGTTTTAGGTAAGCTTAAGGACAGGCCGCCCTCCCGGGCGGCCTCCCTTTTTTATGGCATAATGCAGGATTTTTTTTTTTATATCTCCTATTTTAATAATTTTGACCAACATTTAAGCCATGGAAAGGGTGAATAACGAAAAGGGATATTTCATATTCCTGAATTTTTTGATAATTTTTTTTCTGAGCATCGCTGCTTTGCAGGCACAGGGACCTGTTAAAAGCGGAGTGCTGGAACTAAGTCAGGAACAATTCAGGCACAGGATAGTGAAGTTAAACGGTGAATGGGAATTCTACTGGGAGAAGCATCTCAGACCGGCCGACTTCAGAGGGCCTGACATGCCTGAGCCGGATGCCCTGAGCCCTGTACCATCATACTGGACAACCTTAAGCGATGAGATACCTGAGATTAAAAAAACGGGTTATGCCACCTATCGTATGAAGCTTTACCTCCCTGAAAACACAGGGGAGGTAATATTTGACATTCCTGTGTTCGATTCTGCCTTCCGGATATATATTGATGGTAAGCTTGCCGGGGGTAACGGGCTGGCAGGCGAGAATGAAGAGCTGTCAAAACCCGCTTATAAGCCTTTTATTTACAGGCATAATGCAAGGGAAGGGGAAATTGAGATCATTATCAATGTAAGCAATTACCATCACCGTCAGGCGGGCTTCTGGTTACCTATGAGAGTGGGTGCAGCCGAAGAGATGCTGCAATGGGTTCAGCGCCGGAATGTAATATCGGATATCAATGTCGGCATAATACTATCATTCATCAGCTTTTTCTTTCTTTTCTACCTCTTGTTCAGGAGGGATGATTCAATGCTTTTTTTCTCCCTGGCCACATTCGGGATTTTTATCCGCAGCATTTCGACCGGCTCCTTCCTTATCCTCAGCCTTATGGATATAAGCTGGATATGGCTTGTAAGGCTTGAGTACACCGGTAATTTTCTGGCCCTGATCTTTATCAGCTGGTTTTTTCACAGGATCTTTCCCGACAGGTATTATAAAATATTCTGCACTGTTATATCCGTACTGTTTACCCTGAGCATATTACTGGTGCTGACAAGCCCGGTTATAATCTTTGCAAATGCAGTCAGGATATTTTATCCCACCGTGGCCCTGGTGCTTTTATATTACGGGATAAAGAGTTTCATATCCCTTCTGAAAGGACAGGGAACGGGCTTTTTGAACATTATCGGTTTCATTGTGGTTATGGCAGGTGCCTTCAATGACATAGGTTTATCAAGATCGAAAATTCTCTTTTCAGACAGTTTCATTCTGCCTTACGCCACCACCATATTTATCTTTATCCAGGTTATCATCCTTGTCAGCAGGTGGATCCATTCGTTCAATGAAGAGAAGCGCCTGTCGGAAGAGCTGGAGTATGTTAACCGCAACCTGGAAGATATGGTAATAGAAAGGACCTCTGAGCTGACAAACCAGAAGAGTGAGATTGAAAAACAGAAGAATGAGATAGAGGATAAAAACAGTATGCTTGAAAAAAGCATGCAAATGAAAAACCGCATATTCTCCATTATAGCCCATGATCTGAAAGCCCCTGTCTCTAACCTCTCCATGCTTATCGAAATGATGAAGATGGAGGAGGGAGAAAAGGAAAACAAAGAGATAGGAGGGGAACTGGAGAAACAGGTGGATTTTGCCGGCAACCTGATAGATAATCTTCTTTTATGGGGTCAGGGTCAGCAGGATCGTATAGAGTACCATCCCGGTAAATGGAATATTACTGATGTGGTACTGGATATCTTCAATATTATGAATTCACAGGCCGAGAGGAAGGATATTGAACTGAGCTTTACCCACCGCGGATCCACTCTTGCCTGGTTTGACCGTGACCTGGTAAATATCATACTCAGGAACCTTATTTCCAATGCCATTAAGTTCACAGCCGTTAAAGGCAGGATAAATGTGTTGGCGGAACATATAAGGGATACCGGTACATATATAAAGATATCAGTAAGGGATAACGGTACAGGGATGGATACAAAAAACCTGGAAGAACTGATAAAGACCAGTGCCATTAAAAGCACCGTGGGCACCAAAGGAGAGAAAGGCACTGGCCTGGGACTTCAGCTATGCTATG
>CAZGUR010000338.1:0-2860 GCA_964529295.1 uncultured Rikenellaceae bacterium | reverse complement strand
CATCACTGTAAATAAGCAATAAAAGCAAGAGAAAAATAATTTTCCGCCAGGGGGCTGAAGACCTGTACCCGCAGTTCAGCCCTTTATGGTAGAACCACTTATACCCGGACAGGTTTTGTTATTGAAACAAAATTAGTATTTTTAAGAATGTACAGGTATAAAAAGGGTCGTATCATATGCCGGCCGGAAATATTTAATGACATTGGGGCATAAATCGAACATATTATTGAAAAGGACAGTAATAATCAGCATGATAGGCTTTGGCATCTTCATCACTGCAGGCATCACACTGATATTTGTGACCAGCAGCAAGAGGGATGCCGAGCATATACGACTTGTGGAGCTTACGGGCAACGTTGAAAATCAGATACTTAAATCCAGGATATTGCTGGACGATATGATACTGGGCAACGAGGCGGGGCAGCTGCCGGATCTCGGTAAATGTCTCGATTCAGTAAGGCTTAACATGGACTCCCTGTACCGGCTTATAACATTGAGGTACAATAATAATCCACGGGTAGATATTGAAACATTCAATGAGCAGTATAATAATATCTTTGAGAAGCTCAGACTGATAGAGCAGCAGCTCAAACCTGATAAACTGCAGCTTGACAATACAAATAATGAGCTCTTTAACTTATTCACCACCTTTAATCTTAACTATAAGCAGCTGCAGGCTATGCTCCCCAAATACCTGCTTGCTGATACTGTAAGGTATAAAAAGGAGATAATGGCCGTTATTATCATCAATTTCATTATGATATTTATGGCCGGATTCTTTATCATAAGGCTTATCAACAGGCTTATAAGGGCCGACAGGGCTCTGATACGCAACACTATTGATGTGGAGAAAAGGGAGCGTGAACGCATAGCGGCCGACCTGCATGACAGCCTGGGATCATTGCTGTCAGGACTGATAATATACCTGCAGGTGCTGGAAAAAGAGGCTAAAGATGATACGGAAATGATGCCCAAGATAAAGCACCTTAATTCACTGGCCAACATGTCGCTGCAAAGTATTGAGGAAGTGATTAATAATCTTAATCCCGGACTCCTCTCGCGGCTCGGACTTATAAAAAGCATTGAGAAGATCACTGACAAGGTCAACAAGCTGGGTAAGACACAGTTCTCGGTGATCGCGGAAGATTTCACCATAAGGCTGCAGGAGAGTACGGAGCTGCTTATCTACCGCATATGCTCGGAGCTGATAAATAATGCACTTAAACATTCAGAGGCAGAGACAGCTGAGTTTATCCTCTATAACCAGAAAAATTGTGTCAGGATTGTTTACCGTGATAACGGAGTGGGCTTTGACCCCGGGATAATGTCTTTTGAGCTGGAAAAAAGCGGATTATATAATATAATGCGCAGGGTTGAGTCGCTGGAAGGCAAATATGAGATAAACAGTGAGCCGGGCCAGGGTGTTGAGGTAAAGATTACATTTAATGCAGAAAAAGTGAAATAGCTGCTCAGTTACCACGAGCTGAAAAACACAGTATATGAATGAAAATTTAAGTTTGCTGATAGTGGATGACCACCGTATATTCCGGGACGGGCTGAAACTACTGCTGTCACACTTTCCATTCGTTGGTGAGGTGAAAGAGGCATCAAACGGTATTGAGTTTCTGCATATGCTGAAAAAGAAAACACCCGATATAGTGCTAATGGATATCAACATGCCCGTGATGGATGGTATTGAGGCCACCGGCAAGGCTCTGGCTGAATATCCCGGATTGAAGATCATTGTGCTGACCACCTTCCATGATGAAGATTACGTGGAGAAGATGCTGATCGCCGGAGTTGAAGGATATATGCTTAAACGTAGTACCCCTGAAGAATTTGAGACAGCTATTATGAGAGTATACTCGGGAGGCAACTACTTCTCCGATGAGATAGTGCGCACCGTAGCCAGGAAGCTGAGCCGCATACGCGAAGAGTCGCAGGAAAAGTCATCGCTGACCGTACTAACCGAAAGGGAGATGGAGATACTGGGACTCCTGTGCCAGGGATTTAATAATGAAAAGATAAGCAAGATCATCCATATAAGCCCCAAGACCATAGAAAAACATAAGAGCAGCCTCTTCCAGAAAACCGGTACAAACAACACTGTCAACCTTATAATATATGCCTTCAAGAACGGCATAGTGGATGTCCCCGACCGTATATAAACTCAGCTGTCTGCTTTTTCTTCCAGTGTCTTTTCAGCTATAGTTATCATGTAATCGATAATATCCATACTATCATCCTCCAGGTATGTCTCCAGGTAAACTTCCAGGTTCCGTATATAAGCACCCATAAACTCATCTTTTATCCTGGTATGCATATAATAATCCGAAACCACCGTTCCACATTCCCTGGCCAGTGCTGCCTGCATAAAAACACATACCGCCTCTTCTATATCAGCAATCCTGTAACCTTTACTGACAACAGCCTGTTCAATACCTGTAACGCGGGGATCTGACATCCAGCCAGCCTCAAACTCTGACAGCAGAATATGTGTACCCTCGTGACCTATCACCCATGGCAGGTTGGGACGGGTAAAAAGGGATGTATATATTCCATGGGGATTAAAATTACAGCTCCCCGACAGGTGAAAAGCCATGGCAGCAATCTCCAGTCTGTTTGTTTTAAAGCTTATTTTTGTGAGATCAGCATATTTACTCATTACATCATTTTCTGTGAGCTGTCTTTGCCAGACTTCAACCTGCTGATCCTCCAGAGGCTCAATATATTGCTTCCAGTATTTCATAAATTCAGGCCAGGCCTCCTCTCCTTTTCTTACCAGCTCTTCAATCTCCCTTGCCGTAGGCACAACAGAAGAATAGCTTATTCTTTTACCCTTGCTTAAGGATGAAAGAGA
>CAZGUR010000337.1:0-2880 GCA_964529295.1 uncultured Rikenellaceae bacterium | reverse complement strand
TTTCGGTCTGGAAGATCATACTGTCGGCAGAATTGATCTTGTCTACTTTTTCTTTGGCCTTCCTGTCTTCTTCCTCGTTGGCCTTTGCTTCATCACGCATTTTCTTTATCTCTTCCTCACTGAGACCGGATGATGCCTCAATCCTGATGCTCTGCTCTTTGCCTGTACCCTTATCTTTCGCAGATACATTAAGTATGCCATTGGCATCAATATCAAAGGTCACTTCAATCTGTGGCACACCCCTTGGGGCAGGCGGAATACCATCCAGATGGAACCTTCCAATTGTTTTATTACCTGCAGCCATAGGTCTTTCACCCTGCAGTACATGTATTTCAACCGAGGGCTGATTATCGGCAGCTGTGGTAAATGTCTCATTCTTCTTCGTGGGTATGGTGGTATTGGCCTCGATCAGTTTGGTCATAACCCCACCCATTGTTTCAATACCCAGTGACAGTGGTGTTATGTCAAGCAATAATACATCTTTTACTTCACCAGTGAGAACACCACCCTGTATAGCCGCTCCTATGGCCACTACCTCATCGGGATTAACACCTTTTGAAGGAGCCCTGCCAAAGAATTTTTGTACTACTTCCTGTATTGCGGGTATACGTGTTGACCCTCCAACCAGCAGTACTTCGTTAATATCAGAAGCCTTCAGTCCTGCATCCTTGAGTGCTGCCTTGCAGGGTTCTATTACGGCCTGAATTAGTGAGTCTGTAAGTTTCTCGAAATGTGATCTGGTCAGGGTTTTGACAAGGTGCTTGGGGATACCGTCAACAGGCATTATGTAAGGAAGGTTGATCTCTGTGCTGGTAGAACTTGAAAGTTCTATTTTTGCTTTTTCCGCTGCTTCTTTCAGCCTCTGAAGAGCCATAGGATCCTTTTTGAGGTCTATCCCTTCATCTTTCTTGAATTCTTCTGCCAGCCAGTCGATGATCAGCTCATCAAAGTCATCACCGCCAAGGTGAGTATCACCATTTGTTGATTTAACCTCAAACACACCATCACCAAGTTCGAGTATTGATATATCAAAGGTGCCACCACCAAGGTCAAAAACGGCTACCTTAAGATCTTCACTTTTCTTATCCAGTCCGTATGCGAGTGAGGCAGCCGTTGGTTCGTTTATTATCCGCTTCACGTTTAAACCTGCTATTTCACCTGCTTCTTTTGTTGCCTGGCGCTGTGAGTCATTAAAGTATGCAGGTACTGTTATTACAGCATCGCTTACTTCCTGTCCCAGATAATCCTCGGCTGTTTTTTTCATCTTCTGAAGTATCATCGCTGAGATCTCCTGGGGGGAGTATTTGCGGTCATCTATCTGCACCCTGGGAGTATTATTATCTCCTTTAACCACTTTATAAGGCATGCGTGATATTTCCTTACTTACATTACCGAAAGACTCACCCATAAACCTTTTAATTGAATAAACAGTTTTGTCTGCGTTAGTAATGGCCTGGCGTTTGGCCGGGTCGCCTATTTTTCGCTCACCGTTCTCAATAAAAGCCACAATAGACGGGGTTGTCCTTTTACCCTCGCTATTAGGAATTACTACAGGCTCATTGCCTTCCATAACTGACACGCATGAATTAGTTGTTCCAAGGTCTATACCAATAATTTTTCCCATTTTATAATGTATTTTTTTATTTTCTTATTACTGCCTTCTGAGGAGCAATGATTATGCCATCGGGGTTTTTATAAGCATTTATGCAAATATGACATTTTAATTCATATCTGAGTGTCTGAAATAAATGTCACAATGACAAAAAGGCAGTAAATGGATTAATATATTAATACAATCTCTTTATATTAAACAAATTCGTAGTTTTACCTGGTGTAATCATAATTTTAAGGAATATGTCTATTCATAATACGGTTAAAAGGGTTACAACCCATGTCCTTTCCGAGATGAAACTCAAAGGGGAAAAAATTGCCATGCTGACGGCCTATGATTATTCAATGGCTTCAATAATTGATCAAGCCGGTATTGATGTTATTCTTGTCGGGGATTCTGCATCTAATGTGATGGCCGGTTATGAGACCACATTGCCTATTACTCTTGACAATATGATCTATCATGCTTCTTCAGTTGTACGGGGTGCCGGCAGGGCGCTGGTTGTGGTAGATATGCCTTTCGGTACTTACCAGGGTAATTCCATGGAAGCACTGTCATCTGCTATACGGATAATGAAGGAAACAGGTGCACATGCTGTTAAGCTGGAAGGGGGAAGTGAGATAGCCGAATCAGTTGAAAGGATTTTATCTGCAGGCATTCCTGTTATGGGTCACCTGGGTTTAACTCCACAGTCTATACATAAATTTGGCACCTATGTGGTCAGGGCAAAGGAGGAAGAAGAAGCTAAAAGATTGCGGGAGGATGCATTATTACTGGAAGAGAAAGGTGTCTTTGCCATTGTGTTGGAAAAGATACCGGCAACACTGGCAGGTGAAGTTGCCGCCTCATTATCTGTCCCGGCCATTGGTATTGGTGCCGGTAATAAGGTGGATGGACAGGTACTGGTTATTCACGATATGCTTGGTATAAACCAGGAGTTTTCCCCAAGATTCCTCAGGAGATATCATAATCTTTACCAGGAAATGCACGGGGCTGTGCAAAACTATATTAAAGATGTAAGATCACAGGATTTTCCCAATGAGAAAGAACAGTATTGATATGCCAGTGATGAAGATTCTTTATGAAGACAATCATATAATTGCTGTCTATAAGAGTGCAGGAGAGCTTGTACAGGGAGATAATACCGGTGATGAAACTCTTTCAGAAAGGGTGAAGAGATACCTTGCCGATAAGTATAAAAAGCCTGGCGATGTTTTCCTGGGAGTGGTACACCGACTTGACAGGCCTGTCAGCGGTGTGATATTGTT
>CAZGUR010000336.1:0-2898 GCA_964529295.1 uncultured Rikenellaceae bacterium | reverse complement strand
ACTTGACAGGTTCACTAAAGGGGAAGTTTATCTGATTGGAAAGAATCTTCCTCATGTCTTTCATAACAGTGAAAGGTACTTCGAAACGGATTCTCTATATCGTGCACGTGCTATTTCAGTATTTTTCAGCGTTGATTCTCTTTCGGCATTCCTGGAATATATACCGGAATCGGTCAAAATAAAGAAATTTCTTCATAGTTCTATCCATGGCATTAAGTTGTCAAAAGAAGTTTCCAAATTGATCTCTCCGTATATTAAGAAATTGCTTAATCTTGATGGTTTTTCCAGGGTTCTGGAACTGTTGAATATCTTTGCCATGATGGCTGATTCATCGGGAGCAACATTTATTTGTAAGAGAACACCATTGCTGATGAATGAAGAAGATAACAATAAACTGAATAAGGTCTTTGATTATATTATGCAGAACTTCCGGGAACGCATAACACTTGATGATGTGGCTGCTCTTGTCTATATGACACCAACATCTTTCTGCCGCTATTTCAAACAAAGAACTCAAAAGACATTTTCAGAGTTTCTTACCGAGGTCAGGATTGGAAACGCATGTAAATTACTGTCAAAAAGTAATTATAATGTGGCTCAAGCCTGTTATTCAAGTGGATATAATAATATATCTAATTTTCACAGGCATTTCCTGAACGTAACCATGATGACTCCGAACCAGTACAGAAAAAAGATTATTACGACGAATAAACATACTCTCTCCACAGCATTGACGTAGTATTTCTGCAACTATTCAGTAAAATTGTATACTTTTTGGATAATATCATGGTATATAACCACATTTATTATTTCTAATTTTATGTATCAATTATAATTAATTAGCTGTTCTTACAATAAGAGATAATTCCTGCAGCCGGTAATTTTGGTAATATGAAGAATCATTCGGAAGTAAACCATGAGAAGCTAAGTTCATTTCTTATTGGCAACAAGCTGGAAGTTTTGTTAATAGGCAGCCAACAGATACAGTCTAAAATCGGGATGGAAACGGCAATTAATTTAATGGAAAATGCTTTTATACATTTATCTGAAAAGAAATGTCATGTTCCATTGAGATCAATTGTTGAAAATCCTGGTAAAACCATCACACTTTTTTTTAAACCTGCTTTTAATGACACACTTGGAAGGTTCGCGGTTAAGTTTCTTACGCAGAATGAGCAGAATAATGACAGGGGCATACCAACAATAATGGGAATTATTATGCTTATGGATGCTGAAAGTGGCAGAATCCTGTCAGTAATGGATGGTACATATATAACCGGACTAAGAACCGGAGCAGCAGGAGGACTGGCTGCGAGGATATTGTCGAGAGAAAACAGTGAGTCTTTTGCTATATTTGGTTGTGGAGTACAGGGTCGTACTCAGCTTGAAGCTGTACTTTTAGTTCGCGATATTAAAACTGTATACCTCTTTGACAGGTCTGAAACTGCTATTAAGCAATTTATTGAGGAAATGCAACCCAAAACAAAAGCAAAGCTTTTGCCTGCACGCGATTTAACTATTCTAAAAGAAGTGGATATTATTGCAACGGCTACAGGTTCAACAAAACCATTATTCAGTTTAAAAAATTTAAAACCGGGTGTTCATATTAATGCAATTGGAGCCTATAAACCGCATATGCAGGAACTGGATATTGATATTATTAAAAATTCTTCTTTATTTGTAGATGACAAAGAAGCCTGTAGTACAGAGGCAGGGGATATTGTTATTCCACTTACCAGAAGCATTATAAGTCCAAATCATATCAGGTCTGAGCTGGGCGATGTGATAACCGGAAAATCTCCCGGCAGAAGTAATGTGGATGAGATAACCGTTTTTAAAAGTGTTGGTATTGCCATACAGGACTTAGTTGTGGCAAATGCCGTGTATGAGAAATATAAAAGGATAGAAGCAGAATGATCTGCCTGCCTGGTACATAATTCTAAAAACTACCGTTATGTTGAAAAGAAGTTTTTTATTGTGCTCAATTGCATTGTTTATTGTACAGCTGAATATCAGGGCGCAGGATAATGATCCTGTACTGAATTCATGGATAGAATATTCATCAAATTATAAATCTTCATTATTCGCAGGATTGAAATGGGACCTGCTGGGTCCCGTTGTAAACTCCGGCAGGGTGGAGACTTTAGCTGTTCACCCGCAGAAAAATGGAATAATATATGCCGGTTTTGGTTCAGGAAACCTGTGGAAAACCATTAATCACGGGTTTTCATGGGAGCCGGTCTTTGATAACAGGGCCGGCTACAGTATAGGTGATGTATGCCTGGCACCCTCAGATCCTGAAATAATGTACCTGGGTACCGGTGAAAATCTCAGGGCAAGACGCGGACATACATTTGCAGGTGCAGGTGTATACCGCTCTGATAATGGGGCCAGGTCATGGGAATATATCGGTCTTGGTAATACACATCATATAGGAAGAGTAGCCGTTCACCCAGAAAATCCTGATATAGTATTTGTTGCTGCACTGGGATCATTCTATTCCCCAAATACAGCCAGGGGATTGTACAAAAGCACTGATGGTGGTGATAATTGGGAAAAAGTACTTTATATTAATGAAAGGACAGGGGTGAATGACGTGATCTTTGCTCCTTCTGATCCGGATATTCTTTATGCTTCATCCTGGCAATGCAGCGAAGTAATAGGTGGACCTGGAAGCAGTGTTTATAAAAGTATTGACGGGGGTGAATCATGGCTTGAAACAGCCAATGGATTGCCTGGCGGCGAAATGAACGGCCGTACAGGGCTGGCAGTATCATATGAAAATCCGGATAAGGTTTATGCCCTGACTGATAACCTGAACAGGGAAATCAATGAAGGAACAGCAGAATTATATCTTACTACCGACGGTGGTGCCATATGGAAAAAAACTCATGAAGA
>CAZGUR010000335.1:0-2902 GCA_964529295.1 uncultured Rikenellaceae bacterium | reverse complement strand
GGCGAAGAGATATTCGACTGCGTGGACTTGTTCACAGGTGGTACGCTGGCAGCCTATACAGACATTGACTGGAGTGCCGGCCCCATATACCTGAAGGTGAGTGTCTACCAGGGAGGAAGCTGGAAAGAGTTTGATCCTGAGCTCCTTAATTCACAACCTTTCTCCCTTGTCAGCAGATCCAGTCTGGATAACCCTTTCGGGATGAATGCCGACACCGTTACACTTATAGATGGGAGCCTGAGTATAGGTTCTGTCAATCCGGGCAAATCAAAGCTGGCTGTCATAAGTCAGGATGACCTGTCGGAGGATGCCCTCTTTGAGGTGAAGAGATCTGACGGGCAGACCATCTTTGCAGTTTATAATGAGGGTGTGAGGATCTTCCTGCCCACCGAGTCCACTACCAAAGGCCCGAAGGGAGGTTTTGCCATAGGCGGTTTTGACAGGACCAAGGGTGAATATACCGAGGATTATCTATGGGTAACACCCGATAGTATAAGAATGTATTTTGATAAAACACCGGAAGGTGTTAAAGGACCCAAAGGTGGCTTTGCCATTGGAGGTTTTGACCGTACAAAAGCTGATGTGAATGATATTATGCTGATAAATGCTGACAGTACACGCTTCTATATTGATGACACCGGCACCAAGGGACCGAAAGGAGGTTTTGCCATCGGTGGCTTTGACCGTACAAAAGGTTACCGGCAGGATTATATGCGTGTGACGGTGGACAGTACAAGGATATTTGTGAATGATTCAACTGCCGGCTTTGCTGTTTCCAGTCTGGGTGCAGAAGAAGCCAAAAGCTTTATGGATATTACTACGGAGAATTATTTTATTGGGCATGAGAGTGGAGCTAAAATAGCCCCCTCAGGCACAAATGGTAAGTATAATTCATTCCTGGGATACCAGGCCGGAAAGAACACAGTGATCGGGAGAAAAAATGTAGCCCTGGGATACAGGGCGGGACTCGGCAACGATGCAAGCTTCAATATATTTATAGGAAATGAAACGGGCATGGTTAACAAGGGTGACTATAACCTGTTTATGGGACATAACAGCGGCATAAGTAATGATTTCGGTAACAGTAATATTTTTATTGGTTATAACACCGGTAAAAATAATATTAACGGGAGTTCAAATACCCTGATAGGCTACAGTGCAGGTGAGAACCTGGGCAGCGGCGCTTCGGGCGGCAATAATAACACCTTTATTGGAAAACAGGTGGGCTATGATAATGTTACAGGACAGTATAATGTTATTATAGGAAATGTGGCCATGCGTGAGAATGAAGGAGGCTCAAAGAATGTGATGATAGGTTACCAGGCGGGACGGAATAATGGTCATCCTGCTTATGATCCCAATGCCGGTGGTAATATCTTTATAGGATACCAGGCAGGGTATAATGAGTACTGGTCCAATAAGCTGTATATTGAAAATTCCAACTCTGCAACACCATTGATATGGGGTGACTTTACAGATACTCAGGAAGCTGTGATTATTAATGGCGACTTTTCGTATACCGGAAAAAAAGGTGCCCTGTCTGATGGCAGGTATAAAAAGGATTTTCAGCCCCTGGAAGATGTGATGGATAAAATAAATGACATTGAAGGGATATCCTTTTCATGGAAGGAGGAAGAATACCCGGATATGGTTTTTGGCAGGGGAAGGCAGATAGGTGTTATTGCCCAGGAACTGGAGCAGGTATACCCCGAACTGGTAAATGAGACTGCGATAGGATACAAGACCGTTGACTATGAGAAATTGTCGGTCATCTTGCTGGAAGGAGTGAAGCAGCAGCAGAGAGAGATGGACAGGATGCAGGATGAACTGGACCTGATTAAAGAACAGCTTCAGCTCTTACTTCAATTAAACCAATCATCTAACCAATAATTTTACTGATATGGCTATTACACATAAACCCGCAGAAAAATACGCATACCTGCTGGCAACGGATCTGAGTCCAAGGTACCTGATGGATATGGAGAATGTATACAGCACTCTCAGGGATTATTATAATTATCCTGAGAGTAATATCCGACTGGTATTCCTTGGCACTCCATCTGTCAGCGCCACAGATCATCCAGGACTGGCAGGAGCAAACCGGACAGAATTACCGGCTGACCCAACAGAAAGTCAGTTGCTTGCAAGCTTCGAGGATAATACAGATGGTTTGTTTCATAAGATACTTTGCGATCCGCCCTGTGAGGGTCCTGGTGAGAAAAAAGTGCTGCTGATGTATATCACCGGCACTGGGGAAGTCAACCGCATCCTTCAAAGCAGTGATGGAACGGATATTGACTCAATGTGGCTGGCTGACAGGTTCAGCTACTGGGATAACAGCTCGGGTACATTGAGAATAATAAACGAAGAATGTGTGGTTCATGTTGTTATGCAGCAAGCCCATGCAGGAGGCCTTTCCGATTGTGTAGCAGGCCTCGCAGATAAGAGTTTTACCTTTTGTTGTGCCCAGGGAGAGGTATCAAGTGCAGGATCGCCCAGTGGCAGTTATTTTACGGAAGCCTGGGTTAAGGCCCTGCAGTTTAGCCAGCTGCCTGCGGATGCATCACCCGGAATGGAAAATTTGTATGCCGACGAAACAGGAGGGGGGTCCAGTCTTTTGATAAATATGGAACAGGCCAGGACATGGGCCGTTGAATATTGTACATATTATTACGGTGGTACGGGCAGCTCACCAAATTGTGATTCGGATGGTGTTGACCTGTACCTGGGAAAACCAAAATTTCATATCAGGGATGGCGATGAGCCTCCTTTGAGCGGTAACTGGTGGGAGAGTCCGGATATATACCTTATGCATCCCGGTCCTCCCCAGGAAGGTCCTGATGACTACTATTATCCTGACAGTGCAAATAACGAAATAAATATCGAAGGACGGGTTGAAGGG
>CAZGUR010000334.1:0-2910 GCA_964529295.1 uncultured Rikenellaceae bacterium | reverse complement strand
TATTTTAAAAAATCCCTGAAATTGAATCCGGATAATAATGATATTCAACAGGAATTATTTGAACTCGAATCAAAATAAATTCAGAATGTGATTTGGATTGGATCATTACATCTCCACCGATACCGGGCAATGATCTGATCCCATTATCTCATTGTGTATGGAAACTTTTTTGATGCCGGGAAGAAGCTTCTCACTTACCAGTATATAATCGATCCTCCAGCCTACGTTCTTGCCCCTTGCTCCTGCCCTGTAGCTCCACCATGAATAGGCATCTCTCCTATCAGGATAAAAATGCCTGAATGTGTCTGCCAGACCACCCGAAGTGTAACGGTCCATGCCATCTATCTCTTCCTGCATAAATCCGGCCGATTTATTATAATTGGGTTTTGGACGGGCAAGGTCAATTTCCTTATGCGCCACGTTGAAATCGCCACAGGCAATAACAGGTTTTTTCTCTTCCAGCTTCTTCAGGTATGCAAAGAAGTCGCGATCCCATTCCTGGCGATACACCAGCCTTTTCAGCTCGCTGCCTGAATTAGGGACATATACATTGACAAGGTAAAAATCATTATACTCAAGGGTTAATACCCTGCCTTCATTGTCATGCGCTGCATTATCTATCCCTTTGGCTACATCAAGGGCCTCTGACCTGGACAGCACTGCGGTGCCGGCATAGCCCTTCTTTTCAGCAGAGTTGCTGTATATATGATAGCCGTCAAGTCCTGCCAGGGCTTCTTCCACCTGTACATCCTGGGCCTTTGTTTCCTGCAGGCATATAATGTCAGGAGACATCTGCTTTACACTCTTTAAAAAATCTTTCTTTGCTACCGCCCTTATTCCGTTGACGTTCCAGGAGATCAGTTTCATATGCTTAAAATCCAGTTTACAAGTCCTTTTTTCTCTATTATCTCATTCAGCTTATCAGGCAGGGGCTCAAAATCAATGGTCCGGTCCCCTACCCTTACCGTTCCTTTCGCAAAATCTATATCCACCTTATCTCCTTTGCTGTAGGCTTCAACCGCTTTCGGCAGTACAATAAGGGGCAAGCCCTGGTTTATACTGGAGCGGTAGAATATCCTGTTTACCGATTTGACTATTATAGCTTTAACACCCAGGTGTGCCAGTCCGACCGCAGGATGTTCCCTGGAGCTGCCGCAGCCAAAATTATCTCCCGCAATAATTATATCTCCCTCAGAAGCATTACTGCTGAAATTTGTATCAAATCCTTCAAAAAGGTGGGGTATGATAGCCTCAGCATCAGAGCTGAGCACATTGTATGTCAGGTTACCGGCAAACATCTGGTCTGTATTCAGGTTATCGATATCGCTGTAATCCCATACCCCGTTTATTTTCCTGTTCTCATTATCATCTATCATCGCCGTGGCGCTTTCTTTACGCTTGCTGATGTATTTCTCACTGCCTCCTTCGGGCCTGGGGTCCGTTATTTTTCCGCTCAATGAGGTAAAGGCAACTGTTGCTGGGGATGCCAGGTATATTTCAGCATTTTTATTACCCATACGACCAGGGAAGTTCCTGTTGGCGGTGGATATTACCGTATAACCATCGGCAGGTATGCCCTGTCCGGTTCCCAGACATGGTCCGCAGCTCGGACCCAGCACATTTGCCCCGGCTTCAATCAGCACTGTCAGCAGTCCCTCCTCCAGTGCCTGCAGGTATACCTCCCTGCTGGCCGGTATAACCAGCAGCTGGAATCCTTCCTTTACGGATTTGCCTTTAAGTATACCTGCTGCAACTCTAATGTCTTCTATCCTGCCATTTGTACATGTACCTATCAGTCCCTGCTGAACCTCTGTACCGGTCACTTCAGCCACTGCCTTTATATTATCAACATTATGAGGAGCGGCCACAAGGGGGTATATCTCATCCAGATCAATTTCTATCTCCTGTGCATATCCGGCTCCTTCATCAGCCCACTGCTCATTATAATCTCCTTCACCCAGAAAATCACGCAATACCTGGTCGGCAGGGAATACGGCATTCTTAGCACCCATCTCCGATGCCAGGTTAGCCAGGGTCATCCTGTCGGATATACTCAATGACTTCACTCCCTCCCCATGGTATTCAATAGACATATAATTAGCGCCGGCGGTGCCTATCATGCCTATTATCCAGAGGGACAGATCTTTGGCATAAACGCCATCCCTTAAGCGTCCGCGCAGCGTTATTTTAATCGACTCAGGCACCCTGAACCATGTTTCGCCGCGGGTCCATATGCCGGCAGACTCGGTACGGTCGATACCCGCCGCCAGTGCATTAAAGGCCCCTGCAGTGCAAGTATGGCTGTCGCTTCCCACTATTATCATTCCCGGTTGAGCATGATAAGACATTATCTGGTGGCATATACCCCGACCCGCATCATAGAATTTTTCTATTCCTTGCTTTCTCACCATCTCCCTTATCTCCTCGTACTGTGTTGCCAGTTTGGCATTGGTCGGAGGAGCATTATGGTCAAGAACCACCAGTAATTGCGAAGGATCATGGATCTTATCAGCCCCCATTTTCTTAAATGTCTTATATATGCTCGCCGAATTATCGTGGGTGAGCACTATATCCGGCTTTTTAAATGTTATTGCTCCTGCGGGAGCATCCAGTATTTTTTCAACAAATGTCCTGGCTTTCATAATGTTCTGATTTTTTTCAGGTTATTTTAAACATAGAACAGTCCGCCGCTCTTATAAATATTCATCTGCACCTCACTGAAAGGAGTGATATCCGTACTTTCGCCTGTGCGCAGATTTTTGAGCCGGCCGGTTTCCATGTTCAGTTCTATCTCATCTCCATTTTCAAGATGTATATCATCAAGGCTGGAGTAGCTCAGTACCGGGAATGCTGCATTTATGGCATTTCTTTCATAGATGGCACCGAATGATTCTGCCAGGACAGCCTGTA
>CAZGUR010000333.1:0-2929 GCA_964529295.1 uncultured Rikenellaceae bacterium | reverse complement strand
GCCACTCCGTAAACACTATCTGCTGGTTTTCCCCTATATCGGGTATGGCATCAACGGGCACAGGGTCAGACGGCAGTATGCCGGTGTCCCATCCGAACGGAGAGCTTATGATTCCCCAGCCAACAAAAATGGCAAGCAGGATAAATGTTATAAGCCTGTTCTCCAGAAAAAACTTTATAATCTTATTAAGCATTTTATATGGATATTATAATCTGAAAGAAGTAATTTTAATATATGCCACTGATAACTTGTCTGTATCAGCATACTTTCATCACCAGACTATAAAAGGAATGACTGGATTGAGGCCAGGTATGTTCTTAACCCCGGAGGTTGAGGCCTGTCATTGAGAATAATGAAAGGGCTGTTGTCCGGTAAGGAGGCAAGGATACTGTTAGCTGCTGTCTCAGAAATTTTAAACCCGGGTGTATTAAGAGCTTCTTCAGGGGTATAAGTAAAATCATTATCCAGAATAAAAACCTGTGTTTCATCGTGACAGCACGACTCCAGATTGCAGCATGTATCAGGACTCTTCATCAATGCGACCGTCTTAAGATTATCGCCGCAGTAATGCTTTGAAACAGTAATCCCTGCCGTTGCAAACAGCAACAGGACACTTATTGCCATATGCGAAACTTTCCTGATCATACATCTTTAACAATATGAAAGTCATATTGTTTATAATCAGGTACAATAAGAAAGGTTAAATTTGATAATCTTCTCCTCAGTATCAGGAAACGGCAGCTATTATATCTGAGAGCAGGCCTTCAAAATCCATTGCATCATCCGGTGAATAACCAAGTACAACCGTTACCAGGTCAAGCGAAGGAATAATAAATATACGCTGACCGTCATGGCCCTGGCACATATACATGTCAGCGGGCGCAGAAGATATCTTCCCTGCCCTGTTAAGCCAGAAAAATGATCCATATCCGTCATCGCTGTCTGAAGCGGGACTGACAGTATAATCAACCCATCCTTCAGGAAGGATCTGCTTTCCGTCAAACATGCCATCCTGCAGATACAACAGGGCCAAACGCGCATAATCGCGGGCTGTCATATACATGTATGATGAGCCCACCAGCGTTCCCGATTCATCAGCTTCAAAGACAGCACCGGTAATTCCCAATTTGTGAAAAAGACTTTTGTGCGGAAAGCTATAGTATTCATCATCTGTATTGAATTGCTGCCGCAAAATATAGCTGACTATATTTGTTGTGCCCGAGGAATAGTACCATTGTGTTCCGGGCTCATGTTCAAGAGGTCTTGTATAGGTATATCCGGCAAAGTCCGGCTCACAATGAAGCATAACGGTTACATCAGACCTGTTGCCATAATCCTCGTTCCATTCCAGTCCGCTCTGCATATGCATCAGGTTCTCAATGGTAATATCTCTGCGACGGTCATCAGACCATTCATCAATCAGGTCATTATCATATATGCTTATTATACTGTCTTTTACCATGGTCCCCACCAGTGCATTGGTAACACTTTTAGCCATTGACCAGCTGAGAAGCTTTGTATTCTTATCCATCCCTTTCATATATGCCTCTGCTACCGGCACTCCATTGTGGACAACCATAAAGGCAAAGGCTGTTCCCCCGTAAGCCTGCTCCTTTACCAGTTCCTGACTGATTTTATGCAGTTCATCATTGCCATACTCAACCAGGGAGTCAGGCAGCACATCACCCATTGGCCATGCCAGTGTATCGCCGCTGTAGCCATGGGAGATATCCGGGAATTCTGTTTCTTTCAGTTCACCTACGGTCTTTTCCTGTAGCAGTGTAACGCCGAATCCATCCCTGTAAACAGCGCTTGATTTACCCCATAGGAAGCTGCTTGTAACTGTCTGTTCTTCTGTGTCAACCTCACTTTTCACATAAGTGATAAATGAAAAATTAAGATCGAGAGCCTCCACATCTTCCTGGCTCCTCTCAGAAATAAAAACGGCCGAGCAGAGGTTCTTGGCGGCATAGCCCGTTATGATGGGCATCAGTGAGTTAAGATATATGGCTGCTGATATAATTGCTATTACGAGAAAGATCAGTATGCCATATAAAACCTTTCTTCCGGTAGTTCTTTTTTTGTCAGTATTCATCCGTAAATAAAATTATGATTATAAAAATTAAACCAATTTACGATTTAATAAGTTTATTGATGCAGATAATGCAAGGAATTTTAAAATCCAGCTCTCAGATATCGATGATGGCTTCTGCCCAGCGGCTTGAATCATTGAGGCTCTCAACCATTACAAGCTCCTTACCACCATGTTGAATAAACAGATCCCTGTATTCCCCGGCTATCTCCACTATTGTCTCGAGGCAATCGGTGACAAAGGAGGGTGCTATAACAAGTATACGCCCGGCACCGGAGGCTGCCAGCTCTTTAACTGTTTCATCGGTAAAGGGCGACAGCCAGTTTCTTGTGAGTCGCGACTGAAAAGCCGTTGAGTAACTGTCCTTATCCAGCTTAAGCTTCTCCGCTATCATGCGGGTAGTGCCATAGCAGGTGGCCTTATAACATTTTTGTCCCCATTCCGTCATCCATGTCTCGCAGACACAGTCACTGGCATCATGACCTTTGTGTGCTTTGTTCACCTGTCTCAGGGGCAGTCCATGGTATGAGAATATAATATGATCAAAACTGCGGGGAGACAGCTTTTCAGCTTCTTCAGCAAAGACATCAATAAAAGACCAGTGATCCCAGAACTGTTCGATAATAACTGGGTCATTTTTAAAGTTTGTCCTTTTTTTCACTGATTCAACAAGCTCTTTTACTGATCCTGTAGTTGACTCAGCATACTGCGGATATAATGGCAAAACTTTTATCTCATCATAATCAGCTGATGCCAGGTCCGCAAGCAATGAGCGCAGGGATGGCTTGCCATACCTCATGGCACCGAAAACATCCGTTCCGGCAGGCACCATACCGC
>CAZGUR010000332.1:0-2945 GCA_964529295.1 uncultured Rikenellaceae bacterium | reverse complement strand
TTTTGGAAATAATAAATGCTATGCTCGTGTGATCATTATTCCAGGTGGCTCCGTGGTGCAGGCTGTAATTCATATGAAGATATTCTGAATAACAGGATGTCATTAATAAGAGGGATGCTGCTATTAATGCTTTTTTTACCGCGATAGCGATACGATGACGTTTTGGATTTTTCATATGGCAGAATTTTAGCCCGGGCATATCCTGATCTTGCTCCTGGCTATACCAAATGTACTAAAATATCACAAATATCGCTATCATCGGGATTTTCCGCTTTTTTCAGAGTTCTTTCCCGGCTGCATCAATTGCTACGTTGTGTGTGATAAGAGGAAAAACGAAGCCAAAAGAAAAATAATTGAGCTATTTTTACCTCTTCTTTTAAACCAAAACAGGATTGTAAAGTGAGATTTTTAAAGATACTATTCCTGCTGTGTGCTGTAACGACAGTATCTGCACAGGATACTTCATACTTAAACAGAAGTTTTAATACCAGTATTGCACTGGGTATAAATGAGGGTGATCATGAGATGGGTGTGGGAAGCATGATGACACTTGCAATGGAATACGGGATATGGAAAGAAGACAGGTTGAGGCTTAAGCCGGAGTTGATGGCCGGTACATTTTTACCTTTTGGCATAACTGATACCCCGGATATGTATTACAGGGTAACGGGACTGGGCTTAAATACAGTGCTGGATGTAATCAGGCTGGGTTCTTTCAGCATAGCAGTGTCAGGCGGTGGATTTCTTAATTATTCGCGTGGACTCATTGGAACCGGTGGCTGGCCCGAGGCGGGGCATACCAGCTCAGAATATTTCTGGAGGCTGTACTACGGTGGGAGTCTCGGTACCGGTATAAGAATTAACAGTCCGGACAGCCGGCTTATCTACGAGTTCTTTCCCCTTAACTTTCAGTTTGGTCCTGATTATTACCTGCTGGCCTATACCCGCTTCAGTGTTGGTATTAAATTATTTGAAAAGAGCGGACTGTAAGCAAATATATAAACACTTTAATTCATTAATTTAGTGTCGTGGGTAAAGAATACAGAATGAAGGGTAAAGAATACAGAATGAAAGTAAAAAGGCTGTTATTATTCATTGTCATTATAATTTTCTTGCCTGTGGCATCCAGTGCACAAACAAAAATCATTTTTGACACCGACCTTGGCGATGATGCCGATGACCTGGGTGCACTGGTTATGCTGCATCATTTTATCGACAGGGGAGAATGTGAACTGCTGGGCATTATGAGCTGGTCTGTTGAGGAGTACGCTGTACCGGCCATTGATGCGGTAAACCGCTTCTACGGACATCCTGAAATACCTGTAGGTGCCCGCAGTGATGGTACTTTCTATGCAGACTGGAATTACTCAAAGTCCATCAGCGACCGTTTTCCGCATAAGCTTGACCATGGTAATGTAGCTGATGCAGTTGTGCTTTACAGGGAATTATTAGCCGGGAGTCCTGACAGCAGCGTTGTCATAGTAACTGTGGGGCCCTTAAAGAATATAGAAAACCTGCTCAGGTCAGTCAGCGACTCAATATCGGATTTAACAGGCAGGGATCTTATTGAGCGTAAGGTGAGAGAATTTGTGATAATGGGCGGACAGTACCCTGAAGGAGATAATGAATGGAATTTTGACGGAGGGATGCCGGGTGTGACACAATATGTTCTCTCCGGTATCAACACCCCGATTACTTTTTCCGGTTATGAGCTTGGTGAAGCCATTAAAACAGGGGAGGTCTTTAATGATATTGATCGCAATACCCCTCTTTATGTTGGCTTTTTGCATTTCAGCAGGAATGCCCCCTGGATTAAAGACAGGTTCAGGGGAAAGATCCTTGATAATTCAACTTTTGACCAGACGGCCGTCCTGTATGCGGTAAGAGGGGGTGTCGGCACCTACTGGGACAGGGTTACAGGCGGAAGGTGTGTTCCGGATAAAACAGGCGGCAATAAGTGGATTGGTGATGCCGCTTCCAATCATTCCTCCCTTGTACTGAAAATGGATCCGGAAGAACTGGCAAGGCAAATTGAAAATTTTATGCTCGGTAACTTCTAAACAGGGTTTTAAACACTTTTGCCGTCCCTGATATCACCAGAGTCTCTCTAGTTAGTGCACCTCATCTTGTAAACAAAAAAGAGTGAAAGGCTTATTATGGCTATGAATATATAGCAGAATACATTGAATCCCCAGTTATCGATTATCCAGCCGCCAAGCAGGGGGAAAACAGCAGGCAATATGTTGCCTGCACCTGCAAAACCGGCATAGAGGGCCCTGTTATGATTTCCTGACACCTCAAGCAGCACACCGTTCATGCTTATCTTATATAATGAGAAAGTTATCCCGCCAAGGATAAAGATATAACGCATGGCCACCAGGCTGTCAACACTCAGGGCCAGTACTGACAGCATTACTGACAGGAATAAATTAACATAGAGCAGTAAGCTGTATTTTATTCTGCCTGAGTAGATAAAAACCAGTATGCTGACTAGTACCAGCCCTATCGTTTTACTCAAAAGGAATATACCTGTATCCTTGCTTCCTGAATTAAATGATTCTTTGGCATATAACATTACGAAAGGAAGAAAAGCAAGCACCACACCCTGGGTATTAATAAAACCAAGGAAATAGACCAGCCTTTTGTTTTCTTTCAGCTCTGTTCTGAGGGTTGTGAAATACTCTTTTATATTGCTTATGGTCATCTGTGACGACAGAGTCTCTTTCAGTCGCCAGAAGCCCAGCGATGCAATAAGCAGCAGCATTCCCCCGATAAAGAAAGACCATGCATAGTTCTCAGGGTAATCTCTTGCGGTAATAAGCTCCTTTGCCAGGTAGGCTGATATAAGAACGGCTATTCCGTTAATGATCTGCCTGGAGCTGAAGAATTTCTTACGCAGGCGGGGGTTTACTGCCTTACCAATAATATCTATGTAAGCTATGTTG
>CAZGUR010000331.1:0-2983 GCA_964529295.1 uncultured Rikenellaceae bacterium | reverse complement strand
ATCAAGCATAGGATTAAAAAGGTGATGAAAGGTGAGGTTAAAGCTATTAATTGCGAAAGTCTTATGGATGAAATAATAGAAAACCCCAAAATAGCTATCGGTGAAAAGATAATCACAGATAGGATAAAGAAATGGGTAAAAAGTATACCAGATCTAGTGATTGAAAATAATACTATTGTGATGAAAAATGGACGATAATGAATTAACAAGGATGGATTTGCGGCTGCATCCGAAAATAAAACAAAAGATACAGGCGGCTGTCGAGGCTAATTATGACAAATATGAATCATCTTCACACTTTGTCAGGGTAGCGTGCATAAATGAGCTTAAGAAAATTAGGGCATGGAAAAAATAACATTCACACACGAGGCATGGTTAGGGCAGGCTAGGCGTGGCTGGCTTGGCAAGGCGAGGATTATTGTATTATGCTCACACACGAGGCTTGGCTTGGCTTGGCTAGGCTTGGCTCGGCGCGGCAGGGCGGGGTGTGGCAAGGCGAGGATTATTTTAAACAACCAAGGTGAAACGCAAATGAGCTACAATATAAACAATGCAAAAGAAATAAAGACAGATCTACCAAAAGACACCGTCCTAAATGGCGTCATTATAGATATAAAATCAGGCGCAGTCCTGGATTTCATATCTGATTCAGCAAAAGAGAAATGGCAGGGCGATGTATATCAACCAGCTATAAATTGTAAGATTGAAGTGACAATCGATGATTACAATAAAGAAAAAAGGCATACGTATGAGATGTTCACGTACAACGAAGATGAGAATGGTACCACTTGTTATACTACAAGGTCAAACATGGGCAAATTCAAAAAGAAATATGGCTTTTTGCCGAATGTTGGCCAAGTCGTAAAAATAATAACAAATAGCGATGGACGTGGCAAGGTGATGCTTGAATGAAGTATCCGGAGGCAACAAAAAGTATATTGCCTTATTGTTATAGGAATGGAACACCGAAAATAACAAAAGACCCATTGAAACTTGTAAGATGTAGGGTTGTTTTTTGTTTCAATTATAGGTGTGGTTTTAAAAAAAACCATATGGTGGTCTAAATGCCTGTTGTGGAAACTTCATTATTAAGTTATATCGGAGAAAAGAAAAAGTTTGATAGTCAAGCTGCATTATTAGAGTACATATATAATGTAACACCCCAGGGCTTGACAGATCAAGAAATGAAGATGCGTTTACGCCGTCACGACATAGATATACCATTATCAAGTGTGTCGGGTAGGCGCAACGACATCAATAAGAAAGCGGGGCAGGTTGTAGTCATGCACAGGGTAGGTGACTATAGACAAAGCGCTTGCAACCGCAAACACAGGGTGTGGCGACACAGGAAGTATTACAGAGGTGGTGGGATATGAATAAACAAATACACGAAATACAGGAGATGAAATTCAAACTAAATGATATAAAAACTGGAATAGTTCCAGAGCCATATAGGCAGATAGTTAGGGGCGCTCTAACTCAATTACATACAGCTTTGGTATATAGCCAGATACACATAACCGAGTTGGATGAAGATGGTCATAGATATTGCCCACAGTGCAACTCAGTGACTTATCCACATATATATGAAGAAAGTGGTCGGCAGATACCTATACGGGCGTGTATAAAGTGTGGGTGGTGTCAATGAATCATCCACAGACCGGCAACTGGCATCCAAAAAACATAAAATTATATAAACATACAAATGTAAATAAAGTCGGGTCGGGTGTTTCTGGCAACCCACCTCTGCATGAACGTCGCAATAAACCCGGCCCGACTACCATACTCCAAAAAGATAACGGGGGCGCATCCCCGTTTTCTTTTGGAGTTGATAGTTATAGATCTATGTTATTGAAATTAGGCATACAGGTGATATGCTGATGGCACCTCTGCATAACCATCACAATAAACCCGACCTAACTACCATACCTCAAAAAGATAACGGGGGTAATGTGTCCCCGTTATATTTTGCATTTGATAGTTGTAAATTTAGATTATCGAAATTAGGCATACCTGAAATAAATGAATATTGGCTTACAGTGTTAATATTTTTAGGTGGACTTTCAATAGGTATTATACTTATGAAAGTCCAATTAATTACTATGAGTGAATTATACGGAATGGTAATATTTCAGTTTTTATTTTTAATTATTTATTATCTAGTATCAAGATATGAAGGTGAATGGTAATGAATAATAAATTAGAATTTGATTATGAAAATTATAGAATGTGGTATATAATTTATATAGCTTTTTATACAATATTATCAATAGCAACGGGATTATTAGCAATATTTAATCAAATATTTGAAATGATAATATTTTTCTTCGCACATATCGTTGCATTTTTTATACAACGGTATTATTATAGAAAACTGCTGAGTGTTGGAAAATTACTAAGGGAAAGTTTACCTAATAGGTGAAGACAATGATTATATGTAGACATTGCGGATTTAAAAGTCCAGAAGGCATGAGTGATATTGTGGCATTATATTATCACGATTGCATTAATCCGGATTGTCCACTTTTAAAGGAGAAAGTTAAGGAAAAATGATAGAACAAATTATTACTGATATAAGTTTAATAATAACAAGTTTTGTAATAGGTTTATATTTTGGAATGAAAATAGAACAAAGAAAAGTGAAGAAATATACATAACACACGAAGCAAGGTAGTTATATGATGAGAATGGTAGACATAACAGGTATTAAACTCAATAGAGGTTTTGTCCTCCAAGCAGGGAGCAACTAAGAATGGCAAGTAAGATAATTCACGGCGATTGTATTGACGAATTGAAGCAGTTACCAGACCAATCAATAGATTTAATCATAACAGACCCACCTTATTTTGTTCCAGCAAAACACTATGCTACAAGAAAGAGTTTTAGTCGTAACTTCGGAGATTTAGGGATTATGGAATTTTTCTTTAAAGAAGTGTTTAATCAATTCAAAAGAGTAATGAAACCGACAGGAAGGATTTATGTT
>CAZGUR010000330.1:0-3006 GCA_964529295.1 uncultured Rikenellaceae bacterium | reverse complement strand
CGCTTCAAAGCGAGGAAAGAATGCACTTATAAACAGCACATATACAGGAAGCCTTGCACTGCAGGACATAAAGGGGGTGATAAACATGGTTATAAGCCTGTCTCTTTTGCTTTCAATGGTGCGTGTGGCCATTATGGCGGGCACATTGCAGCCAAAGCCCATCAGCAGGGGTATGAAGGATTTTCCATGCAGTCCGGCCTTATGCATTACCTTATCCATCAGGAAAGCGGTTCTCGCCATATATCCGGAGTCTTCAAGGACAGATATAAGAAAGAACAGGATCATTATATTGGGCAGGAAAACAATAACCCCGCCGACACCGCCTATAATACCATCTGTGATAAGTGTATTCAGCATTCCTTCGGGCAGTCTGGTGCCTGCTATATGAGACAGCCACCCGAAGAGTCTGTCAATGCCTGTCATAGGTATCTCCCCGAGCCTGAAGGTGGCAAAAAAGATAAACCATATTACCGCAAAGAAAACCGGCAGGCCCCATAGTTTATGTGTTAAGGCTTTATCTATCCTCTGTGTCAGGCTCAGCTTTGTTTCTCTCCCCCTGGTATATGTCCCGGCCAGGGCTCCTTCGATAAAACCGTACCTTGAGTTAACAATCTCAGTGTTAAAGTCATGAGCTATGCCTTTCTCTATGGCCAGGCGCTTTTCAGTGCAGAATGCTGACAGTTTTTCCTTTTTATCTTTATCTATGAAAGGCATTATGCCCTTTTCACCTTCCAGAAGCTGGAGGGCAGCGAACCTGCTTATGGTATTATTCCCGGCATAGATATTTTTATTGATATAATCTGTAAGGGATGAAACCTCTCTTTCTATATCCTGGCCGTAGGGAATCCTTACCTTCCTGTGCAATGGTTCATTGTCCTCATACATCCTTATCACTGTTCTGAACAGTTCCCTTATACCCAAGCCGCGACTTCCTGTTGTGGGAACGAACGGTATGCCCAGGAGCTCACCCAGCGCTTTATGGTCGAGCTTATTAATACCGGACTCCAGCTCATCATACATATTCAGTGCCGCTACCGTATTTACACCCATGTCTATCAGCTGGCTTGTAAGGTAAAGGTTACGTTCCAGGTTTCCGGCATCCAGTACATTGATAACTATATCCGGCCTGTTATATTGCAGAAAATCAGCAACAAACATTTCTTCAGGTGAGTAAGCCGACAGGGAATATGTGCCCGGCAGGTCGGTGATTATTATATTATAACCGTCCATTGTCAGCCTGGCCTCCTTGGCGGCCACTGTCACACCCGAATAATTAGCTACCCTCTCGCGCGATTTTGTGGCAAAATTAAAGATTGTTGTCTTCCCACAGTTAGGGTTACCTGCCATTGCCACCCTGATTGTTTTTTCCCGGGGAGACCTGTCAGCATTACCGGGTGGCTTACCCGCAGATGGAGGGTTAAAAATATTATATGCATTTTTATAATCAATGCCCCGTTCGGCCCGGACATCATTAATATTTATGGTTGCAGCATCCTTCTTCCGTATTGTCAGCTTATAACCCATAATATCATATTCAACAGGGTCTTTCAGGGGAGCGGCTTTTATTGCCTTCACCTTCTGACCGGCAATAAAACCCAGTTCGTTTAGCCTCTTTTTTATTCCGTTGTTACCCTTTATTCCTGTTATATATGCTTCCTGTCCGGTTACTAATTCCGATAAATTCATTTTTACCTTAATATATTGACGGTCTCAACTGTGATAAGAGTCGGTGCAATGCCAAAACTAAGGCTAAAAAGAAAGATTATATATCCCTAGAAATAGTGGTTTTGACCTTATTTATCCCAATGAAAAGGGGTAGGGTATCGCTATTGGAGTTAATCGAGGGGAATTATATTATTGGATATCGCATAAATTGTCAGTCCAGGCAGACTTTTTATACCTGTCTTTTCAATTATGTTTTTGCGGTGACTGATAACAGTATGAATACTGATATTCAGGACATCGGCTATTTCCTTGTTTGACAGTCCTTTTACGAGCTGTACCAGCACATCGGTTTCACGACGGGTAAGCTGGTCATGGCTTTTATTGCGCCGCTCTTCATATGATCTGCTTATCTTACCTAGCATTATATCCGGACTGTCTGTGATATGGATGGATTCATCAAATTCATTTAGCAGCGAGATGTCAAAGAGGGTATAAACAAGGGCTATACTGAATACTTCAGGGTTTCTCTTTCTAAGCTTTATGAATTCCTGCTCTTTATTCTGAATGAAGGATGGGTTGATAATGGCAATGTCAATATTCACCCTTATCATCAAGTTATTGATCTCATCCAGGTTATATGCCCTGTACAGGTTAAACTGCTTATCAAACCTGTGCAGAATATTTGAGAGCCCTTCGAAAATTATTTCGGAGGATTCAACAATGGCGACATTAATCCTGGTTTTCTTCATTTAATCTTTCTTTCCAGTTTATCCACAACCGGCAGCAGTATCATTTCCTCTACCATGGAATGAATATTCAGGTCATATTCAAGCTCAAAAAGACTGACCAGGAATTTCCTTCTGAGAGGCAATTCATTTTCTATTGATATATGCTTCAGGAGAAGATTCTTTAGGTCGGTAAGCTTGGTTTCAATATCCGTATGGTGCTCCCTGTATTCATTAACGGAGAATTTTGACTTTGCGGGTTTTCCTTTCCCTGTGCCTGTACTCAGCTGGCAGAAATATGGAAAGGCTATTTCGTCTTCATAGTCCAGATGCTCAACTACCTCCTCAAAGTATTCATTGAAGAACTGCTCCACCAGGCCTATATTGCTGCCTTGGTGCTTTGACTGCAAAAGTTCAATAAAGTGCTTTATTTCAGGGTATTTGTCATTTTTATAATAATTATGGCTGTTTTTCAGAAAATCGATTATCATGGATATATCGGTGATGCTTTCTATTTCATCCCGGGCCGGGTAAAAACCGTTATACATATTAGCTATCAGCATAAACACCCCGGCGTCA
This sequence comes from uncultured Rikenellaceae bacterium, assembly GCA_964529295.1. Taxonomy (GTDB): domain Bacteria; phylum Bacteroidota; class Bacteroidia; order Bacteroidales; family VadinHA17; genus UBA9300. The sequence continues at coordinate 37 of CAZGUR010000330.1, read as the reverse complement.
GCCTTATTCTCATCACATATCTGACCGACTGTTTTAT
>CAZGUR010000329.1:0-3018 GCA_964529295.1 uncultured Rikenellaceae bacterium | reverse complement strand
CATATTGCACAATACCCATGGCAAGGGGGAAAAGCCGCAACCAGCCTATAAAGGAATGCATAAAAGACGCGGAGGAGATAGCCCGAAAAGGGATAAAAGAGATAGTGCTAAGCGGTGTAAATATTGGCGATTTCGGAAAATCAAGCAATGAATCGCTCCACGACTTGTTAAAGGAACTACTTAATGTTAGAGGCATTGAAAGATACAGGATATCCTCTATTGAACCCAACCTTATAACAGACGAAATAATTAAGCTTGTAGCGGATAATAAAAAGATACTGCCTCATTTTCATATACCTCTGCAAAGCGGATCAGACAAGGTCCTTGCAGGAATGAGGAGGAGATACAAAAGAGAGACCTTTGCATCAAGGGTGAAAAAGATAAGGAAAGCAATACCCCTTGCCGGGATAGGGGCTGATGTTATTGTTGGTTTTCCGGGCGAGACAGATAATGATTTTAATGAGACATGCCGCTTTATTCAATCTCTTGAATTGTCATACCTCCATGTCTTCAGCTATAGCGAAAGAGAAGGCACACCTGCAGCATTAATGGGAAATAGTATTGATCATGCAACAAGGCAGAGCAGATCAAAAGAGTTGCAGGCCTTATCAGAACTAAAAAAGAAACAATTCAACAGAAAATGTAGCGGTATGGAGACTGACATACTCTGGGAAAGTGAAGACCCACCGGGGAGGATATCAGGGTTTACAGAAAACTATATCAGGGTGTATACATCCTTTGACAGGAAGCTTGAAGGAAAAATAAGCAGACACATCCTTAAAGAAACTGATGAAAATGGTAATTTTACAGTATAAAAAAAGTCTATGGATCTGAGAAGCTTATGCCGGGACGTTTGTACTCTGGCCGGTCACACCGGTGAATTTATAAAAAAAGAATCAGCAGGTTTTGATGCTGATGATGCCAGGTTAAAAGGCCTGCATGATTTTGTTTCCTATGTTGATATAGAAGCTGAAAAATTATTGGCTACCGGACTGTCAGCCCTTCTGCCGAAGGCAGGTTTTATAGCAGAGGAAGGAACAGGTGAGCTAGCAGAAAGCGGCCTTAACTGGATTATTGACCCCCTGGATGGCACAACTAATTTCATGCACGGACTGCCTGTTTATTCAATAAGCATAGGGCTGGTGCAGAAAGGTGAGATATTACTTGGTGTAATACTCAATGTTCCGGGCGATGAACTCTTTTATGCTTATGATAAGGGTGGTGCATGGCTGAATGGTAAAAGGATATACGTTTCACAATCAGACAGCCTTAATGACAGTCTTATTGCAACAGGCTTCCCTTTTAAGGATTACGGAAGACTGGATACTTTTATGACCAGCCTGGAGTACTTTATAAGACACACAAGGGGAGTCAGAAGAATGGGATCGGCTGCTATTGACCTTGCTTATGTCGCCTGCGGAAGGTTTGATGGCTTCTATGAATACGGACTTAACAGATGGGATGTGACGGCGGGAATTAAAATTATCAGGGAAGCCGGCGGAAAAGCAAGTGATTTCAGCGGGAATAAAAATGATATTGACGGGTCAGAGATAATAGCATCAAATTGCAATATATATGATGCCTTCAGGCTGGAGGTGGACAGGCATATGAAGAAATAGAGGGTGACCGTTCTTATAAACCCGATTGCAAAAACTGATAACTGATAATACCCGGGATAGCCGGAAAGATGAATAAGAAAGATTAAAATGAAAGCTATATTATTCCATATCTTTTATGCTTTTAACCGCGTAATAACATTATTACCCCTTAGAATACTGTATGGTTTTACGCCGCTGTTCTATTTTATCCTCTACTATTTTCCGGGTTACCGCAAAGATGTGGTAATGAAAAACCTGCGTAATTCCTTCCCGGATAAAACAGAAAAAGAGCTGGTTGCTGTCTCAAAAAAATTCTATCGTCACCTTTCAGATATCTTCGTTGAGATAATGAAGCTGCAGAACATGAAAGCACCTGAAATAAAAAAGAGGTATAAGGTGATGAATCCCGAGCTACTGGACAGGCTCAACGACCAGGGAAAAAGCACTGTTGCCGTGTTCGGTCACTATGGAAACTGGGAATGGATCATAAGCCTTCCCCTCAGTATTAAATATAAGTCAATAACCGTTTATAAACCCCTGGCCAACGAGTATTTTGACAGGTATTTCAAGCAATTCAGATCACAGTACGGTCTTGAGCTGATACCCATGATAAAAACCGGCAGGACGTTATACCGCTACGAAAAAGCAGGCATCAACACCCTTACCGGGCTGGTGGCGGACCAGACACCTCCTAACGGCGAGATACAGTACTGGACCAGGTTTCTGAATCAGGACACGCCGGTATACCTGGGTATAGAAAAGATATCACATAAATTCGATATGGCTGTTGTTTTTTTCCATATCGATAAGGTAAAAAGAGGTTATTATGAGCTGACTGTAAAAATAATTACTGAAGAACCAACGAAATTAAAGCCCTACGAGGTAACCGAAAGGCATGTCAGGCTACTTGAGGATCAGATAAGAGAAAGACCGGAGCTGTGGATGTGGACACACAGAAGATGGAAGCATAAAAAACCGGCCGGCATATGATTAAAACAGCTGTAGTCATACTTAACTGGAACGGTAGAAAATACCTTGAACTATTCCTCGGAGACGTAATAAAAACCTCATCGTCCGGCAGCAGCACCAGGGTTTATGTGGCCGATAACGGCAGCGAGGATGACTCATGTGGATATATAAGAAAAAATCACCCGGAAGCCGTGTTATTGGAAATGGGCCGGAATTACGGCTTTGCAGGGGGATATAATGAAGCTCTGAAAAGAATAGACTCAGAATATTTTGTACTGCTTAACTCCGATATTAAAGTAAGTCCGGGCTGGCTTGGTACGGTGACTGACTATATGGACAACAACCCGGAAGTGGCAGCCTGTCAGCCCAAGATACTCAGTTATCATGAACCTGACAGGTTTGAATATGCCGGTGCTGCCGGTGGTTTTATCGACCGGTTCGGCTACCCGTT
>CAZGUR010000328.1:0-3062 GCA_964529295.1 uncultured Rikenellaceae bacterium | reverse complement strand
AGCATTTTTGTATTTGATGGGACCAACACCTGAGGGACAGAACCCACTGGTAACTTTTTTACCTTTAATCCTTGTTTTTGTGATCTTCTATTTTTTCATGATAAGACCACAGGTAAGAAAGCAGAAAGAATTGAATAATTACAGGAGCTCACTGAAAAAAGGAGATAAGATCATTACCACAGGAGGAATATATGGCAGGGTAACAGATGTCAAAGATAATACTGTAACTGTTGATGCCGGTGATAATGTTCTTTTAAAGATTGACAAGAGTGCCGTATTGAAAGATGCGAGTGATATTGACCAGAAAAGATAAGCTTGCGGGGTAAGCTGAAAGGAGAGCCTTATGGATCCAGGTGAAAGTTCAGGCATCGAGCTGAAAAATATTTTCAGTAGTCTGAAAGAGAAACTGTTTAACCGGAATGTTGCCGTTTTCTCTTTCTTCCTGTTGCTTTCATTTATTTTCTGGTTTATCAATGCACTCAGCAAGGATATAGACAGTACGATAAATTATCCGGTTAGATATATCAATTTCCCGGACAATATGGCTCTTGTAAATGAATTGCCGGACAGGATGAGTCTTGATATACACGGACCCGGGTACTCTGTGCTGAAGAACAAGATAAGCGGCAACCGTGTACCGCTGGTTATTAATGTAAGTAACTGGGGCCGTTCTGTCAGGGATGACGCTGCAGAACAGGAGTTTTTTATTTATTCTTTTAACCTGAGAGAGTCCTTTAAGAGGCAGCTCAGAGGTGAATTTGAGATCAATGCCGTAAGACCCGATACGCTTAATTTTATCTTTGGTAAAGTAATAAGCAGAAAGGTGCCTGTAAAACCTGATATAAAAGTTATACCACAGAGACAATTCATGGTGAACGGGGAGATTATAGCCGAACCGGACTCGGTAAGCCTGAGCGGACCGAAAACAGTTATAGATACCATTGCTTTCGTCAGTACTGTATACCACGAATTCAACCAGGTCAACGAGAAGATTACAAGGAAGCTTGATATCGAAACTATCAGTAAGGTGGGCATTTCCCATAAGAATGTGGAGATAACAGTGCCGGTAGAGCAGTTTACCGAGCAGATCATAGAGGTAGGCATTAAAATACTGAATAAGCCGGATACAGCAAATGTAAGACTCTTCCCGGATGCAGTAAGAATACATTTTAATATTGCCCTTAGTGATTATAACAGGATCCGGGATATACCGGTTAAAGCTGTTGTTGATATGAAAAACCTTGATATTAGAAAAGTTGAAAGCCTGAAGGTTGAGATTGTAAATCTTCCTTCTTTCATTAATTCAGTGAGGTACAATCCCAGAAGGGTGGAATATATTATTGAGAAGAAATGATATTCAGTTTAGGCGTGACAGGGGGAATAGGCAGTGGTAAGTCCACTGTGTCCAGAATATTTAAGGTGCTGGGCATACCTGTTTTTTCTGCTGATGATGAAGCCCGTATAATAATGGATAATAATAAAGGACTGAGGACTGAACTGGCGAATGTTATGGGGATAGACCTGTATGCAACGGGTGAACTGGACAGGATGAAGATGGCATCATTAATTTTCAATGATGATGATTTGCTGAACAAGGTTAACAGACTGGTGCATCCTCTTGTACTTGACTGGTATAATGAGTGGCGCCGTCAGCAGGACGCTGATTATGTTGTCTTTGAAGTTGCCATTTTATTTGAGGCAGGGGCCGAAAAGCATGTTGACAGGATACTGGCTGTTACCGCACCACTGGACGAAAGAATAAAAAGAGTTATGGAGAGAAACAATATGAGCCGTGAGCAGGTTATGGAGAGGGTTAATAAGCAGATGCCTGATGATGAAATAGTAAAAAGATCAGATTACAGGATAAATAATTCGGATAACAGTATGATTATACAGGAAGTACTGGATATACACAGGGATATCTTATCACAGCTCAAAACAGGTTTATATGGGTAAATATGCCAAATGGGTCGGTGGCGGCCTGGGCTGGTTTCTCGGCGGACCGCTGGGTGCACTTTTCGGTTTTGCAGTAGGTTCAATGTTTGATGGTCCGCGCCAGGATGTGACAACCACAAGCTACAGGGGACAGAACTATAAAACCACAGCCGGTGATTTTGGACTTAGCCTGCTCGTACTGGTGGCTGCAGTAATGAAGGCTGATGGTAAGGTTGTAAAGTCGGAACTGGATTATGTAAAGAATTTTTTCAGGATACAGTTTGGAGAGGAGACAGCAGCCGAGGCACTGCTGATGCTGCGCGACCTGCTGAAGCAGGACATAGCTGTTGCAGATGTGTGCCGCCAGATAAAAAATAATATGGAATATTCATCACGACTCCAACTGATGCATATGCTGTACGGGATATCCCTGTCCGATAAACATGTGGACCCCAGGGAGATGGCGACCATTGAATCCATAGCCTCCTACCTGAATATCTCAGTGATGGACCGGGATTCAATAAAAAATATGTTTATTCCTTCCAATGACGCAGATTACAGGATACTGGAGATAAGTCCGGATGTAAGTAATGAAGAGGTGAAGAAAGCATACAGAAAAATGGCAAGAAAGTATCATCCCGATATGGTAAACCACCTGGGTGAAGACTTTAAAGAGATAGCGCATGAAAAGTTCCGTAAGGTGAATGAGGCATATGAGAATATTAAGCTAAGCAGGAATATTTCATAATGGAAAATATTATTAATCTGAAAAATAATACAAATGGTTCTGAAAGACTTTATGGCAATAGCCGGATCTCCCGGCTTATATAAGTTTATTGCCCAGGGCAAAAATGCAGTTATAGTAGAGCATCTGGAGACAGGTAAGCGCACATCGGCGCATGGTGCAGCCAAGGTAAGCGCACTGGAGGATATTGCCGTATTTACCGATGCGGGCGAGGTTTCCCTTGCAAGGGTTTTTGATAAGATTTATGAAAAGGGAGATGGTGCATCATCTATAGATCATAAGTCTTCCGCAGAGGAACTGAAGTCCTATTTCGGGGAAATACTGCCTGATTATGACAGGGCGAGAGTTTATGTTTCCGATATAAAAAAAATTATACAATGGT
>CAZGUR010000327.1:0-3076 GCA_964529295.1 uncultured Rikenellaceae bacterium | reverse complement strand
GGCGCTGAGAATATTAATGAGAATATTAAACAGAATTTAACCCTGTCGCTGAAACAGAAGAATTATTAATATGGATCTGAACATAGAGATAATAGGATATGTGCGTAATGAATGGGAAGAGGCACAACCTTACCAGGCAGACAGCATCATGCGCAGCGTCTCAACCATAGAGGTGAAAGAAGAGTATGCGGATGCACTGTATAAGATAGAAAACTATAAGGAACTGAATATACTGTGGTACTTCGACCGTTCCGAAGGCTATGAACTGCGCACCACCACGCGCTCGGGCGACTACCGCGGTGTCTTTGCCTGCTGCACGCCACGCCGTCCCAGCGCCATAGGCCTTACACGCGTTAACCTTATCGAACGTAAGGGTAATATACTTAGGGTTACCGGTCTTGATGCCATCAATAACACCCCCGTACTCGACATCAAACCCTCTGTCTATTTGTGACAGAGGGCCTTTACCCATATTAAAGACTCCGGGGTATACGTAAATGGTAAGCAATCTCTCCCCTTTGTTTTTTCTCAGAACAGCAGGCATGTGAAAGATATGCCTGTCTTAACACTCTCTATCAATCCCTGTTGCGTATCCTGCAGCTGTATGGGTGAGGTGGAGCAGTATGACAGCGAGGCTCCTATCCACAGGTTCTCGCCAGTCCTGATCATCAGTTCTATACCAGGCTCCATAACCGAGAAAGTATCTTTATCTATTATCTCTGCATGCCAGTCGAGGGCGCCGGTATAAGCCCGGTCATAGCGGTAGATAGCTATGCCATGGCCGGTGAGCAGTGAGAAGTTAAGCCTGGTATTTTCGCCCAGCACCTGTACATATTCCAGCACAAGGCCTGTGTAGCCTGCCTCCAGGTGGTAGGTACCCGAGCTGACAAGCTCAGTAAGTCGGTAATCGTACCACAAACCGTAACCCGCCAGGCCTATGCTGAACTTATCATTAAAGACAACTCCGGCCCTGCCTCCAAGATAGGCTGCAGGCCTGCTCATCACCTGTGTGTGTGATGCCGACATGCCGGCAAAGAAAACGGGTTCGATTGTTCTTTCCCCCTCCCTGGCGCAGGTGAGTTTGGCATACTGGTTCAGCTGGCTGCTCGCTGTTGATCCCATTAATAATATGGCTGCGATTGTTAATGCAATTCTTGTTGTCATGGTATAGTGCTTTTATTGGTTAGTATTAAATTCACTGGTAAATCTATACCATGTGCCGGCCGTGAAAAACTATATCATACTGAAGGCGTCAGGGAGGATGCCGAACACGTGTTTTTATAGCCTGAACATGTTTCTCCGTTTTTTATCCCTGTTGTGCTTAAGGTATTACAGCATGCCGTTCCCCGAAAATTATTTCTTGCAGACTGTTCACATCTTTAAGAAATATTAACTTTCATCTTCCGGTCTAATAGCTATCTTTACTTATTCAATTAAAATATTCACTTATGAAAACTTTTAAAAGCTGTTTTTCTGTATTGATAATTGTACTTTTTACACTGCCTTCTTCCCTCGCCCAGGACAATATACTTTGGGGCGATGCGGTGCCTGCGGGCTGGAACGGCGAATGGCCGGATGAGCTGCGTACGGATTGTGAGCTGTCGGGTTTTACCTATACGGCAGATAATGATGATATACTGGAATATTTTGAGACACTGATGTGGAACAGTGAGCATGTATCCGTATTTGATATGTTCGTAAGCGACAGGGGACGTACATGTCCGGTGCTGGTAATGGCTAATCCGCGTGTTACCAACGCCCGTGAGGCCAGGGAATCGGGAAAGACGGTTGTTTACCTGCAGGGAGGCATACACCCCAGCGAATGCGAGGGTAAGGAAGCTATGCTGATGCTGGTAAGGGATATATTGCTGGGGGACAAGAACTACCTGCTTGATAATCTTATTATCCTCTTCTGTCCCAACTTTAATGTTGACGGTAATGAAACACGTAATATAAGCCGTGGTAATCCCATAATATCAGGTACAAGGCATAATGCCTATGACCTGGATGTTAACAGGGATGCCATCAAGCTTGAGACAACAAATATGATAGGAGCCTATGAGAGAGTATTTAATACATGGGATCCGGTTCTTATATACGATACACACCGTATGGGCAATGCACGTCATGGCTATCCCATAGTCTATGCCGGCTCCAATGTGGCAACAGCCCATGCCGGTCCGCGCGACTACGTCACATACGATATCTTCCCCTCCATAACAGAGCGGGGTAGGGAGAACGGTAATATAGAGATATTCTACCACTGCGGCCTGCCTCGTGACGAGTGGCCTCCCAGTGAATTCACACATGATAATGCCATATGGTCCACCGAGGCCAAATTTATGGTCAGCGGTTATGGTCTGCGTAACCGTATGGCTATACTTACCGAGACGGTAGGGTATATGTCGCTTGAGAAAATGGTATACAGCCAGTATGTGTTTGCTGATGAGCTGCTGCAATATGCATATGAGCACGGCGAAGAGATGCAGGAAGTGTGCAGGAAGGCTGATGAGGAAGTGGTGAGGAGGATAAAGGAGGAAGCACCATCGGGCAAGCTTATGAATTATATAGAAGGTGAATATGTCTCCGAAGGCAAGTTTGATATACTGGGTTATAAGGAGCTGAGCTATGACTATATACCCGGAACAAGCGTCAGGAAGGTGGAGCCGGTAAGCAAGGACGGCAAACCCGAGCTGGTGAAGGGTGTAGAGCTGGTGACAAAACCTGTCGGCACCAGGCAGGCAAGGGTGCCCCGCGGTTATATCATACCCCGCGAGCTGTCATACATAGTGGATAAGCTGAGGATACTTGGACTGGAAGTGACACAGCTGGAGGAGCCTGTGACAGCTTCCGGTGAGCAGTTTGTTATTGATGAGATGATACATGAACGCACCGCCGACTGGCCCGGCTATATAATGACGGAGCTGGAGGGTGGCTTTATGGATGTGGAGGATAAATTCATACCTGCCGGCAGCTACCATCTCGATATGGCACAGCCGCTGGCTAATGTGGCTTTCTATGCCCTGGAGCCCGAAGTGGGGGACGGCTTTGTGGGATGGAGCCTCCTGGATGACTA
>CAZGUR010000326.1:0-3101 GCA_964529295.1 uncultured Rikenellaceae bacterium | reverse complement strand
ATTAGCTGTTGCTTTGGCATCATTTACATTTGTTCCATCATAATCATTTACATAATAATAGGGGTTAGTTTGTGAGCCTGTACCGGGGCCTACAACACTAGGCAAATATTTTAAATTTTCAGCCATCCAAATCTGGTCTCCAATTTTTACCACTTCATAATGATAGCCATCTCTTGAATCGACAAAACCATTGTTTAACAAATCAGATTCTTCCAATTTTTCAATTCTTGCCAAAAGATCATCCACATACGCTTTGGTCGCTGCATCCTGATCATTTACAGGATCAGCGAGGTTAGTGATATTCTCATTTTGCATATCTATTGTAGCATATCCGGCCCCTGAAACCTGGTCCAAAATATTTAAGCTGAAAGAAGGAGTGTAGGGACCTATGGTTAGCATAGCACCATCGAAAAAATAACTTGCTGCTTCAGCAGGATTGCTTGAGGTAGGCCATAATTCAACAACAAGCCTGGATGCATCTGATGCAATTGTATGGGAAATGGTTTTTTTATGCCAGCTATCTGAATCTTCCAGTGATTCTGTAGTACGTGTGGAACCATCATTTATTGCAATTTCTCCAATTGATATCCCTGATGCTGCAGCTTTTTTTGCCCAAAGGCTAAGAGTGATAGTTTCATCTAAAAGCTTTGATGGAAGTTTACCCTCTGAATATACTTCCTGTTGAATTGCAATACTTCTGCCTGTTGACCCATCTGTTAGTTTTATTGCCGAACTACCAAAATACCCGGGTTCAACACGATCAGCAGAGGTATTCGGATCTTCCTCACCAAGTAATGACCAATAATCGGGATATGTATTATCACCTGAGCTGAATAATTCAAAGCTTGCATTGTTTATCAGGTTTTCGAGATCATATTCCTCATATTCATCACCGGTAATAAAATTATCTGGCGAAACTCCATTAATACTGTCAGCTGTTTCTGCATGCAGGGCATATGGTACACTGATCAACTGGCTTGTCCCCATCTCAATATATGTTGTGCCGCCGGTATCGTCTATTTCTGTCTTTAAAAAGTAAGGACCATTTGCCCAGTCGATAGTACTGAAAGTTCCGGATTGCACATCTCCTGTTCCGATCTGAATATTAATCAGTCCATAATCATTGGTGGCAGTTGTGAATCTTTCCACATAAACAGCAGTCCCACCTGCCGAGCCCTGCAGAATACTTATTTGCACTCCAACAGCTTGATCCACCAGTGCATTTCCCGAGGCATCTCTTACTATTGCCTGGTAGTTGAAGCTTTGAGGGGATTGTGCAAAAGTCAATAGTGTAAATAAAAAAAATGTTAACAGGGAGTATAATTTTTTCATTTCAAGTTTATGTTTTGATGATTATACTGGTTGATATGCTAAGGTACAAAATATATTATTTGTTCCGGGTTCAAAGTTCAATGTTTGAGAGTTTGAGGTTGAATACATTGTCTCAGATTTATCAATATTTCAACTGATTATTCCGGATATATTTCTTTTTCTGTTTGTATTCATTGATGTCACGTATTATCCTGTCATGATATCGCGGTTGCCACGAGAATGTTGGATTGATTTTTCTTGCATATGTGCGAGAATATTTATTCCAATAAATAAGTATAAGATATTTCATTATTAAACACTATAATATAGAAACGCCTGACCTGGTGTCTACATTCACCCTGTTTATTAAAAAGTTTTGACATGATTAGTCTATATCGTATCTTGCTCATATTAACCACAAAACCCTCCGACCATGAAGAAGATCATCCCCTTTCTTATCATGTATGCTATTGGTGTGTCCCTTTTTGCACAGGTACCCCAGGGATTCAATTACCAGGCAGTGGCACGAGACCTCTCAGAAAATATTATTCCAAACACATCTATTGATGTCAGAGTAGGTATATTATCCGATACTATAACTCCTGTTGTGGTATGGGAAGAAGAACATGCAGTAAAGACAAATTCATTCGGTTTGTTTACCCTGACTATAGGTGACCCTGATGCTTTCAAAACTGATGGCAGCGCTTCTTCCTTTGCTGAAATAGACTGGTCAGGCTCTCCATTGTTTATCCGTTGCAAAGTAGATAATGGTGGATGGTTTGAAATGGGCAGAGCACAACTATGGTCAGTGCCCTATGCAATGCTATCCGACCAGGCATATGAAAACCTGTCTTCACCCTTCCTTTTCAATGGTGACACGGTATATGTAATGGATAACTTTTCCATTGGCTCTGACAGTCCTATGAAAGCAAAACTTGCAGTAACAGGTGACGATTACACCTCTGAGGATGCCCTCTTCGAGGTAAAAAGATCAGACGGACAAATAGTATTTGCAGTCTATAATGAAGGAGTAAGGGTTTATGTCCCGACCGATCCACTCACAAAAGGTCCCAAAGGTGGATTTGCCATTGGTGGTTTTGACCGGACTAAAGGTGAATATACAGAAGACTATATGTATGTAACAGCCGACAGTGTAAGGATATACATTGATAAAACACCTGAGGGGAAAGGGCCTAAAGGAGGATTTGCCATTGGTGGATTTGACAGGACAAAGGGAATAGTTGATGACTATATCGTGGTTAATGCTGACAGTACAAGAATATACATAGATGATACAGGTGCCAAAGGTCCTAAGGGAGGATTTGCCATTGGAGGTTTCGACAGGACCAAGGCTGATCGTTATGATTATATGAAGATAACAGAGGACAGCACCAGGTTTTATATTGATGATACCAATGCCAAAGGCCCCAAAGGAGGCTTTGCTATCGGAGGATTTGACAGGACAAAGGGGAATGGTATAAGTTACTTTGATGTGGCTACCGATACTACAGGTATAATTGATCCATCTGAGAATCGTGTTTCATGGTATCCTTTAAAGAATGCATTTATTGCCGGAAAGGTACTGGTTGAGAGTCCTGATAGTATAGGAACAAACTCAATGGCAACAGGCTTTGAATCCAAATCAATAGGAGATTATTCCCAGGCTTTTGGATACAAAGCTGTTGCAAGGGGTGATTATTCTACTGCGATAGGAAAGAATGCAACAGCGAATGAAATTAACTCCTTTGCTTTTGGTGAGGATGCTACTTCAATAAATACTGAAAGTTATG
>CAZGUR010000325.1:1180-3112 GCA_964529295.1 uncultured Rikenellaceae bacterium | reverse complement strand
CTATGATCTCTAATAGCTTGCTTACGGCTTCTTCCTGCGGTATGTTCCTTAGTACTGCTTCTTTGCCTTTGTATATATGCACTTTGCCGTTGGCACCGCCGATATAGCCATAATCGGCATCGGCCATTTCACCGGGACCGTTAACCATGCATCCCATAATGGCTATCTTGAGGCCTTTGAGGTGGGAGGTGGCTTTTTTGACTTCCTGCACCGCTGCTGCCAGGTTGAACTTTGTGCGGCCGCAGGTGGGACAGCTGATGTAATCGTTACGGGTCATCTTTATGCGTGCTGCCTGTAAGATGCCGTCTTTTATTGATTGTATCTTTTGTTCTGGTAAATTGGTTCCGTTGTCTATCTCAATGTCTGTGGCCCGGCGTTCTGTAAGCTCCACAGATGAGTCCACGGCAGCCCTTATTGTCAGCTCATCAGGGTCTTTAATATCATATTTGAGCCTCAGCACTTTGTTTTTTATGCCTGGCTGGCTATCGCCGGTGGTTTTTGATTCTATGCTTTGCCCGGTCTGCTTATTTGGGACTCTTACATTACTCATTTTTACAATGCTCCTTGCCACCGGTATCTCATCTTCCGGGGGCTCCGACAGCGACACCCTTATGGTATCCCCTATACCCTGCCTGAGCAGGGCTCCTATGCCCAGTGCGGAGCGTATCCTGCCGTCCTCTCCTTCGCCTGCCTCTGTGACACCGAGATGCAGGGGGTAGCTGTATCCTTCCTCCTGCATCTTCTGCACCAGCAGCTTTGTGGCTTCTATCATGATAAGGCTGTTGGACGATTTCATTGACAGCACCAGCCTGTGAAAATTCTCGGCTGCCATGATCCTTATAAATTCCATGGCTGAAGCAGCCATGCCTGCGGGTGTGTTGCCGTAGCGTGTCATGATGCGGTCTGACAGCGACCCATGGTTTACGCCAATACGTATGGCTGTGCCGTATTCGTGGCACCTATTGATAAGGGGCAGTATGCGCTGATGTATCCTCTCGAGCTCTTCAGCATATTCCTTATCTGACAGTTCTGTGATTTTGAACACAGCCCTCTTATCAGCATAATTACCCGGGTTGATCCTTACCTTGGCCACTATGCCGGCTGCAAACTCGGCCACCTTGGGATTGAAATGCACATCGGCCACCAGGGGAGTGTCAAAGCCGGCCTTCCATACCTCTTTTTTTATTAAGGCCAGCGCCTCCGCTTCTTTTATCCCCTGTGTTGTCAGCCTCACCATATCGCCCCCGGCCTCTATGATACGCAGAACCTGGGCCACGCTGGACTTAACATCCAGGGTGTCTGTGCTGGTCATCGACTGCAGCCTTACCGGCGCGTCACCGCCAAGAGTAAGCCTGCCTATCTCTATCTGTTGCGATCTGTACATATCTCCTTAGCCTGTTAAGCTTCTGAACACCTCTTCCAGGCTCTGTTCCTTCAGCTGCATGGATAATACGGTAATGCCCTTATCCACGGCAAAGCGGAATATATCGCCCCGTATATCGTCATAGGAAGCGGTTTCGATTAGGTAGGTGCTTCCTTCGAGTCGCCGTGCATCCCTTACGCCTTCTATGGAGTGGAGCATCTCCACGTCTATATCCGGATTGAACTCCACCAGTATGGTATTGGTTTGTTTATCGAGATGCGTAAAGATATCCTTCTTGCTCTCGTCTGCTTTTATCTTCCCCTTGTCAATAATGATGATACGGTCGCATACCGCCTCCACCTCCTGCATGATATGCGTTGACAGCATCACTGTTTTTTCTTTTCCCGCCTCGGAGATAAGGTTTCTTATTTCCACTATCTGGTTGGGATCGAGTCCGCTCGTAGGCTCATCCAGTATCAGCACCTCCGGGTCGTGTATCAGCGCCTGTGCCAGTCCCACCCGCTGACGGTATCCTTTTGACAGTGCCCCTATGGTCTTATGCTGCTCCG
>CAZGUR010000325.1:0-1170 GCA_964529295.1 uncultured Rikenellaceae bacterium | reverse complement strand
GTCCCGTCATCTCTACGATCTCAGCTATCCTTCTCTTTGAGTCCCTGCCCAGCTTATATATACCCGCGATATACCCGAGGTATTCCCTTACGTACATCTCGGGGTAGAGGGGATTGTTCTCCGGCAGGTAGCCTATCTTTTTGCGTACCTCTATTGAATTTTCCGCCACATCGATACCATTGACCAGCACCCTGCCGCTGTTGGCTGTTATATACCCGGTGATGATCCTCATCATGGTTGATTTGCCTGCCCCGTTTGGACCGAGGAATCCCACTATCTCGCCCGTCTTAACGCTGAAGCTGACCTCATCCAGGGCTTTCTGTGTGCCGTAGAGCTTTGTTACTGCCTGTACTTTTATTGACATAGATGCAATTTATGGCTAAGGTAAATATTATGGCCGGCAATATTGTTCTGGCACTACAAAAATAGGAGTTTCTTTATGAATGATGAAGAATTGTTTGATTTGGGGATCACATATACAGTTATTCGTTTGAAAAAATGTTAAAACATACATAAATACGTTTGAATAAATGTATATTTGTAATATAATTCATTCGCATCATAATGAAAAGATCAGAAAAAATGAAACGCAGAGCTTACCTGGAACTGGTTAAATGGAAGGATTCAGTAACAAAAAAACCGCTGATTATCAGAGGTGCAAGGCAGGTTGGCAAGACATGGCTGATGAGAGAGTTTGGGCGAAACGAATATGATCAGATGGTATATGTGAACTTCGAAAGGGATAAACATCTGCACGATATCTTTAAGAAGGAATTTAATATTGCAAGAATAATTGCAGCCCTTCAGATTGAATCAGGACTTACAATCAGATCCGAAAACACTTTATTGGTTTTTGATGAGATACAGAGCTTGCCTGAAGCAATAAGCAGCCTGAAATACTTCTTTGAAGAAAAGGACAGGTATGATATTATTGCTGCAGGGTCACTATTGGGTATGGCTAATTATTCAGATGTTTCGTTCCCGGTTGGCAAGGTCGACTTTATTGATCTCTATCCTCTTGATTTTACTGAATTCCTGGATGCAACAGGAAATTCCGCATTGAATGAATTGCTGGAGAAAAGTGACTGGGATCTGGTAAAAATATACAAGTCCAGATACATTAACCTGCTCAGAGAATATTTTTTTGTTGGAGGAATGCCTGAGGCTGTT
>CAZGUR010000324.1:0-3140 GCA_964529295.1 uncultured Rikenellaceae bacterium | reverse complement strand
AACGCCTACTGAAACATTGCTCGCTTTGCTCGCGAGCTCGAATGGCAAGCCATTCTCGGTTCCGTCGACCGTTAGGTGACAGAGCTTAAAAAAACTGTCCGGAATTATGAAAAGAATAATTCTAATACTTCTTGTTATCTGTTTACATTACGAATCCGCAAAATCGCAAGATGATCCGATGATAATCATAAAAAAAATCCAAGAAATAAGAGTCGAGGATAAAGCTAACAACTTAACATATCGATGTATTGAACTTGGCGACCAAATTTGGACTATCCCAAGCATTAAAAACAAAAAATATAATGACGGTACGAAAATCAAAAGAATATACGGAGATCATGAATGGAATACTGTAAAAACTGGTGCTTATCGTATCACAGATTCCAAGGAGAAGTTTTCATATGGATATATATATAATGGCTATGCTATCGAAACTAATAAGTTGTGTCCTGAAGGCTGGAGAGCGGCAACTATAAATGACTATATAAAGTTAGCCACATACCTTCAAAGCGATTCTGCTGCAAGTGTAAGGTATTCTCACATAATTGATACAAATAAATATTCAATAACTGAAGCAAGGCAAGTAAGATGCTTAAAAGAAAAATGAAAAGCTACAGCCACCTAACATGCGGTATGTTTAAAAGGCTTGTCAGGCTTTTTGCATATCCCCGCTGAGGCCTGCGCTCTATTTAATTAAGAAAGGTTAACTTTATACATGAAACGAGAAGGTAGTATGAAAAGTGCGCAAAAAGCCCGCCATAACGGGCTGTAGCCCGTTAACGCCTACTGAAACATCGCCGACCGTTATGTGCTATTTAAGGAACAATAAACACTAAGCCAAGGTTGATATACCGGAATTTTGTACATTTGGAACATAATGCACTCAAAGGGAGAAATATTGAAGTTTTTGGCTGACAATCAAGAATTCTTTAAAAGAGCCTTCGGAATTGTCAGAATCGGTTTATTTGGTTCCTACTCCAGGGGAGATCAAACTAAACTGAGTGATATTGATTTGGTTGTGGAGTTTGAACCAGGTACAGAAGATTTATTTGATAAGAAAATCGAACTCAAACAATACATTTACGATAAGCTTGGTGTAACTCCAGACATTTGCAGAGAGAAATACATAAAAAGCCGAATCCGTTCTAATATAATCCGTGAGACCGAGTATGCATATTAAAGACCAAAATCGGCTGGAGAGTATTCTTGATGCAATACTTAAAATTGAGTCATATACTGAACCATTTCAGAATGCAGATCAGTTGAATGGTAATAACATCGCATTTGATGCAACGATGATGAATTTCGTGATTATTGGTGAAATGGTTGCGAAACTTAGCGATAGTTTTAAAGAACAATACTCTGAAATAGAATGGTATAAAATAAAGGGGTTGAGAAATATTGCTGCTCATGATTATTTTGGTATTGACGCTGAGGAGGTATGGCAAATAATCCAAAATAATCTACCTCCACTTAAAAGATTTATTCAAAAACTAATCTGAAAAATAAACAGCACATAACTTGCGGTATATTCAATAGGCTTGTCAGGCTTTTTGCATATCCCCGCTGAGGCCTGCACGCGATTTAATTAAAAAAAGTATAACTTTATACATGAAACGAGAAGGTAGTATGAAAGGTTGGCAAAAAGCCCGCCATAACGGGCGGAAGTCCGTTAACGCCTACTGAAACATACCGCCGACCGTTATGGGCAAGCATTCCTAAATAATAAAGAAAGTGTTATGAAAAGAAAGTTTAAGATCAATCTATTTATCCCATTTTTACTTTCTTCGATTTTTACCCAAATAACAGCACAGGATTATTGCATTCCACATCGCTTTGTTGATAATTACTATTTCAGAAGTCGTGATATTCAGGTTGAAGAAAAAATAATATATGGAAAGGCTGAAAACTTCAAGGGGAAAACCGAAATCCTTGATCTGGATCTTTATTATCCATCTGCAGCAATTGACCCATTGAAGAAAAAGCCACTGATTATGCTGGTGCATGGTGGAAGCACAGGTGATAACTCAAGAACAGAAAAGTACTGCCCACTATTTGCGCAAAGAGGATTTGTTGTGGCTAATATCAACAGAAGGAAAGGAAGTAAGGGAAGTGAGGAAACTGAAATATTAGAACAATCATATAGGGCCGTCCAGGATGCCCATGCTGCATTGAGGTATTTAGTATTCAATGCACAAAAGTATGGGATTGACACTTCAGCAATATTTGTAGGAGGGGTTAGTGGTGGAGCTCTGGCGACAATTGGTATCAGTTTTATGCGTCAACCAGACTTTGATAATAAATATCCTAATATTACAGCCTCACTTGGAAGGATTGATAATTCAACCAATGGAATAAATACAAACTTTAAAATCAGAGGTGTAGTCGATATGTGGGGTCAAATCGAGGACACTTCATTGATTTCAGATGCAGAAGCCTTTAATATTCCAATAATAATATTCCATAGTACTGCTGATAGTTCACGAAGTCCATATAAGAAGGCATTAGAATTAGCTGCTCGCTATAAAAACCTTGGCGGATGTTATCAGCTCCACACAAGTACAGGTACTGGTCATACTGAAGGTATATCAAAATACTATATAGCAGAACAAACAGGGTGTTTCCTAAAAAGCATCTTATGTAATTCATGTAATTCATTCGAAACCGAAGTTGATAATGAAACTATAAATTGCAGTAGTTCTCTAGACTGGGATAAGCTCCCTAAACAAAGATTATATATTGAGCTGAACCAGTCAATAATTAAGGAATATGCAGGAGTTTATAAAATAGAAAAGGAGAAAATTGTAATAGGTATAGAGAATGGACAATTATTTATCAAAGAATCAGATAATGGAATTAATACTGAATTGTTTCCAGAATCCCAATCTGATTTCTTCTTAAAAGAGGATAATATTCAATTTAGCTTTAACAAAAATTCAAAAGGACAAATAGATGGGTTGACGCTATTTATAGATGCTAAAGAAATCAATGCAAAAAAAATAAAATAATGCCAGCCCATAACATGCGGTATAATTAATAGCCTTGTCATGCTTTTTGCAGTGCCCTCGCTAAGGACAACATGACAACAAAAAACATAAGTGGTTTATTGGCCCGAGGGCCCTCGCACTGGAACACAAAAG
>CAZGUR010000323.1:0-3143 GCA_964529295.1 uncultured Rikenellaceae bacterium | reverse complement strand
CCGTATGAACTTATTGTTGCAGTAATACTCTCTGCCCAGTGCACTGATAAGCGCGTTAATATCATAACAAAGGAGCTGTTCAAACGTTTTCCGGAAGCAGGAGATATGGCATCAGCAGCTATTAAAGAGATCTTTGAATATATTAAATCCTGTTCCTATCCCAATAATAAGGCTAGATACCTGAAAGGGATGTCTGAAATACTTGTTTCGGAGTTTAATAATACTGTGCCTTCGGATATCGATAAGCTTCAGAAGCTGCCCGGTGTAGGCCGCAAAACAGCCAATGTTATTGCTTCTGTGATATATAATAAGCCTGCCATGGCTGTCGACACCCATGTATTCAGGGTATCGGCACGAACAGGTCTGACTGTTAATGCCGCTACAACTCTGGCTGCTGAAAGACAGCTTGTTTCAAATATACCCGAAAAGCTGATTCCGCTTGCACATCACTGGCTTATCCTGCACGGAAGGTACGTATGCAAATCCAGAAACCCTCTATGTGATGAATGTGGCATAAGCAAATATTGCAAATATTACAGCCGCAGAGAAAAATAATATGTAAATTTGACTTTATGGCACCAAAAGACAAAACAGGGGAACTGATAAGGGAAAATGCCGAACTGAGGGACAGGATCTCCCGGCTCGAAAAACTTACAGGGGAACAAAGAAGCATCAGTTTTGATATCGAAGACCTGCTCAAAGAGAAAGTATTGCTTGAAACACTTATTGATATTACTCCCGAAAGCATTGTACAAACAGCGAAGGACGGTACTGTTGAAAGGGTAAACAGGGAGTTTACCATGCAGTTCGGCTATACAATGGAAGAGGCCGTGGGAAAAAATATTGATGAGCTGATTGTTCCGGATGAGTTAAAAAAGGAGGCTGTCAGTTTTACAAAAAAAATTGCAGATGATGAAAGTATAAAGAAAGAGACATACATAAAGACCGAGACATACAGGGTTAATAAATACGGGAAAAAATTATATGTTTCTATTATGATACAACCTGCGGTTATAAATGGTAAAACAAGTTCATTGTTTGCTGTTTACCGCAATCTTTCAGGCAGGAAGAAGGACGACGACACCAAATCCGTTATATATAATATATCGGCAGCGGCTCTTACCATGACAGAGTTTTCCGATATATTCAGCAATATTAAGGAGGAGATCAGTAAAATATGGGATGTAAAGAATTTCTATATTGTGCTGTATAACAAGGAATCCCAGACACTATCCCTTCCATACTACCAGGATGAGAAGGATTATTTTGAAGAAGTGCCTGTAAAAAACACCATGACGGGATGGCTGATAAAAGAGAACAAGCCTGTTCTCCTGAAAATGGCTGATATAGATGAACTGGAGCGCAAGGGGGAGATAGCATTGATTGGCACGCCATGTAAATTATGGCTGGGGGTGCCACTAAGTATGGGAAATGAAATAATAGGCGCAATGGTGTTGCAGGATTATAATGATGAAGAAGCCTTTACCAGTGATGACCTGCGCCTGCTTAGCCTTATTGGCAATCAGATAGCTCTGGCCATACAGCGTAAACGCATGCTTAACAACCTGATAGCTGAGAGGCGTAAAGCTGAAGAAGCCGGTCGGCTCAAACAGCAGTTTATGTCGACTATGAGTCACGAGATACGCACACCCCTGAACGAGGTAATAGGCATCAGCAACCTCTTGCTCCAGGGCGATCCCCGTCCGGACCAGATGGAATTTGTCAAAACATTACGTTTCTCGGCCGATCATCTCCTTACACTTGTCAATGATGTGCTTGATTATACCAAGATGGAAGCCGGGAGCATCAATTTTGAAAAAACAAAGTTTGACATATTCGAATTTGTGAACGACCTGAAACGTTCATATTCATTCCGAACTGAAACAAGGGACCTGGAATTTATACTCAGGATGGATAAAAAAATACCAAATGACCTTATCGGGGATCCCATAAGACTGAACCAGATATTATCCAACCTGTTGTCAAACGCAGTGAAATTCACATCTGAAGGGACTATTGAGATGGGTGTTACAGAGGTTTCAAAGTCAGGCAATGAGATAAAACTCAAGTTCAGTGTAAGGGATACAGGCATCGGTATACCTCGCGACAAGCAATCAGTCATATTCGAAAGCTTCAAGCAGGCTTCCGATGATACCACAAGGAAATTCGGCGGCACAGGCCTGGGATTGTCGATAAGCAAGAAGCTGGTAGAACTGCAGGGTGGATCCCTTGATGTGGAAAGCCAGCCAGGTGTAGGTTCAAATTTTTTCTTCAGCCTTGATTTCCTTATAGCCACGGACGAAGAGCGGGCACAGGAAACAGGGGAAGGAGACCAGCGGTGGGACGAGCTAAAAGGAAAAAACATACTTATAGCTGAGGACAATAAGATAAATTTTTTTGTGGCCAATAAATTTCTGACAAAGTGGGAAATTAATGTCACACATGCAGAGAACGGGAAGATAGCCCTCGATTATATCAGGGATAATAAGTACGACCTTATACTGATGGACCTTCATATGCCCGAGATGGATGGTATTGAGGCTACTGAGATTATCAGGAATTCAGATGACCCGGCGATTAGGGACCTGCCCGTTATAGCTCTTACGGCAGCTATTATGTCCGAGCATGAGGCAAAGATTGAAAAATTAAATATCAATGATTATATTCTGAAGCCCTTTAAACCCAGGGATCTGTACACCAAGATACTACGTCATACAAGGTAGGTGCGGCTTTCCTGTTAACGTATACAGTGTTTGCTCAGCATTGCTGAGGCTTTCCTGTTTCCATAACGCAGGGCCATCCTGAAATCATAACAGGCTTCTTCTTTCTTCCCCATATTAAATAAAGCCAGTCCCTTATTATAAAATGCATCACCATTGCGCGGCCACAGGTCCAGGGCCATTGAATAATCATAAACAGCCGCTTCCCATGATTTGATACTTATATAAACACCGGCACGGTCGGTAAAGCATTCTGCCTTACCAGGAAAATAATCAATATTTCTGGAGAAGTAACGCAGGGCTTTACTGTATTCACCCAATTCACCGGCTATCACTCCTGCCTGTCTTATGGCCTTTTCATCATCCGGATACAGCTCAAGGTAGTTTTCGAGTTTCGCTTTTGCGTTTTGTTCCATTTGCCAA
>CAZGUR010000322.1:0-3164 GCA_964529295.1 uncultured Rikenellaceae bacterium | reverse complement strand
CTTTTCTGACAGCTTTTACTGTCTCACGGGCAATGATCTTAGCCCCTATTGCTGCCTGTATGGCAATATCAAATTGCTGCCTTGGTATCAGCTCTTTAAGTTTTTCACACATCCTCCGGCCAAAATCATATGAATGTCCCCGGAAGATAAGGGTAGACAGGGCATCAACCATCTCTCCGTTCAGGAGTATGTCAAGCCTTACCAGATCTGCTTTTTTATATGATGAATAATAATAATCAAAAGAGGCATAACCTCTTGACAGGCTTTTGAGCTTATCATAAAAATCAAACACTATCTCAGCAAGAGGTAGTTCGAATGTGATTTCAACCCTGTCAGTGGTGAGGTAAACCTGGTTTTTAAACGTACCCCTCTTATCTATGCATAAGGTCATAATACTGCCGACATAATCTGACTTTGTTATTATCCGTGCAATAATATATGGTTCTTCTATCCTGTCAATATATGTCACAGATGGCAGTCCGGAGGGATTATGAACCTCCTGCTTTTCACCTGATGTAGAATATACATCATATGATACATTGGGTACGGTGGTTATCACATCCATATCAAACTCCCTGTCAAGCCTCTCCTGTATAATCTCCATATGCAACAAGCCCAGGAAACCGCATCTGAAACCAAATCCCAGTGCCGCCGATGATTCAGGAATAAATGATAAAGCAGCATCATTTAACTGCAGCCTTTCCATTGAGGCACGTAAATCTTCATAATCGTCAGCATCAACAGGATATATACCGGCAAACACCATTGGCTTGACATCTTCGAAACCGGCAATTCCTTTTTCACATGGCCTGTCGCGATGGGTTATGGTATCCCCCACTTTAACCTCGCTTGATTCCTTTATGCCGGAAATAATATAGCCTACATCACCGGCACTCAAGGTTTTTTTCGGCTCCTGCTTCATTTTCAAAACCCCTATCTCATCAGCATCATATTCCTTGCCTGTATTATAAAATTTCACCATATCACCCTTGTTAAGGGTTCCGTTCATTATCCTGAAGTAAGCAATTATCCCCCTGAACGAGTTATAAACCGAATCAAAAATAAGAGCCTGCAGGGGCGCTTCCGGGTCGCCGGCAGGGGCCGGTACCAATTCTATTATTTTTTGCAGTATCACATCAATACCTGTGCCGGTTTTGGCACTTACCTCAAGTATACTGTCCCTCTCACATCCTATCAGGTCAACAATCTGATCCTTAACCTCATGAGGCATGGCACTTTGCATATCCATTTTATTCAATACCGGTATAACCTCAAGATCATTATCTATGGCCATATACAAGTTGGAAATTGTCTGCGCCTGTATTCCCTGGGTGGCATCCACAACTAGCAAGGCTCCCTCACAGGCTGCTATTGACCGTGAAACCTCGTATGAGAAATCCACATGACCAGGTGTATCTATGAGATTAAGGATATATTCGGAACCCTCATACATATACTTCATCTGTATGGCATGACTCTTTATGGTTATACCTCTTTCCCTTTCCAGGTCCATATTATCCAGCACCTGCTCTTTCCTTTCCCTCAGGGTAAGGGTATCTGTCATATCAAGCAACCTGTCAGCCAGGGTGCTTTTACCATGGTCAATATGAGCTATTATGCAAAAATTTCGTGTATTCTTCATCACTTCCAATCATTCCTCGGATTAAGCGCAAATATATAATTATTAGTTGAGAATGAGCAGATGAATCGGCTTATCTTACCATGCCGGGCGCACTAAAAAGAGCCGGCTCTCCACCGGCTCTTTAATAATATCCAGGTCTTATCTCAGGGAATTCTTCCAGTCTGATTAATGCAGATTATGATCCACATTTATTACATCATGCCCGGCATTCCGCCGCCACCCATGGCTCCCGGGTTTGGCATTGGCTCATCTTCTTTCTCCTCAACCACAACCGCTTCCGTTGTCAGGAACATACCGGCTATGGATGCCGCATTCTCAAGAGCAATCCTTACCACCTTGGCAGGGTCTATTACGCCCGATTCATAAAGGTTCTCAAACTTATCAATACGTGCATTATATCCGAAATCATCCTTGCCTTCCTTTACGGTCTGTGTAATAACCGCACCTTCTTTGCCAGAGTTAAAGACAATCTGTCGCAGCGGCTCTTCAATAGCACGCTTCACTATACCGATACCTGTGGTCTGATCTTCATTATCACCCTTCAGTTTTTCAAGTGATGCTATTGCACGTATATAAGCAACGCCTCCGCCAGGCACTATTCCTTCTTCCACTGCTGCACGTGTTGCGCTGAGCGCATCGTCAACCCTGTCTTTTTTCTCTTTCATCTCCACCTCTGAGGCAGCACCAATATAGAGTACTGCAACACCGCCGGCCAGCTTGGCAAGCCTTTCCTGCAGTTTCTCCTTATCATAATCGGAAGTACTCGTTGATATCTGCTTTTTTATCTGGTTTACACGTGCTTCAATTGCATCGCTTCCACCCGAACCATTGACAATGGTTGTATTTTCCTTGTCAACAGATATTTTTTCAGCCTGTCCAAGCATATCCAGAGTGGTGTTTTCCAGCTTAAGGCCTTTCTCTTCAGAAATAACAGTTCCTCCTGTCAGTATGGCAATATCTTCAAGCATTTCCTTTCTCCTGTCGCCAAAGCCGGGTGCCTTAACAGCACATACTTTTAATGATCCTCTCAGGCGATTCACAACCAGTGTTGCAAGAGCCTCACCTTCTACATCTTCTGCTATTATCATCAGGGGCCTTCCGTTCTGGGCTGTTGTTTCCAGGATAGGAAGCAGATCTTTCATTGTTGATATCTTCTTGTCGTGGATAAGGACATAAGGATTTTCCAGGTCAGCCTCCATCTTCTCTGCATCCGTAACAAAATAGGGAGATATATAACCACGGTCAAACTGCATACCTTCCACTATCTCTACGGTAGTTTCGGTACCCTTGGCCTCCTCAACAGTTATCACTCCTTCTTTCTTGACCTTGCCCATAGCTTCAGCTATCAGCTTGCCTATCTCCTCGTCATTATTTGCAGAAATACGGGCAACCTGCTCAATCTTGTTCAGATCATCACCCACAACCTTTGCCTGTCCGGCGATATGCTTAACAACCTCGCTGACAGCCTTATCGATACCTCTTTTTAATTCCATTGGGTTAGCTCCCGCTGTAACATTCTTGA
>CAZGUR010000321.1:0-3178 GCA_964529295.1 uncultured Rikenellaceae bacterium | reverse complement strand
GTCGGGGTAGGAGGATTCGAACCTCCGACCCCCTGCTCCCAAAGCAGGTGCGCTAACCGGACTGCGCTATACCCCGCACTGGCCTCCGTAGCTTAAGCGAAGGAGGCTGCCAAAAGCCCCGCAAAAATATAAAAGCATTTCGGTTTTACAATAGAATATTATAAAATAATAGGCACACAAGCTGTGGAGTACTAGCGTGTACGCGTTTAGAAATATTTTATTTCCTTTTTATACACCCTGATGCAACGGTAATTGATCCAGCTTAATAACAAGAAGAGGATCAAAAATAAAACCTGTAAGAATGAGAATGCATCTGATGAGATGGTCAGTATCAAAATCAGTATGATAATTCCGGCTAAAATTATGTTTTGAATGAAATTAAAATATAGCGACCATGATTTCAACCTTGCAAATGCTATGCGAACAATAATTTTAATAAGGAAGAAGATGGCAATGCCTGTGATGAGGTATGAATTCACAAAATTAAAAACAGTGTATGAATCACCTGTAAATAAAAGACCAAAAAGGAAAAATGCAGGGATTAAAAAAAATAATCCGGCAAGCTCAATAATTTGCCAGATTTTCGAGATTATATAAACCGTATGCCTGCTTTTCATTGTACTGCGGTTATTAATGATAAAATAATGTAATCTTACATATCCCTGTTTAATTTAAATAAGAAATACAAAAAGTTGAAAAAGAAAATTAAAACTGCATAATTTTTCGTACTCAGGAATACAAATTTTTGGCAACAATGGCATACAGTCTTTTCGTTTATCAATCACTGATTCTAAAATTGTAAGCTCTTACATCCGTTTGTACAGTTCAAGAATCTTTTCTTCATACTCTTCATCTGCTACCACTGCGCCCCAGCCCTGGGCTTCCTGGTACAGGCCGTCAAAGGCCGAACCGCGAAAGCTTCTGATAATATGAGGTACACCTTCACTATCTAGTATTTCTCTTATTCTCTGTGCCTGGAATTCATTTTCGAGTATTATTATTTTTTTTGTCATAATTATATTTTTAAAGGTTAAATAGTATATAAGTTTATTCAACTCCGGTGCCACGGATCATTGCCTTTCTACAGCAGTCAATGGTTTAGTTAGCGGAGTCTGCTTTCTTTTTAAAGTTATACTGGTTTTGTATCATGATTTCAGATATATCACCGGATTCATCTTTTTTGAATTCAAATGGGGATCCATCATCTTTATTAAAAAATAATAATTTTGATTCAGGATATATTTGATAACTTATCCCGTCCCAAAGCTGTATACAGGACAGGTGGTTTTCAGCTGCAGTTATTTCAAGCACCATTTCCTGACCCTGCCAGGAATAATAATACAAACCTGTAAATTTTGAGAGATTAATTTTATCTGTATCATATACCTTTTTTATAACAGGTTTATGGCTTGTCCAGTTGTAAACATATGAGAATGATCTCAAGATCTCCGGTATTAGTTGGCCTCCGTTATCACTGTTTGTCATAACTACAAGTCCCTGTCCAAGCCTTGCAAAGGCAAAAAGTTGGGACCTGTAGCCTTCGTTGGCACCCCCATGACCGAAACTGAGAGAGTCGCTTTCACCACCTAATCCGGGACCCAGGCCATGGGAATTTTTTTGTGGTGTAAGCATTTCTTCTGCCATTCCCTGTGAAATGATACCCTTAGATTCTTCTTTCAGAGAATTCTGAACTTCAAGAGCATACCTGAGAAGGTCTGATGGCGTTGTCCACAGACCTGCAGCAGCCATCTCAGGATAGCTGTGCCATTTGCCCGGGACCATGGACCCATCCGGCTTGTGACCGGCTGCTGCGTTGCCGGTCAGCTCTCCAGGCAGGGGTTGTTCATAAGTACTGTTTTTCATCCCAAGCGGATCCAGTACATACATATTCATTAAATCAGGGAAAGTCATTCCCGTAATGTCAGTCAGCATTTTTTGCATAACGGTATAGCCTCCACCTGAATACCGGTAAATAGCACCTGGTATGGTATCAGGATAAATCCGGGGTGAATTTGCCGGCTTTTCTCCATTAAGTATTTGTAATATATCGGGTATGGTATCAGTTGATGAATAACCTCCGAATCCATGTACTGTTAAGCCGGCTGAATGGGATAAAATCCTTCTCAGAGTTACTTTCTCACCTTTCGTGTAATCATTCTCTTCAATTGTCCACCCTTTAAGATGCATGTTCACATCATCATCCAGATCAAGCATCCCTTCCTCAACAAGGTGAAGAGCTGCAATGGCTGCCACAGGTTTACTTATTGACGCTGCCTGGAAGAGTGTATTTTCGTTTACAGGGTGTGTGCTGTCAGCAGAAAGATATCCATATCCTTTTGCCCATTTTATCTTTCCATCATTAATGAAGGCAATACTTACACCGGGTATATTGTAGTGTTCCATTCTTTCATTAATGTTGTATGTTTCGAGTGTATCACCTTCTATAATCACGGCTGGCAGAAGGTTATTCTCTGTTTTTTCAATCAGGGCAATGTCTTTGTCTGTCTCCTTTGGGCTGCAGGACCATAATATAGCTATAGAAGATATAAAGACGAGAAGAAAGTTTTTCATGGTATTAGTGTTTAACAGTTTTGGAGTTGAGAGTTTTAGTGATTTAATAGTTGAATTGTTAAATTGTTTGTTTTCAATTAACTGCTTGTATTGGTATCCAGACCAACGGTTTGCAATTATCAGAAATCAGCCTCAGCATTAAGGTATAATCAAAAATCATTAAAGTCCCATCCACTTCTGAAAGGCCTTGTGAGCAGCATATTGGCATCATCATCTATAAATCTCTCATGTGCCGGCGACCACTTAAGCGGTCTTTCCAGATCATATGCAATGTTGATAATATTGCAGAGTGATGCAGTACGGTGACCCGTTTCCACATCAGATACCGGTTCTGTCCTGTTTTTGATGGCATCTATCCAGTCCTGGTAATGATTATCGCTTTTATAAAGCCTTATGTCTCCATGTCCGGGTTCCTTTTCCGTTAATCCTTTTATGT
This sequence comes from uncultured Rikenellaceae bacterium, assembly GCA_964529295.1. Classification (GTDB taxonomy): domain Bacteria; phylum Bacteroidota; class Bacteroidia; order Bacteroidales; family VadinHA17; genus UBA9300. The sequence goes on along the minus strand of CAZGUR010000321.1, from coordinate 171 downwards.
CGGAGCGATAGAATTCCCGGCTTATCTCTATTTTCCCTTCTGAGCCCAGGAATTGCACTGCATTGAATTCACCCCAGTCTTTATGGTACATCTCAACCCCGTTGTCATATATCATCTTCATCCCCCTTTTTGCATGTGGTCCTCAAAAGACGATAGGGTTGTTATTACAGA
>CAZGUR010000320.1:0-3191 GCA_964529295.1 uncultured Rikenellaceae bacterium | reverse complement strand
AAATCACCACGCACCAGTCCGGTGGATAAAAGATATGAACATTCATCCACACTCAGCTATTCCAATATGGGTGGCTTTTTCGGTCCCGAGCTGAGATATGCCGGTTATGACGGCTTGCTTGTAACAGGCAAATCAGACAAGCCTGTTTATATACTGATAGAAGATGATAATGTAAGTATAGAAGATGCCTCGGAATACTGGGGTATGGGAACGGATGAGTTTGACAAGACCTTTCCCGGCAGGCTGGGAGAAGGGAGGTATGAATCATGTTATATAGGTCCCGCCGGCGAAAACCTGGTACCCATGGCCTGTATTATCAACACTGCTGCAAGGGCTGCCGGACGCGGAGGAACAGGTTGTGTGATGGGATCAAAGAACCTTAAGGCCGTAGCGGTTAAAGGCTCGGGCATACCGCCTGTGGCCGATATGAAGAAATATAATGAACTGCTGGGTAAGATAAGGGGCTCATTTATGGAGAAAGACGATAATGTCATGAACTGGAGGTACGGCGGTACCGCCAATGCCCTGGCCTCATCTTCCAATAATGGTACCCAGGCAGTGAAAAATTACAGCGAGGGAACATTCAGCGAGATAGATAAGATAGGCACTGAGGCCAACAGGCAGAAGATATGGAAAAGGGATTTTGCATGTTTTTCATGCCAGCTGGCCTGCAAGAAGAGCGGCTTTGCCAAAGGGGCTTACGGTGTACAGGTGCATGACGGACCGGAATATGAAACGGGCACCATGCTGGGTGCCAACCTTATGATCTCGGATCTTAACGGTCTGCACAAATTAATATATGACGGCGATGATTACGGTATCGACATAATATCCGTAGGCAATACCATAGGTTTTTTGATGGAAGCAATGGAGAAGGGGGATATTGATGCCTCTTTCCTTGACGGCATAGACCTGAAGTGGGGAGACGTGGAATCATCACTGGAGATGATGCGCAGGATAACTTACAGGGAAGGTATAGGCAAACTGGCTGGTCACGGAGTGAAAGAGCTGTCAAAATCAATAGGAAAAGGAACGGATAAGTATGCCATACATGTAAAAGGCCATGAGCTGGCAGCCTGGAATGTACCGGTCAGTTCATCATACTGGACCATCACCTATGCCACATCCAACAGGGGGGCCTGTCATATGAACGGTGGTAATACGAGCGGACAGGACGGAGCCTGTCTGCGCGACTCACTGGGTGCCTGCAGCTTTGCTTCATCATGGTACAGGGACGAGGTTCATTACCGGCATATACTGTCGGCTATAACGGGACTCGAATGGACAGAGGAAGAATTCAATAAAGCAGGTACACGCATCTTTACCGTGGAAAAGATGTTTAATTACCGCGAGGGATTCAGGAGAGAAGACGACACCATACCTGAAAAATTCTTTAATAATGAATTTACCTACGGTGAGCATAAAGGCGCCATAGTTGAGCGTGATGCGTTTAATGAGAATCTTGATAAATACTATGAATCAAGAGGGTGGAACAAGGAAACATCCAGGCCGGAGAATGATATACTAAGGGAATACGGCCTTGACTTCACTCTTGATGCCTGAATGGCAACAGGATAAAAGTGATCTTTTATTACAGGTATCTTCCCCGCCGCTTACGGTATATTTATACCATCATGGGAAAGTGCCCGGGAGATATGAGTCCGCTAATACCTCATTATCCTAAGGCTTATATCCCACTCATCACCCTGGATATTATATTTGCCATACCATTCCCTGGCATTTCCTTTAAAGACTTTTTTTATTCTCCTGTACGGATCCCTGCGATCGAGTATTCTTGTCCGGCTTCCCGAGATTAAAACAGTCATATTACCAGATATATATCCCTCAAAAACAGTAATCCCCATCCTCATATTCTCACTCCCTGATTTTCTTTCAGCCCGGTAAAAACCATTTTTCGGGAAACGTGTATATTCAGTCCGGGATAAGTCATTATCAGGAATTATCGCCGAGAAAAAAGCCAGATCCCCTATACCACGCCATAAGGGATCTTTCCTGTATTTTACCCTAATGCTCTCCAGCACTACCTTTATACGGGAACCGAAAATTGATCCTCTTTCTGTAAATACCAATTCATTATCACAGCCATCATCAATGAATATGCTTCTATCCCTTGTAAGCCATCCCGGGGCTTCGGCATAAACCCTGTAAGAGTCAGCATTAATACCGGTGAGACTGTACTGCCCTCTTGCATTGGTTTTCACAATAGCCGATTGCCGCCCGTTAAGCGTTCTGATAAAAACAAAAGCACCGGGAACAGCTTTATTCTTTGCATCCAGTACTTTTCCTTTCAGCGTCACTCCTTTTCCCTTGTTCAGGCTTACCGTAATACCGGAAAAGGGCAGAAATTCCTTTTCCAGTGCTGGTATCTTTAATCTCCTGGTCCATGGCTTTATCAGATCAATAACCTTTTTGTTTGCGTCAACCACTATTTCAAAAGGCAGCAGTATTTCCTTTTTTATTGCCGTCTTTTCATTAAGAGCTACAAGGAATATAATTCCTGCTGTTTCTCCTGCTTCAAGAGCAAGGGGAATATGTTTTACCGGCCTGTCGACAACATCTAACTTTACCGGTTTATCAAAAGGATTATCGGGCAGCCTGTACCATCCAATGCTGCAATGTTTATGGATATATTTATAATTATCAGGGAAGATGATAAGGAATTTTTTTCTGCTGTTAAAAATATTCCTGACAGTATAAACATGTTCCTTCAGTCCTTTAAGGTTAACGACAGAAACGGCCTCTGCCGTATCCTGATCTACTGCTGCCTCCTCATCCGGGTTTTCCTGGTCGGCACCGGCATCTCCCGGTTCCGGCTGCTCGCCTCCGGGCGATGGCTGCGGTGAAGGTGCAGGCGGTGGAAGTATTATCTTATCCAGGTTCCTCTGTGCCTCATTATCATTATCCCTGACATGCCAGTCGATATCATCCACATTATTATCATCAAGGTCATCCGAGAATATCTGGTTCAAGCAGGCTTTAGCCCTTATACATCTGTGTGTTGCAGGATGGGAGAAATCATATTCATAAGCAAAGCTGAACGGATCATCCGGTTTCATTACGGGAGGAGCCACCAGGTTAATTATATGTTCGCCTGCTCCTCCTCCACCACTGAGGAAGCATATAGCCCCTACCCAGAACTCCCTTACCGGATGTGTCCCTTCAACCCGTCC
>CAZGUR010000319.1:0-3191 GCA_964529295.1 uncultured Rikenellaceae bacterium | reverse complement strand
TATCGCCAGGTGTGTCTGCCTGCCCCACATCAGTCCCGCACCATAAAACGCGGCAATGGCTATCGAGGATATAAGGAACATTATCAGCAGGTGCCTGTTCTCCGTCCTGGCTTTAATTGCAGGCCATAAAGCCCTGCCCATAAGGAACAGCCACAGGAATAAGCCTATAAAAAGAAATATCTGCCAGAAACGGCCCAGGTCGACATACTCATAACCCTGGTGACCAAACCAGAAATTTTCAACGAGACCAAGCTTTTGCATTACGCCCATCCATTGCCCGGCCAATGAGCCAACAACAATGATAAGCAATGCAATGAACAGAAAGTTAACGCCTGCCTTCTGGTATTTTGGCTCTTTACCTGATATTGCCGGGGCAATGAACAAGCCGGTGGCCAGCCATGATGTGGCTATCCAGAATATCGCCAGTTGCAGATGCCAGGTCCGTGAAATGGAGTAAGGCAGGATGTCAGCCAGTGGTAAGCCGTAAAAACCCAGTCCCTCAACACTGTAATGGGCGGTTATAATTCCCATCAGTATCTGCACGAGTATCAAGGCCGTCACCACCCAAAAATATTTAAGGGTGGCCTTCATGGAAGGGGTGAGCTTGAGTCCGGATAAGGGATTGACATCCGGACTGTCCTCCAATGTCTCATCCTCCCTGTTGGCAGCATAATACCATGCAAGCAAACCTATGCCAGCCAGTAGTATGATAACACTGAATCCAGTCCACAAAAGAAATGATCCTGTTGGCTCATTGCCGCCAAGCTTATCTGGCGGCCAGTTATTTGTATAGGTAATATCCTTTCCGGGCCTTTCCGTGATAGTGGCCCAGGTTGCCCAGAAAAAGAACGCATTCATCTTTTCCATACGCTCAGTATCCTTTATGCTGTTGGCAGGTATGCCGTAAGCCTCCCTCAGCTCAGCCTTGTCAGGATCATCCATAAACAGCCCGGTGTAATGACTTCCGACTTTCTGAATAGCCTCCGCCCTTAGTGAAATGATTATAAGATCCTTTGTTTCAGGGTTATAGGTATTAGCCCGTATTTTGTCCTGCAGGCGCGACTCTAAAAGTGCCTTGTTCTCATTACTCAACTCTTTATATTCACTTCCGTATTCCGCTTTTGACCATACATTGATTATATATACAAGTTCCCTGTGCAGCCAGTCAGCCGTCCAGTCCGGTGCCTTATAAGCACCATGTCCCCATACAGTGCCCACTTCCTGTCCGCCCATCGACTGCCATATATTCTGCCCGTCCTTTATGTCATCGGCAGTCATTATCACCCTGCCATCCTCAGTTACAACCCTTTCGGGTATGGGAGGTTTCTCACGGTATATCTCTCTTCCGAAATATCCGAGTACAGCAAACGATATTATCATTACTGCTGCAAATCCGATCCAAAGATTTTTTGTTTTCATAGATTAATTTTTTTATGATAACCGCCAAGTACTTCCTCCGGCAAGGATCATTTGGTGCCTGCTATAATAGGACTGATTAAACATGCCCGAAATGAAAATAATGCTTGCGATTATCATGAACGTTTTAAAAACTATTTAATATGATGAAACAAATATATAAAAATAATTTATAAAAGGATGGTTATGTCTTTTTATAAAATCTTATATCTTTGCAGTACGAAAAAACAATACATTATGTAGTAAGGGATTTTAATGTAACTTTATGGGTGAATCCGGAAACAGACCAGAATTATTTATTTTATGTTAAGCAAAAGAACCAGATACGCGATAAGGGCTCTTATTTATATATATTTTCAAAATAGTAATAACAGAAGACCTCTTATTAGAGAGATAAGCAGTGAGATTGATGCTCCACCAGCTTTTACGGCAAAGATACTGCAAACGCTAGCCAGGCAAAAGCTGGTAAGTTCAGCCAAAGGCAGGGGAGGAGGTTTTTTCTTCCCCGTGAATGTTTCTGAAATAACAATATATGATGTTATCAATGTTATTGAGGGAGACGGGATCTTCCGTGACTGCGGATTCGGGCTGAAAAACTGCAATGACGAAAATCCATGCCCGGTGCACCATAAATACAAAACCGTACGTGATGATTTTTACAAGCTGGTAAAAGAAGAAACTATTGCTTCACTGGCACAAAAAGTGGAGAGGGGTGAAGCAGTATTGAATAATAATTACAATAATTAAATAATAAAAATTTGAATATTATGGCTATAAAAAAGGTTTGGATAGAAGAAGGTTGTACATCCTGTGGGTTGTGCACAGACGAATGCCCGGAAGTATTTGAAATGGAAGATGTGGCAATAGTAAAGAAAGATGCTGATTTTGAAGCAAATGAGGATTGCATTATTGAAGCAGCTGAAAGTTGTCCGGTTGAAGTGATCAGTTACGAAAAATAAACAGGTTTTGTGTGGATGTCCGGAGCGGACATTAACCAATCCGGACATTACCACTATCAACGATATCAAAAACTGACTATAACAGAATAACTTTTTATACACATGGGTAAATCATCAGACAATTCAGACTACAGGAAAAAGAAGCTTAAGGAGCTGATACTTAAATTACATGAAGGGGAATCGGCCCAGGCTGTCAGACAGGAACTTGTTTCAGTGCTGAGCCAGGTGCCCTACGGCGACGTTGTTGAGGTGGAGCAGGAACTGATAAATGAAGGTCTGCCCGAGGCGGAGGTACTAAAGCTGTGCGATATACACGGCGAGGTACTTGAGGGACATATAGATCTCAGTAATATGCAATCAATACCTGAAGGACATCCGGCGGATGTTTTTAAGAAGGAGAATGAGGAGATACTTAAAGTTGTTGCTAAGACCTTTGATGCACTAGATAAGACGGTTCAGCCTGATCAGGTAGATTTTAAGGCACTGAGACTGGAACTGCTGGGATATTTCAATGAACTGTCAGATGTTGACAAGCATTACCAGAGAAAAGAATACCTGCTCTTTCCTTTCCTTGAGAAGAGGGATATTACCGGTCCGCCCAAGGTTATGTGGGGTAAGCATGATGAGATAAGGGAGCAGCTGAAGGGCTGTATAGAAATACTCCGTACAGAAGGCATTGACAGACAGGATGTTATTGACTCCATTGAACTGCTGTTTAAGCCCTGCGTGAAAGGAGTGAGGGATATGGTGCAGAAGGAGGAAGAGATACTGCTGCCTATGGCACTGGATGAACTGACCACAGAGGACTGGTGGGAA
>CAZGUR010000318.1:0-3212 GCA_964529295.1 uncultured Rikenellaceae bacterium | reverse complement strand
TGCCCCTGATTTCTATCCAGTCATTATGCAGGGAGGCAAGCACTGAAAACATTCTTGCTCCCAGGCCCGATTCACCACAGAATATCTCATTACAGGAAGGTCTAAAACCACCAGCTATTATCACCCTGTCAGGCAGCCTTTTTATATTCGCCCCCAGGCACTCAGCCATAGCCATAGCTGCAAGGGCATCGTCACAGAATGAAGGATTTAAAATACGGGAAGCACCATTGGTAAGCAGCGCAGATGCAACTGCTCTCTGCATAGCACTCTTTGAAGCCGGTGCAGACACTGATCCTTTTACCTCTGATGCGCTTACTGTTACCTGCATTTCAGATGATTTTAGTCCTTATTACAGCTATGATTTCATCAAGGGTGTATACTCTCTGTATCCCTTCACCGATAGCCTTAAGCAGGATAAAATGAATATTCCTGCCTTCTTTCTTCTTATCTGCCTGTATCTTATCCAGGATATCAGGCCTGTTGATTTTTATCCCGGGCAGCAAGCCCAGATTCTCCATTAGCTCCCTGATCCTTTCCACATCCTCTATTTCCAGCATGCCTTCGTCATAAGATATCTCAGCTGCCACTATCATACCGGCAGCTATTGACATACCATGGCTTTGGCCTGTTACAGCTTCAATTGCATGGCCCAGTGTATGTCCGAAATTAAGCAGGCGTCTCTCCCCCTGCTCCCTGCCATCTTTTTCCACTATGGATGATTTTATTTCAACAGACCTGAAGACCAGTTCTTCAAGCATTCCCGGCTCCCTTGAGAGTATAGGCCCGGTATTCTTTTCCATAAACACAAATAATTCACGGTCGCGTATCAGGGCATGCTTAAGCAGCTCAGCCAGTCCGTATGTAAAGTCCTCACCGGACAGTGTTGCAAGCATGGCTGTATCACATATAACAAATAAAGGATGGTTGAAGCATCCAATGATATTCTTTATTCCATTAACATTAACACCGTTTTTACCACCTGTACTTGCATCAACCTGTGAGAGCAGGGTAGTGGATATAAAACCAAAATCCAGTCCCCTCATATATATTGAAGCTACAAAACCCGTAATATCACATACCACCCCTCCTCCAATACCAAGCAAAAACGATGACCTGTCAGCTCCCATTGCCAGGAGATGTTTAATAATGGTTTCCACAGTGTCATATTCTTTGACTGCTTCACCGGTGCCTATAGTGATAGCAGGGTATTCAGGGAAATTATCACCATAAAGTCCGCTTACATTAATATCTGTGATAATAATGATATCCTTATCCGGCAGCAATGAAGGAAGCAAATCCCAGGCATTGCCCATACATATGCGTGAATTAAATTTCTTACAGATTATCTCCTTCTTTTTCATCCGCTATTTTTTATTCACTAAAGGTATAAATCATATTCATTTATTCATCACCCTGTTCTGAAAGCTGATAGATTCCTGGTGGACATGTTTGAATACCTGGGTTATAAAACCTTCGCTCAGGCCTTTTTCCCGGGCCTTTTTCAGGCGGTCCTCAAGTATCTCGGACCACCGGCCTGTCTGCAGTATTGTAATATTTTCCTTTTTCTTGTAATTACCTATCTTTTCTGATATGGACATCCTGTTTCCCAGCACCCTTATCAGTTCTTCATCCCACTGGTCAATCTGTCTCCTGAATTCTGCCAGCTCCTCCATATGTATTGTATCATCAATTTCTGACTTACGGCATATAAGCGATGAAAGCAATTGATCCAGCTGACCGGGTGTTATCTGCTGGTTCTTATCACTCAGGGCATTCTCAGGCATATGATGTGACTCTATAAACAAACCATCAAAATCCAGATCCATGGCAATCTGTGATATACTGAACAACAACTCACGGTTCCCGCATATATGGCTAGGATCGGTAATTATTGGCAGTCCGGGTATCCTTCGCTTCAGTTCAACAGGTATCTCCCACTGGGGCATATTCCTGTATGGTGAAATGCCATAATTGCTGAATCCGCGATGTATGGCAGCCAGTTTCTTAATACCCGCCTTATTCATTCTTTCCAGTGCGCCTATCCAGAGCTCTATATCGGGGTTAACGGGATTCTTGATAAAAACGGGTATATCCAGTCCCCTCAGACTATCCGCCAGTTCCTGCACCGCAAAAGGATTGGCCACGGTGCGTGCTCCAATCCACAATATATCAATGCTATGATTAAGTGCTTCCTTAACATGCCATACATTGGCCACTTCAGTGGCCGTCAGCATACCTGTTTCCTCTTTTACCCTTTTCATCCAGGGCAGTGCTACCGATCCCATGCCTTCGAAGGTGCCCGGTCGTGTCCTGGGTTTCCATATCCCAGCCCTGAATATTTTAATACCCATACCGGCAAGGTCCCGGGCAGTTTCAAGCACCTGTTCCTCGGATTCTGCACTGCAGGGACCGGAGATCACCAGTGGTTTCTTATCTTTCCCGAAAAGACCATTTTCCTTCAGATCCAGTTTGTCTTTCATTGATTTATATATTTATAATAGAGTATTTTAAAACAAAAAATCATTTCATTCATCAGGCTACTGCACCAGTTCAGCCATTTTATTTATGAGACCGCGGCACCATATCAATCATTTCCTTTATAAAACCGGTGCGCTTATCTGATGCTGATTGCAATACCCTTTCTTTAGCTTCCTTAATCCTTGATTCCTCAACACACAGGGATGCTCTTATATATCTCTGTCCGTTAGCCCCGAACACCAGTCCGGGTGCAACAAACAAATGATACTTTTCAAGGCAGTAATCAGAAAACTCAAATGAATCAGCAAAAGCGGAAGGTATCTCAGACCATAGAAACATACCGGACTGGCCGGGACGCGTTTTACATCCGCAAACAGATAATAGTTCATATACCAGTTCCTGTCTCCTCCTGTATATTGCATTTAACTCTTTATACCATGATTCATCCAGCTGCAAGGCTTTTACCGCAGCTTTCTGTACCGGCAGAAACATTCCTGAATCCATATTGCTCTTAACCCTTAATACATTATTTATATGCTCGGCATGACCCAGAAGCATACCTATTCTCCATCCGGCCATATTATGTGATTTGCTCAGTGAGTTCAGCTCAAGCACATTATTGAATCCGGTGTCAGCAGAAAGCAGGCTGAGAGGCTTATCGTTCAGTATAAAACTGTATGGGTTATCATTGACAACCAGTATATTATGCTTACGGGCAAAATGAACTATCTCCC
>CAZGUR010000317.1:0-3255 GCA_964529295.1 uncultured Rikenellaceae bacterium | reverse complement strand
ATAATCATCATCGGCTGAGAGTCCAAGCTCCCTCACCCTGTTGGTACGCTGCATTATAAGATAGTTGGTTGTTGTGGTAAGTCCGAAGACCCTCCTGGAGTCTGCAATAAACAGCTCGTCGGGAGGCTGGTGTCCGGGTATCAAAGGTATATTGGCAACCTTCCACCCGAACATACCAAGGTAGATACTCAGTGGTGTCTTGCCTGTCCGCGATACACCCGTAAGGATGATATCCGCCTTGCATGCCCTGTGTGCATTGAGACCGTCATCATGCTTCATAGTAAATTCAATGGCCTCCACCCTCCTGAAGTATTCCAGGTTACTCATCCTGTATAATCCCGGTTTACTTATAGGATCAGAGTTTAGCGCTTCTGAGAGGTAATCTGAAAGTCCGCCTACAATATCAAAATTTCTGATACCCGCCCTGTCACATGCCTCAATCAGCTCCCTTCGGATATCAGGGTCAACCATAGTATGCACTATAACTCCATTTCTGGACTTCACCCTTTCCACTGTCTCATATATCATCTTCTTTGAATTGACATCCGGAATCACTTTCACCGGACACTTATGCTTTGGAAACTGAATAAGTACAGACCGGACAACGTTGGTACCTGACAGGCCCTTGCCACCGGATACTACAAATATTGTGGGACAGAAAGGAACACTTCCGTTACTGCTTTCTTTATTCATAATGTTTTGATTTTAAGAAAATCACCTTTAAAAGATAATATTTTTAATTTAAAAATTGTTATTAATTAAGGGCTCTTAAAACCCGGGTCAAAACAATTATTAATCAGGCTATCATGATGAGCTGCTTTTTGCTTAAATTCGCAGTAAACACAGGCCATGTGTTTTATAAGACGAATGAGCAATGAAGCCCCTTCAAGACAAGGAAAAAATTTAAAAAAATGAAAAGATTTATAAGAAGATTGCGGAACTTTTTCCGTACAACAGCCCTGGGTGGCGTTGTGGCCATACTGCCACTGGTGCTGCTCTTTATTTTTTTCAGGTGGATAATAAATATTATCCAGAGATTCCTTGAACCCCTGGTAAGTCTTATTAATACAGAATCCGAGCTGGTGATAACAGGCTTGTATATACTTGCCGTTATAGCTATTATACTGCTGTTCTTTCTCCTCGGCCTGTTTATACAGACCAGGGTGGGACACTTTTTCAGAACTGTTCTTGAAGAACAGTACCTGTCGAAAATACCCGGCTACAAAATGGCCAGGGAAACCGTTATGCAGTTTTTCGGCAAGAACAAATCATTCTTCAGGGAGGTGGTGCTGGTTGATATTTTTAATTCCGGAACCCTGATGACCGGTTTTATTACCGATGACCATGAAGACAGTGAATACCTCACTGTTTTTGTGCCTACCGGACCCAATCCCACTTCAGGTAACATCTATCATGTGCATAAGGATAAGACTTTTCGCACAAACACAACAGTTGACAACGGGATGAAGTCAATTATCAGCTGCGGTGCAGGATCATCAAATATTTTTATAAGCAGGAAGGATAATGAAAAGACTGATACAGGAACAACATAACTCACACAGTGTGAAAAAAAGTTAAAAACGTTTTTTCTCCATTGATCAGTCAGAAAATTCCTTTTTCTTTATTAATCTTTGGTGCAAAAGCACATAATTAAAACACTTACCATGTCTAGAGAAATCCGGAAAACACCTTATGCCCTTCCGGGCATTATTATTGTACTGTTACTGAGCACAGCAATAGTCAAGGCCCAGAAGGTGCCCATCAGCTTCGATAATTACCATGGCTATAAAGGCAGTGTTGAATACCTGGAAAAGGTAAATGCTGCCTATCCGGCTATCACCGAGCTGATGACCATTGGTGAAAGCACCATGGGAAGACCCATTTATGTACTTGTGATATCCAATATGCAAACAGGTACAACAATAGACAAACATGTTGTGCTGAGAAACAAACGAAAGGAAAATATCGATAATGTTCCTGCCATGAAAAGTCACCAGGGCAAGCCGGGGCATTTTATCAGCGGATCAACACATGGCAATGAATATACCGGCACTGAGGTATGCCTGTATATTATCGATAAGCTTGTCAGTGGTTATGGCAATGATGATAATATTACCGGCCTTATCGATTCCAAAGCATTCTATATCTGTCCGATGATCAACCCTGACGGGGTATTTAACAGTGTTGAAAAAGGTATAGCCCAGCGTAATAATTCAATGTATAGGGATGATGATGAAGATGGGAGGATAAATGAGGACGGTCCGGATGACATTGACGGTGACGGCTATATCACTTCTTTCAGGTATAAAGATGAGGGAAGATATATCATTGATGATGAAGATCCAAGGCTGATGGTCAGGATCAGCAGTAATGAGAAAACAGATAAACAAAGGTATTCTGTTATCAGGGAAGACATTGATAATGATAATGACGGGAAAATGGGAGAAGACTCTGAATCAGGTATTGACCTTAACCGTAACTACCCTGAAGGCTGGTGGACGGATAATGGATTTGCCGGCGGGTCAGGCGATTACCCCCTGTCAGCACCCGAGACCCATTCCATGGCTGAATTTTTCACCAATTACAGGAATATTCTTATGGCCCAGTTTTATCATACAGCCGGAGGGTTCACCTACCGCCCCATGGGTACAGCACCACACTCCAGGCTCGATCCCACAGATGTTGCCGTCTTTGACTTTATTATGGGCAGGAAATACCTTGAGTTAATAGGGGAAGAAGTGCCGGAGGCCTGGATGAATCCGGATAATATAGATAAGTACAAAAAAGAGCTGGCCGGCACCGATGCAGACAGCTATTCCAAAGCAAGAGGCTATAAGCTGCCCAGGGGCTGGAGGGTGAGTTATAATGAGAATCGCGACAAGCGCTACAGTTACGGGATGGCTACCGACTGGCTTTATGCCCAGTACGGTATATACTCAATAACAACGGAGCTGTGGAATCCTGAAGCTGATATACCCGGACTGCAAATACCGGAAGATAAAAACAGGTATATTGCCCTTCAGAGAGCACTGCTTAAATACCAGGATGAGAAATATGACGGTAAGCTTTTTGTCGGCTGGAAAAAATTCAATCACCCGCAACTGGGAGAGGGTGAGACGGGTGGATGGATATCACAGTATGCCAGGAATAATGCCTTCCCGGGTGAACCACTGCTCAATGTATGTGAGAAACACTGGCAGTTTGAACTGTTCAGGGCCGGACTGCTGCCTGAGCTGGCCATCTCAGATGTTAAAA
>CAZGUR010000316.1:305-3296 GCA_964529295.1 uncultured Rikenellaceae bacterium | reverse complement strand
GTTGATAACATCCTGTGGCAGACAGGATTATAATATTAAGGAGGGAAGGGGTATAATTTGCTCTAACGGCATGGTGGTGTCTGCTCATCCTGCGGCTTCACGTGTTGGGACAGCGGCACTCCTTAGCGGTGGTAATGCATGGGATGCTGCAGCCGCAACAGGCTTTGCCCTGTCTGTCTGTTATCCCACTGCAGGCAACCTGGGGGGAGGTGCTCTTATGGTTATGCGCAGCAGCGATGGTGAATATACTTCCCTCGACTGCCGGGAAAAAGCCCCGGCAGCTGCATCACGTGATATGTATCTTGACGGAGAAGGCAATGTTATTGAAGGAATGAGTACCGGCACACGTGCTGCCAGTGGCGTGCCGGGTACAGTGGCGGGACTGCTGGATATGCATGCACGTTATGGTGATCTTCCATTTAAGGATATTATCCAGCCTTCCATTGATATGGCGAGGAAGGGTTTTGTGCTTACCGCCATGCAGGCAGCATCACTGAACAGGATACGGGAGAGATTTATCAGCCGTAATGATCACGAAACAGCCTTTGTCAGGGACAGCCTGTGGAATGAGGGTGATACACTTATCCAGGCTGATCTTGCATATACCCTTGAAAGGATACGTGATTACGGGCACGGCGGTTTCTACAGGGGTGAGATAGCGGAAATGATTACCGCGGAAATGAAAAAAGGGAACGGACTGATAAGTATTGATGACCTGGAAAATTATGAGGCGATTTGGAGAGATCCTCTTGCAGGTTGCTATTCGGATTACAGGATAATTTCAATGCCACCACCATCAAGCGGGGGTATAGCCTTATTGCAATTACTTGGTATGACAGAGGACAAAATTTCCGGTGATGCTGCTTTTCATTCTGTCGAAGATGTTCATCTTATAATCGAAGCAGAACGCCGTGTATATGCCGACAGGGCTTATTACCTGGGCGATCCCGATTTTCTTAGCATACCACTTGGGGAACTTGCAGATGAGAAATACCTGGATCAAAGGATGTCTGATTTTGATCCCCTGAAAGCATCATTATCTGATGAGATAGGGCATGGTCTTGTACCAGGCGCTGAAAGCGAGGAGACAACTCATTTTTCTGTGGTTGACAAAGAACGTAATGCCGTTGCAGTGACAACAACCCTTAACAGCGGCTATGGTAACTGCATAGTGGTGGAAGGAGCAGGCTTCATACTGAATAATGAGATGGATGATTTTTCCGCCAGGCCGGGTTATCCGAATATATACGGATTGATAGGAGGTGAGGCAAACTCCATACAGCCGGGTAAAAGGATGCTTAGTTCCATGACTCCCACAATAGTTGAAAAGGATGAAGAGCTGTATATGGTACTTGGCTCACCCGGAGGCTCAACAATTATTACCTCTGTGTTCCAGACCCTGATCAATGTTACAGAATATGGAATGGATATGCAGCAGGCTGTTGACGCACCACGTTTTCACCACCAGTGGAAGCCCGATATTATATATTATGAAGAGGAATGTGACAGTATGCTGATACAAAAGCTTGAAACTATGGGTCATGATACCAGGCTCCGTTCATCCATAGGAAGGGTTGATGCAATAAGGGTTCTCAGTGAGGGTAAGATTGAGGCAGGTGCCGACAGGAGAGGAGATGATACGGCCTGTGGTTACTGAGATGGCTTTTTATTATCTTTTTATCAAATACAACGATTTTTTTTTTCATTAAATGAAATAAATTAATACTTTTATCAAATTAAAACCGTAAAACCGGATAATATTTGAATCGTTTCAAATAGCTGTAATATGAAAAAACCCCTGATAATCCTTATTATTATTCTGGTTATTATCCTTATACTGCCGGCAATCGGTTTTACAGGCTGGTATTTCAAGGATAAAAAGCCGATGGATATAGTAATTCTTGACAAAACCGTTCATTCACTGGACCGGGTGAAGCACCGATCTCTTACCTGGGTTCTTACCAACAGCAGGTTTGTTAAAAAAGATAACAAACGTAAGTATTACCTTAGAAAAGATTATTATGGTTTTTATCCGGTAAAGCCTCTGAGATCCAAGCAATTCAGAAAAAGAGATTTCAGGCTTATGGAAACTATAGACCAGGCAGAGAAATATGATGCCCTCTATTATGCTGACACCTATGGGGTCTTCTTTAATGACTGGTACAAGGGGATAAACAGGAGCAGGCGCTCAAGGCAGCTTTACGGTGGAATGAATAATAATGAATATCTTCTCCTATATGAGATGAATAAACGCAATAAGCTTACCATTCTTGAATATAACAGTATCGATTATCCGACAGCTGCACTTGAACGGTACAAGGTAGAGGAGATGTTTGGTTTTAAGACCACCGGATGGACCGGAAAGTATTATTCCTCACTCGATTCGGCCAGTAACGATGTCCCCATATGGATGGTGGACCTATACAAGAAAAGTACAAGGGAACCGTGGACTTTTAAAAATGCCGGAATAGTGCTGCTGAGAGGGGAGAATGAAATACTTGTACTTGAGGAAGGTACACACCTGGAAAATGCCTTGCCACTTATTATGACAGAGCAGGAAGTCAATGATCAATTTGGACTGGCAAGCCAGGTGGCATTCGATCTTACCTTTGATATTATTGAGCCACGGGATAACCAGGTGTTGTCGAATTATAAACTGCAGACAACATTGGAGGGCGATAACCTGCTTGACAAGCATTTCCTGACAAATGAATTCCCGGCTGTTATAGCAAACCAGGGTGATATCAGGTCTGTTTATTTCTGCGGCGATTTTGCAACAAGCAATATCCCTCCGTGGACGGCCAGTTTCGGATCACTTAATATCCTGAAAGGCCTGCTTTACAGTAAAGACGATATCAATGATACAAGACGTTTCTTCTGGCTGTATTATAAGCCTCTTGTATCCGGACTCTTTAACGACTATTATAATGAGTTATAGTATATATTGAAGATTGATTCTGGCAGGCTGTTTATGACAGCCTGTTTTTTTTT
>CAZGUR010000316.1:0-295 GCA_964529295.1 uncultured Rikenellaceae bacterium | reverse complement strand
GTACACATATACAGAACCTCGTGGTTTTATAAATAAATGATTATTTCTTAGATCAGAACTTAAAAACTTAAGCAGATGAAAATAAGCCTTGTTCAAAAAGATATTTACTGGGAAGACAAAAAAGCTAATTTTCTGACATATGAGTCACTGCTGGCCGGACTAAGAGGCAAAACAGACCTTGTGGTGTTGCCGGAGATGTTCAGTACGGGATTTTCAATGAACTCCCGGGATATGGCAGAAGATATGAAGGGGCAGACCATGGAATGGTCGAACCCAAATTGTTCGAGTTTGTAAA
>CAZGUR010000315.1:0-3298 GCA_964529295.1 uncultured Rikenellaceae bacterium | reverse complement strand
TCAATAAACAGCATACTGATACTTTTTACAATACCCGGTTTCGTCTTTCTTGCCACAAAACTGTTTATGAGCAATGAGGCTGTCGTTTATTTACCTTTAGTGCCTACCATACTCAAGATATTCCTGATGATACTGCTTCCAACGGCCTTAGGAATCATTATAAGGCACAGGTATTCCCATTTTGCCGGTATAGTGGAGAAGTATATGAAATATATAACCACCATACTGCTTGCCATGGTTTTTCTGTTTGTAATTTTTACCAGCCATAATGAAGGTGATTATGGATTTGGCCTGTATATTAAAATAGCTCCGCTGGTGTTTCTGCTGAATGTGCTGGGCATGACATCGGGTTATTATGCAGGCAGATTTCTACGCTTTGATAAAGCCAAGCTTATAACCCTTGCCGTGGAAGTGGGCATACAGAACAGCGCACTGGCCATAACAATAGCAAGCAGCCCCGTATTCCTCGATAATTCAGTGATGGCCATACCCGCGGTTATATACGGAATGTTCACCTTCTTTAATGCCGTTATCTTCGGGTATATTATCCGCAGGTGGCATAACGTGAGAGGAAGAATTAAATATTGAGTGCAGCTTTTTAAGTTGTGTTCTTGTTCGAAGTGATGCTTTTTTATTTGCGTGTTTATCCATGTGGTCTGTAGAGCGATTGTTTATGTTTAACAGGCAGGTCCCGACCAGGTTTTTAATTATTTAATATATTTGCGCTCTCTATACAGATAATGAAGATCAGTGAACAATTAACATACAAAAAGATATTTCTCTTCTGGAGCCCGCTGGCCCTGACCTGGCTTATGATGGCCGCCGAGCAGCCATTCCTGGTGTCAGTGATAGCCAGACTGCCTGATGCCAAGCATAACCTTGCAGCCTTCGGTATAGCTTTTTCCTTTGCACTGATAGTGGAAGCCCCCGTAATAATGCTTATGAGTGCATCAACGGCCCTGGTGACAGATCGTAATTCATATAAAAAACTTAAACGTTTTACTGATATTCTGAACCTGTCGGTTGTCCTTGTCCAGTTACTGGTCCTTATTCCCCCGGTTTTTAACTTTATTATAAGGGATCTGATGGGGGTACCCGAAAATGTAGCACGGCTGACCTATATTTCACTTATACTGCTGATATTATGGCCACCGGCTATCGGGTACAGGAGGTTTTACCAGGGAATACTGATAAGAAATAATCTTACTCGCAGGGTAACATATGGTACTATAGTAAGACTCCTGTTTATTGCCCTGGCAGGTTTTATTCTTTATCTGGCAGGCATACCCGGTGCATATGTCGGAGGAGCAACCTTATCAGTTGCTGTCTTTGCAGAAGCAGTAGCTAGCTGGCTGATGGCAAGAAAGACGGTAAGGCGTATTATTAGTGAAGGCGATCATGCTGAGAATAAGAATCCGGGTGAGCACCCGGAAATAAAACTGGGCTACAGGTTCATAACAAGATTTTATACACCCCTGGCACTTACCTCATTACTTTCCCTGGGTGTCCATCCTTTCGTAACCTTTTTCCTGGGAAGGTCCCAGATGCCAATAGAATCACTTGCTGTACTGCCGGTTGTTAATTCACTGGTTTTTATCTTCAGGAGCGTGGGATTATCATACCAGGAAGTGAATATTGCCCTGGCAGGCGACAGGAAACAGAACTACCCTAAATTGCGCAACTTTGCTGTTATACTGGGTTCGGGTGTGACGGTACTGCTTGGCATCATTGCTTTTACCCCGCTTGCCGCTATATGGTTCAGGGATGTATCCGGACTTACACCTGATCTGGCAGACCTTGCATACCTCCCTCTTAAAATACTATTATTTCTTCCGGCTTTATCTGTGCTCCTCTCGTTTCAGCGTTCCACGATGGTGGTAGCAAATAATACCCGCCCCATTTCCATAGCCACCGCTGTTGAGCTTGTGGTAATACTCCTGGTGCTGCTGCTATGTGTCGGGTATCTCAATATGGTAGGCGTAATTGCAGCTTCACTGGCTTATATCATTGGCAAATCCGCTTCCAATATCTACCTTGCTCCCATACAGCTCAGGGCAGTGAAAAAATGGCGCCTTGCACAGTCAGCATAATCCCGTTCATCCTGCTATCCTTATTCTGCCCCTGCATTTTCCAGGCTTTTCTTTCTTTTGCCTTTTAACTGTCTATCCGGCTGCAGTTTAAAGCCATGAATATGTGTATTATGGAAGTAATACCAGGATCATAGTTATCATTTTTTTCAATTAAAAACTCTTTCTAATGGAAGGAAAAAAGCTACCTTTGAAATAGAGATGTCTATGAAAAAAAATCATGCTAAAAGAGCTGTATAAGCATTAGAGATTTTATTGAACAGAAGAAGAACTGACAATTGATAAAAAAGGTATTAATACTATCATATATATTAACCTTTCCGTTAATGGTCAAAGGGCAGGAGCTTTCTGCAGACAGCTCCCTTATCCGTTTTAATTCAGGCTTATCTGAATATGTATCTTACAGCCAGGTGAAGAGATCATTTCCCATGAATATGGGATATCCCCTGTTGTATACACGCACTGCATCGCTGGGTGTTGAATATATGCGACAGGGAAAAAAGGCAGGGCATTTATTCAATGCTGAAATATTTGTTCCGGTCGCATTGAACTCCGATAACGGTACTGGAAGTGATTTTCTGCTTCATAAGGAGGGAAGCTACTGGTTTCGCTCCGGTGCAGGATACAGGATGAGCATGTCTTTAATGCGAACAGGTGATTTCCGGATTTATCACGGTATTGCAACAGGAATGCTTTTTGAAAGGCGAAAGTTAAATTACCAGAGTAATGCCTCTGAGATTACAAGCGACCTGAATATTTACCTTGGACCATCACTTCAGGCAGTGTTTACTGTCACTGATGACTGGCAGTTATCGGGGGGATTCGATGCCCTGTTCTACCTGCCGTACCTGAATTACGGAAAGATAAGCAAGAGGGATATGTCAGGAAGCGAATTTTACAGTACGGCATATCACGGATTTTATTATCAGACAGAGTTCAGCTTTTCTGTCCGGTACAGGAGATTAATGCTCAGCCTTATCAAGAATGATATGGCAGGATATTCCTCACAACAATACGGGTTTGATAAGGAAGGGATGGTTCATTTTAAGCTTGACAGGATCTGCAGTGTAAAGTTATCGCTGGAACTATGAAAAATATAATTCTGAAATATATTTTTTGTTTGCTTGTTATTACGATAAGTTCATGCACTGAGTTTATTGCTGAAAAAGACCTTCAGCCGGAGTGGGAGATAATAGAAAGTGACAGAATTG
>CAZGUR010000314.1:0-3298 GCA_964529295.1 uncultured Rikenellaceae bacterium | reverse complement strand
CAGGCTGTGGTATACTGCCTGGCGTCATCCGCCTTCCTGGAGGCCGGCTCATATCACCGCCCCCGGGCACCCCTGAAAATTTTAACATGCTTGCGATATAATCACTTGCCAGGTACATACCCCTGGTGCCTGTCTCCCGCCCCTCGGTCCAGTCAGAAGCCAGAAAAGAAAGTTGTGCCTCTATAGCATCCATCGTTATAACTTCCAATCCTTTCTGCTGCGGTGATTCCTGTGCAATAAGTCCGGCCGACAAAAATAATACGCTCAGGACCAATACAATAATTCGATATTTCATAAATTTAATTTTTTTGCAGGTTGTCTGATAAATACAATATTCACTTCGTTTATCGGAAGATGTGTTCAGCTACTGTTGACCATCTGCCTAATGTATTTCTGAACATCGGCCAAATCTATAAATAATTTATCTAAATCATTTCCTTATCAATTGTTAATTATTGAAATTTAACTTTTTACTAACTGCATACCACAATAAATATTATGGATATTTATATGTATTTTTACGTAAATTATTGAATAAGGCTTATGAAAAAACAATCCCTGGTATTCATTGCTTTTCTCATTCTCCTTTCCGGCTGCGGTGCCTCAAGGATAAGCTTCGATGTCGTGGCTCCTGCAGTAAGGACTGTCCCGGCAGAGATTAAAACTGTCAGCTTAATCAACAGAACACTGCCGGCAAACCCCGAGGCCAACATGCTGGAAGGACTGCTTACAGGGGAAGGGTTCAGCCAGGATACCCTTGCCAGCACCTTTGTGCTTAGGGGGCTTGATGAAAACCTGAAAGGTTCAGGAAGGTTTAATATTATTAAGACCAATGAAATAATGACCGGCTCCGGCATAGGCACACTTCTTCCGGATGCACTGCCATGGAATGAAGTGGAGGAAATATGTTTCAGGTACGGATCAGATGCGCTTATTGCCCTCGAATCATATGATTCCGATTTTATAATTACAGGCGCATCAGGCGGTAACAGATTACTTGATATTCATGCATCCGGACTGATAACAGTGAATTGCGGTTTCAGGCTGTATTACCCTTTGGAAAGAAGGATAATAGACGAATACATGTACAGGCATCAGATGGAATGGGGAGGAGGCGGTCTTGCAGTTATCGCCGCTGCAGATGCCCTTATCAATAAAAAGAAATCCATAGAAAGGGCAAGCCTTGAAGCAGGTCATATGTATGGGAACAGGCTCACACCCGACTGGGTTTATGTTAGCAGGGATTATTTCAAAAAGGGAGGCGGTAATATTAACCTTGCTGAAGGAGCCCGAATGATGCAGCTTAACGACTGGGACATGGCCATAGCAGCCCTCGAAAGAGCCATGCAATCGGACAAAAGAAAAGTACGAGGCCGTGCCGCCCATAACCTGGCGGTTATTTATGAGATCCTTGGCGACCTGTATAAGGCCAAAGAATGGACCACCGTTGCCTGGGGCAGGTACAAAGAAAAAAAATCCAGGGATTACGGGTATATCCTGACCCGGAGGATCCAGGAAATGGAGCTGCTGGATTACCAGATGGGCAGATAATAAAAAAATGTTGCATGGCACTTGTATTATAAAAAATTATACATAGATTTGTCCCGATGAAAAGATCAATCTTACATACATGGTGGTGGCACAGATACAATAAGTATGCTGTGAACCAGGCCGTTATGTAGACAAGATAAAAGACAACCATAGAAAAGGCACGCTGGACACAGCGTGCCTTTTTTTTGTTTAAACCATAATTAAGTGAAACTATAAAACAAAAGAAAATGAAAAAAATGAAAAAATTCCTTTTACCCGAAAACCAGATGCCTTCGAGATGGTATAATATTCTGGCAGATATGCCAAACAAGCCACTGCCCCCCCTCCATCCGGGTACTAAAGAACCAATAAAACCTGAAGACCTGGCAGCACTTTTCCCCATGGCTCTTATTGAACAGGAAGCATCAACAGAAAAGTTTATTGACATACCGGGCGAGGTAATGGACCTGTACAGAAGCTACAGGCCCAGCCCTGTGTTCAGGGCTTATGAGCTGGAAAAAGCCATAGGTACAAAATGTAAGATATACTATAAATATGAAGGAGGCAGCTATGCCGGTTCGCATAAGGCTAACACTGCCATTGCCCAGGCCTACTACAACAAGGCCGAAGGAGTGAAAAAGATGACCACGGAAACCGGAGCCGGACAGTGGGGCTCTGCCCTTAGCTTTGCATGCCAGCATTTTGGCATTGAACTGGAGGTGTTTATGGTGAAAATCAGCTATGAGCAAAAACCGTACAGGAAACTGATGATGAACACCTATGATGCCACAGTGGTGCCATCACCCAGCCAGCTCACCGATGCCGGTAAAAGCATCCTGGCTGAGAATCCCGATTCACCAGGCAGTCTGGGTATCGCCATATCAGAGGCCGTTGAAAGGGCTGCCAAGGATCCTGCAATAAAATATTCACTGGGATCGGTGCTTAACCATGTACTTTTGCACCAGACAATAATAGGAGAGGAAGCCCTGCTCCAGATGGAGATGGCAGGTGACTACCCCGACACAGTGATCGGGTGCTTCGGCGGAGGATCCAACTTTGCCGGGCTGTCCTTCCCCTTTATCAGGGAGAACCTGCTTAAGGGTAAAAAGACAAGGGCCATAGCAATAGAGCCCGCCTCATGTCCCAAGCTTACGCGCGGCAAATATATGTATGACTTTGGGGATTCGGTCGGTATGACCCCATTGCTGGCTATGTATACCCTGGGACATAATTTTGTGCCTGCGAAAATACATGCCGGCGGCCTGAGGTATCACGGGGCAGGAGTCATTGTAAGCCAGCTCCTGAAAGATGGGCTGATTGAGGCCCAGTCAAAATTGCAGAAAGACTGCTTCCGCAATGGCGTTACCTTTGCCAGAACGGAAGGTATTATACCTGCTCCTGAAGCAACATATGCCATCACCGGAGCTATTGATGAAGCCCGCAGGTGTGATGAGGCCGGTACACCACAGACAATACTGTTTAACCTCTCAGGTCATGGTCACCTCGATCTGAGTGCCTATGACAAATATTTCTCTGATGACCTGGAAGATCATGCGCTGAGTGATGAGGAGATTGCTGCAAGCCTGGAAAAAATAGCAGGACAGCAGGTGTAGTAATTGCTGTCAGGGGAGATCACCACCGGGTGCTCTCCCCTTTTTCTATTCAAAAAGCTGCACATTGCCCCCTGTATGAATAAATAATACTTTAGAGTCCGTCCCAATAAGTCCTTTCGCGGCATAATCAATCAATCCGGCAGCCGCCTTTCCGC
>CAZGUR010000313.1:0-3308 GCA_964529295.1 uncultured Rikenellaceae bacterium | reverse complement strand
CAATCTCACCTGATGCCGTTGATATGCCCATAGTGTACAGTGCAGTTGATACCCAGTACTATGATATGAGGGTTCAGAAGGTGTTTATGGTGAATAAGGCTTCTGCTGTGTATGGTAATATAAGCCTTAATGCCTATTATATGGTACTTGATCTTAATAAGGGGGAGGTATATGCATACGGACGCACTGATTCGACCGGGACGCTTGTAGACATTCCGCAGTTCAGGGATGGGGATGAAGAATTTAAGGCAGACACGCTAACCTATAATTTTAAAAGTAAAAGAGCAATAATCAGAAATATAGTTACAGAGGAAGAGGAAGGTTTTTTACACAGTGAGGTTACCAAGCGCCATGATGACGGATCACTGCATGTGGAGGGCAGCAAGTATACTACATGCAATGCTGATCATCCTCATTTCTATGTACGGCTGCCAAAAGCAAAGGTTATACCCGATGAAAAGATTGTATCAGGTCCCGCATACCTTGTGCTGGAAGATATACCACTGCCCCTTATACTGCCCTTTGGCTATTTCCCCGTGCAGAAAGAGTATGCCTCAGGCATACTGATACCTAAATACGGTGAGGAGAATAACAGGGGGTATTTTCTTAAGGACCTGGGTTATTATTTTGCTATAAGTGATTATATGGATCTACAGTTTACCGGCGACCTTTACACTAACGGTACATGGAGGCTCACTGGTGCAAGCAGTTACAGGAAAAGGTATAAGTATAACGGAAATTTCAGTCTTAATTATGCTAATAATGTGACAGACTTCAAAGGCATGGAGAATTACCGGCAGAGCAGTAACTATTCGATACGCTGGACTCATTCGCAGGATGCCAAGGCCAGGCCCGGAACACGTTTCTCAGCCAGTGTAAATATGAGCTCTTCGGGTTTTGACAGGGAGAACAGTTATAATGTGCAGGATCATGTAAGGACAACCAAGCAGTCGAGCATAAGTTATACCAAGACATGGGCGGGCACTCCTTTTAACTTTTCTTCAAGCCTTAATCACAGCCAGAACTCATCATCAAACACAGTAAGTCTCAATTTGCCCAAGATTAGCTTTGGCATGTCCAGGATTTACCCTTTAAAGGGCATAGACAGCGGGGGCACAACAAAATGGTGGCAGGAGATGCAGCTGCAGTACAGCGCCAACCTGGATAACAGGATATCATCCACTGACGGCAAGATGTTCAGCAGCGAGATGTTTGAGGACATGAAGAATGGTTTTCAGCACAATATACCAATAAGCATACCCATCAGGCCATTTAATAATTTTTCCATATCACCAAGCCTGAGATACTCGGGAGTACTGTTTACGGAAAGGACAACTAAGAGATGGGATCCCAATTACTATGATCCGCAGGCTGATGATACGGTAAGTACGGTGGTTAGCGAGCAGGAGCAGGGTTTCTTTTACGGTCATGCAATAAACCCTTCTATCAGTGCCAGCTACAGTCCCCAGATATTCGGCACCTTCCAGTTTACCAATCCCGATGCACGAGTGATTGCCGTACGCCATGTGATGAAGCCATCGGTTTCTTTTTCCTTTATCCCGGTAGTGGAGGGACTTTCCTCGGATATGTACAGGGAGGTACAGACTGATGCAGAAGGGAATACTCAGGAGTATTCAATATATGAGAATGGGATCTACAGCACTCCTTCCTTATCACGAAAGAGCGGGAACCTCAGTTTTTCACTCAGTAATATTATTGAGGCCAAGGTGAGACCTAAAGATGATACCACCAATACCGAAAAGAAGGTTAAAATTATTGAAAACCTCAGTCTTAACACATCATATAATGTTTTTGCTGATTCGTTGAACTGGAATCCCTTATCCATGGTTTTGCGTACAAGGCTGTTTGAGGAGCTCAGTGTTTCTGCAAGGGGTAATTTTGATGCCTATGCCACCGATTCCCTTTTCAGGCGTATCAATACCAGTGAATGGGCTGCCAGCAAAAGGCCTCTGAGAATGACAAATTTCAACCTGAGCCTTAATTTTGAACTGAATAAATTATTAAAGTCCTTTTTACCGGATGAGGGTAATAAAAAAGGCTCCGCATCCGGCACACAGGCAGAAGGGCCTCCGTCCGGCAAACAGGCTGGCGGACCACCGGTGGGCGAAGCGGGCTCAGGCAACAGCGGGCTATCAGGACCAGGAGGGTTTTATGATGAATATGGTTATGTTGATTTCAGTGTTCCCTGGACCATGAGGGTTGCCTATAACCTGTATTACACCAAGAACAGGGAAGAGCCGACCATTAATCAGAATATGACAATGAGCGGCAATGTTACACTCACAAAGAATTTTGCCCTTACATATTCAACAGGGTATGATTTCCGCAGTAAGGATATAACAATGACAAGGATAGGTATAAGGCGCGATCTTCACTGCTGGGAGATGAGCTTTAACTGGATACCCACCGGGTACCTTAAAAGCTGGGACTTTACCATACGTGTCAAAGCAAGTGTGCTGCAGGATCTCAAATATGAGCGAAGGAAGGACTTTCATGATAATTAGTAAATAAATATTTTTAACTATGAAAAAAATAATACATACATCAAAAGCACCGGCAGCCCTGGGTCCTTACAGCCAGGCGGTTGAGATAAACGGAACCCTGTATATATCCGGACAGGTACCTGTTGATCCAGCTAGCGGACATATTGTTGAGGGTGGAATAAAGGAACAGACAGAGCAGGTGATGAAGAATATATCGGCCATACTGACGGAAGCCGGGTATTCCTTTGATGAGGTTGTGAGTTCAACATGCCTGCTTTCTGATATGTCAGATTTTAAGTCAATGAATACTGTTTATGAGCGTTACTATCCTGAAAACCAGCCTGCGCGGGCAGCTTTTGCAGTCAGGGAGCTACCGCTGGGTGCCCTTATTGAGATTATTAGTGTTGCAGTTAAATAAGATTCCCTGCAGAGAAAATAGTTGCAGTCAAAAAAGATAGCCTGTACAATGCAATGAAAAAAAGTGCCAGGCATATACCCGGCACCCTTTATCTTTATTATAGTATTTATATTACTCGGCTATAATTTCAAAGTCTATCTCTGCTTTAACTTCTTTATGAAGTTTGACAATTGCCTTGTATTTACCGACCTCTTTAACCTGGTCGCCTTCAATACTTATCTTCTTACGGTCAATATCAAAACCTTCCTTTTTCAGGGCTTCGGCTATCTGTATGGTGTTTACTGATCCGAATATTTTACCCGAGCTGCTGGTTTTGGCACCAATGGTAAGTTTAACATCTGAAAGCTTCTGAGCAATTTCCCCGGCTTCAAGCTTTATCTTTTCTT
>CAZGUR010000312.1:0-3312 GCA_964529295.1 uncultured Rikenellaceae bacterium | reverse complement strand
CTTACTTTCTTTTCCTCAATAGCCCTGTTTATCAGGTGAAGTATCTCGTCGGGCTGTACAGGCTTGGTAACATAATCAAAAGCACCGGATTTAATGAGCTTAACAGCCATCCTTACATCTGAGTAAGCCGTCATTATAATGACCGGTATATCAGGCTTCTTTGACTTAATGAACTCAAGAATCTCATAGCCATTTGTTTCTGGCAGCCTGTAATCACATAGCACCGTGCTGTAGTCCTTGGTTTCGATAAGCTTTTTTGCCCTGGCCCCTGAATAGGACCCCTCGGCTTTGTAACCTTTCTGTTCAAGGTAACTTACAAGCAGGTTGCAGATATATGTATCGTCATCAATTATTAAGATTGTTTTCATTCGCTGTTAAAGATATTGTGTAGACATCAACTTATACATCATATAGAAAAATTCTTAATAATATAAAGGTAGTCATTTAGAGCGTAAAGGTAGTCAGAAAGAATATAATCTGGAAATATTTGGTGCTTGTCCGCACAAGAAGGCTGGGTATCCAACCATCTTTAATATTGTGTAATAAATACGCAAAATATGTGAAGTAATACCACAAATATTTCGATTATTAATGATCTGCTAAGGTCGAAACAGCATTATATATCAACCGTTTATGCTTATAAATCAGTAAGGCAGGAGCTTTTTTAAATGCCTGACTGTAATTTATTATGTATTTGGAATGGATATGGTAACTGGTAAAACGATTTTATATTAAACTAAAATGTAATAATTATGAAAAGGTTAGAAGGTAAAGTGTTTATTATGACAGGGGCTGCACGTGGTATAGGGGCATCCGGATGTAAACTGATGGCAGCTGAAGGTGCATCGGTAGCAGTAACAGATGTGCTTGATGATGAAGGCATGGCCCTGAAGGATGAGATAGTGAAAGCAGGCGGGACAGCCTCCTACTACCATCTTGATGTTTCAAATGAAAACCAGGTGGAGGATGTGTTTGCCGCCGTGAGAGAGGAATATGGAAAGATAGATGGCATAGTAAATAATGCAGGGATATCCGGAGTTAACAAGCCTACACATGAGATCAGTCTTGAAGAGTGGCAGAAGGTAATAGATATAAATATCAACGGTGTCTTCCTTTGCACACGGCATATTATCCCTCACCTGCGCGATAACGGAGGAGGAAAGATTATTAACCTTTCTTCAATCTATGGTATCATAAGCGCCGGGGATATACCTCCATACCATGCTTCCAAAGGGGCTGTAAGGCTGATGACAAAGACGGATGCCATCCTATACGCCAAAGATAATATCCTGGTTAACTCAATACATCCCGGATTTGTATGGACACCCCTGGTGGAAGCAATGGGAGAAGAGTCTGAGGCAGGCGTGGAAAAATTCAGGAAAGAGCTTGATACACTGCATCCTATCGGTCATGTTGGTGAACCCGATGATATTGGCTGGGGGATTGTGTTCCTGGCAAGCGATGAATCAAAATTTATGACAGGCAGTGAGCTGGTGATAGATGGTGGATATACCTGTAAATAAATAAAGGATGGCATATGGCCGGGAACCCTTATAAAAAGACTCCTTTTCCCGGTGCTGTAATACATGCTGAAAAGGAGATGAAAAGATGATAATTGTAGTGTTTGGTTTACCGGGAACAGGAAAGTCATACCTGGCCAGGAGGCTGGCCGACAGGTCAGGGGCTGCTTATTTCAATACTGATATTGTCCGTAAGGAGATGGGTAAACAGGGACAATATGATGCTAAGACAAACAGCATGATATACGAACGCTTATTAAAAAAGATGTCAGGGGCTGCACGCGAAAACGATGATGTAGTGGTCGATGGCACATTCCGGAAAGAGCATTACAGGGATATGTTTAAAGAAGGAGCACGGCGACTGGGTGAAAGGGTGGTTTTTGTTGAAATGAAGGCTGCCGGCGAGACGGTAAAGGAGCGTATGATGAAGGATCGCCGGTACAGCGAGGCAGGTTATGATGAGTATGTAATGATAAAGGATAAATTCGAAGATATGAAAGAAGAGCATCCGGTTCTCTGGTCTGACAGGATGGGAAAGGATGAGATGGTTGAACAAATAAAAGATATTAAATATGAAAAGGGAACAGATAGATAAGCTGGTTGAGAACTGGGAGTTTGATAGAGAATCGGTAAAAACGGAACTCGTAGAAACTCATATATCATGGGTTATACTGAGTGATAACTTCGCTTTCAAGATCAAACGTCCTGTTAAGTATTCATTTGTTGATTTCTCCAGCCTTGAGAAAAGAAGGCATTACTGCTACCAGGAGATCAGGCTTAACAGCAGGCTTGCCCCCGAGATGTATATGTCTGTATTACCTGTAACTGATCAAATGCTGGAGGGAGGCGATATGGATGATGCTGACAGGGTTATTGACTATATGGTGCAGATGGAAAGGATGGATAATGAAAAGGAGATGGACAGGCTGCTGGCAAAGAAGAAGGTAAGGAAGCATGAGGTAGAGAAGCTGGCTGTGACGATAGCTGAATTCCATAAAGAAGCAAGAATAATAAAAAATGCTTTTGACACCATAGACTTCCAGGAAACCTTTAACGATATATTAAGCATAAAAGATTATGCCGCTAAAGAGCTTGGCCCCGGTTATGAGGATATTATAAAAAAATCCACCGGTTTGTCCGACAGCTACCTGAACAGCCGGCGCTCTTATTTTAACGAAAGGATAATAAGGAATTTCCGCCGTGAATGTCATGGCGACCTGAATGCAAGCAATATATTCCTTTATAATGATCCGGTAATCTTTGACTGTATTGATTTTAATAAGCAACTGCGTTTTATTGATGTCCTGAATGATATAGCCTTCCTTTGTGTTGACCTCGATTTTTACGGATACGATAAGCTGAGTGAGCATTTTTATAAGATATATATAGATGCCTATGGTGCCGGCGAGAGTGATTTGTCAAGGCAGCTGCTCATGTATTATAAAGCCTACAGGGCCAATGTGAGGGCCAAGGTAACAGCTATAAGTGCCATGGAAGAGAAGGGAAGTGACGACTCCAAAGCGGAAGATGTAAAAAAGTACCTCGACCTGATGAGCCGCTACCAGGATGATTACAGCAGCCAGTGATCAAATATCAGCCTCACCAATCTCACCCGGATCAACCTCTCGTCAGATACCAATCTCACCCGGATCATTCCCCGCTTAAATAGCTATCTCCCTGTAATCATCTGTTTTGAATGTCATCATCTTGCCACGGATGTTTATTTTAACGGGATTTGCCCTGCACCCCATGAATCTCAATGACATCTTTTTATGGCTTATACGCAGCTTGA
>CAZGUR010000311.1:1212-3321 GCA_964529295.1 uncultured Rikenellaceae bacterium | reverse complement strand
TGAAGTATGCACCTTCAAAGGGTGAATACAAAATTTACATCATCGATGAAGTTCATATGCTCACCAAAGAATCGTTCAATGCGTTGTTAAAAACACTTGAAGAACCGCCGCCACATGCGGTGTTCATACTGGCCACAACAGAGAAACAGAAAATCATACCCACCATACTTTCGAGGTGTCAGATATTCGACTTTCACAGGATCACCATAGATGATATAGTTAAAAGACTGATGTTTGTTGCCGGCAGTGAAGGTATTGAAGTGGAGCAGGAAGCATTGCAGGTAATAGCACAGAAATCGGATGGTGCCATGAGGGATGCCCTGTCCATACTCGATCAGATTGTCAGCTATACGGGTAAAAAAATCACCTATGCCGATGTAATTGAAAACCTTAATGTACTCGATTATGAGTATTATCTGAAAGCAACGGATGCATTCCTTTCCGGTGATGTCTCAAGCGTCCTGCTGCTATTTAATGATGTTCTGGAGAAAGGCTTTGATGGTCATAACTTTATAGCAGGATTAAGCAGTCATCTCCGCAACCTCCTGGTATGCAGGGATGAGGCAACCCTTAAGCTGGTGGAGGCCGGCTCGGCAATAAGGGATAAATACAGGGAACAAACACTGAGATGTCCGCTGGCTTTTCTTTATCGCGGACTGGAAATATTATCTGCTGCCGATATTAATTTTAAGTCCAGTAAGAACCAGAAACTGCATGTGGAGCTGGCATTGATAAGACTGGCTTCTCTAAGAACGGATGGAGTAAGTCCGGGTGAAAAGGCCGGGACTGAAAAGGAGAAAAAGGATGAGCTAAGCCATGACGAACCGAAATTAGCCAGGCTAAAACCAGGAAAAGAAACAGAAAAAGAAACAGAAAAAAGACCCGCTGCCGCTTCGCTTAAGTCAGGAGAAAGACCACAGGCATCTGCCTCACGTTCATTTTCTATCAGGGACAGCCTGAAAAAGCAGCAGGAAAAAGACAGTGTGGAAAAGGTTGACGAGAAGGCTGATGAATATGGTAAGGAGAACAATAAAGCTGCTGATAATAAATTCGGCATGGATGAACTTGTAGAGGCATGGAACAGCTTTGGAGACAGGATAAGGTCGGGTAATCCACGCATGTCAAGCATAATAAAGGCGATGAAACCCGCAATTGAGGATGAAACAAGAATAGTGCTGGATCTCAGTAATAAAGCACAGAAGGATTATTTTGACCAGAAATACAAACAGGATCTTATACAGCATCTTGTCAGTGAACTGTCTAATTCGGATATACAGTTCCTGACCAGGGTAAATGAAAAACAGGATGAGCAGACACCGTATACAGATGAGGAGAAATTTAAACACTTGTCCCGGAAGAATCCTTCCCTCGGCAAACTGAAGGATGAGATGGGACTTGACTATGACTGATAATGGCAAATAAGCTGTCTGAAGAAATACTGCATTTTCTGATTGATAATTCCGATTCAATGATCAGCATTATCAACAGTGAGCTTAAATATGAGAATGTAAATGACTCTTTTTGCCGTAATTTCCGGAAAAACAGGAAGGAACTTATAGGAAAAAGTCCGGCTGATATATGGGGCGATAAGACATACAGGGAAAAGATAAAGTGCAATATCGAGCGCAGTCTGAAGGGAGAAGAAGTGCAGTACAGGTCGTTCTTTGATATTTCCGGGTCCGACGGCAGCTTGTATGAAGTGACTTACAAGCCTTTCAAAAGTGGTGATACCAACCTGAGTTATGCAATTGTGGAAACAAGGAGTCTGGCCGGGGAGGAGGTCAAAGCCCGGGAAGAAGGTGAAATGGAAAAAAAATATCACTTCCTGGAGAAACACCTGTCTTTCGGTATTTTTGCCTGTACCCGTGAGGGTCTTATTACCCGGGCCAATGATACATTCTATAAAATTCTGGAACTTGACAGGAATAGAGGGGAACAGATAAGGTTCAGTGATTTTGCTAAAAAGGATTTCCGCTTTTTTGAGCATATAAGCACGGGTGAGACTGGCGAAGCCGGCACCTTCAGCCAGATTCAGATACTCACTGCAGGGGGTAATGAGATTTTTGTCCGGATAAGCAGCTATGTCAGGGAAGACAGCAGGTATGGTCA
>CAZGUR010000311.1:0-1202 GCA_964529295.1 uncultured Rikenellaceae bacterium | reverse complement strand
TTGAGGACATTACAAGGGAGGTGATGCTGGAAAGAAGACTTTACCAGGCACAGCGTATTGAGACCCTGGGAACACTGGCAGGAGGGATAGCTCATGATTTTAATACTATACTGACAACTATATCCGGATATTCAGAAATGGCAATGGAAGAAGCAGGGAAGGATTCGCCTGTTTATGATTATTTGAGCAGGCAGAAAACGGCCGTGAGGAAAGCCGGGGATATAATAAACCAGATGCTGCTGTTCAGTAAGCAGCATGACCATCATAATGTGGCACTGGATGTTGATAAGATACTGGATGAGGCAGTGGATTTTATTATTTCATCCATACCTGCTGATGTAAGTTTTAAAAAGGATTACAGAAATATTAAGGGACTGGTGCTCGGTGATCCTACTCAGCTGTTCAGGGTTTTTCTGAATATTATGACCAATGCACTGCAGGCAATGGAGGAAAAGGGAGGGATTTTGAGTGTTTGCCTGTCCCAGTCATACACCGATAATGTGAGCTATGCCGATATTGCCTTCGGGGATACGGGAACAGGTATTAAGCCCGCTGTTAAGGACAGGATATTTGAGCCCTTCTTTACAACAAGGGACGTGGATAAAGGTACAGGAATGGGTCTGGCCGTGTCTTATGGTATAATAAATGCGATTGGAGGAGAGATAGATGTAGAAAGCCGGGAGGGTGAAGGTTCGGTGTTCACGGTGAGGATACCCCTGCATAAGGAACTGAAAGAACAGGAAAAGAATGATAAGTCCGGTACGAAGAATATTATGATAGCATATGATAATATTTATCTTAGCCGGATATTATTGGATCCGCTTGAGCGCTCAGGATATAAGGTGATGCTTGCTTCCTCAACCCGGGAAGTGGAGAGTATTATTGAGGATAAGAGCTTTGATACCGATGTTATTTTTATAGGAACCAGGCTTATCAATAAGAAGATACACGCTTTGCTTAAACAGAGATCAGCCAGGTCCGGGATAAGCAGGGTAATTATTATAGGACAAGAGGATAAAGAAGGGCATGAAGAGGACTGTATTAAGGAAGTTCTTGGTTCCGAGATTATTAATGAGCCTTTAACTCTTAATGATATATTAAATAAACTGAATTAAATATTATGGCTGGAATCTTACTGGTGGAAGATAATGATGACCTTCGCACAATGCTTAAGCAGTTGCTGGAGAAGAGGAACCATACAA
>CAZGUR010000310.1:0-3433 GCA_964529295.1 uncultured Rikenellaceae bacterium | reverse complement strand
GACGGATCCCGTATATACATAACTGCTTATATCGCCGGAGCGAAAATCTTTAAGTCCCATAAGTGCTTCTGAAACACTGTCCGCCTGCTCCCCGGTAAAGGGCTTATCAGAAAGCTCTATTGCAGGCAGGCGGCGGGAAATAAAAGCTTTCGCCAGGTCTGAGAGTACCCTGTCACTATTATCAGCCCACAGGCGTATGGAAGCTATAACTTCTCCATCATCAAGCTTAAAAAACATCGCAGGGAATGTATCGATGACTCCGCCGAGCAGTTCCTGCCTGTCTATTCTTGTTCTGAGAAAATACTCCACCGATGCTGTGGAAGACAGCTCCTCCCCCCTGCTGATAAGGTCCCTTGCCCTGGCGATAACCCTTTTCAGCATCTGGTCAGCTGCCAACACAGTCTTATGCATATAAACCTGCCAGTACATAAATCGCCTTGCAATAAGGAATTTCTCTATTGAATAAACACCTTTTTCTTCAACAACCAGCCTGTCGCCTGCAATATTCAGCATACTAATTATCCTGTCTGAACCCACCGATCCCTCAATAACGCCTGTATAAAAGCTGTCTCTCAGAAGGTAATCCAGCCTGTCCATATCCACCTGTCCGGATATCAGGTCGTTAAAAAATTTTCTGCTATAGCTGCCACTGAACATCTCTATAGCCAGATCCAGCCTGCCGGAATACTTCTTATTGAGTATATTCATTATCAATAATGATATCTCTTCATGCCCCACCCGTCCTGAAATATTAAATTCAAGGGAATGGGAGAAGGGTCCGTGACCCAGGTCATGGCATAATATAGCTACAAGGGCAGCCTCATACTCCTCATCACTTATCCTGATTCCTTTTTTGCGAAGTGTTGTAAGAGCCTCCCCCATAAGGTAAAGAGCACCCAGGCTGTGTAGAAACCTGCTGTGGGTGGCTCCCGGGTAAACAAGGTCGGTAAGGCCAAGCTGCCTGATGAACCTTAAACGCTGAAACCAGGGATCTTCTATCAGATCATAGATGAATTCAGCAGGTATCTTAATGAACCCATGCACAGGATCGTTCAGTATCTTCAGTTTATTTATTCCGGGATCCAATTTTTATATTTTTGTTTTACAAAATTAGAAATTACTTTTATAAGCCTGCAAGATATTTAAAATCATTACCATAATGTTAAACATATATAAAAACACAAAATACTGTAAAATATTACCAGCTATTTGAAATATTATATGTCTTTAAAGAGTCATATAGATTGTATGTATTTCCATAATTAAACAAAGATACTCAATGAAGATCGAAATTAAGGATCTCGATGTTATATACAAGAACGGCAACCACGCTGTCAAAGGCATCAACCTCACCATTGAAGAAGGCATGTTCGGATTGCTGGGACCTAACGGCGCCGGCAAGTCGAGCCTGATGAAAGTGCTTGTTGCCCTTATGAAGCCAACATCCGGTGAGGTGCTGGTGAACGGGGAGGATATCCAGAGACAGAGGAAGAAGCTTAGGTCTTTCCTTGGCTACCTGCCGCAGGATTTTCGCTTTTTCACAAGGCTTAAGACATGGGAATTCCTCGATTATGCAGGCTCTCTCGCCGGTATCAGGAACAGGAAAGAAAGGCTGGCTATCGTTGACGAGCTGCTTGACAGGGTGGGTCTGCTGGAGTCGCGCGACAAAAAAGCAAATAAACTGTCGGGAGGGATGAAACGAAGGCTGGGCATTGCCCAGGCCCTTATCGGCGACCCCAGGATTATTGTGGTGGATGAGCCTACAACCGGACTCGACCCTGACGAAAGGATACGCTTCAGGAATATACTGTCTGACCTCAGCCAGAATGATGTTACCATAATACTGTCAACACATATCGTTGGGGATATATCATCCACCTGTCAGGGTGTGGCCCTGCTGAACAAGGGCGAGATGGTCTTCTCCGGCTCACCCGATGAACTGGTAAAGCAGGCCGCCGGACATGTCTTCAACCTTAGCCTGACCCAGGAAGAGTATGACAGTATAAAAGACAGCTACCATATAATATCCTCCATACCAAGTGAGAAAGGCTGGGATGCACAGGTGGTGGCAGATGATGTTTCAGGATTTAACAGCCAGGAGCTTGAAGCCAACCTTGAACATGCATATGTTTATTATATGGAACATAAGATAAATGCTGTCCCACAGGTGTAGACAAAAAAGAAAAAAGAAATGATCTCATTACACAACATCAGAACCGTTGCCCGCTATGAAGCCAAAACACTCAGGCGCAGCTGGCTCTTCAGGCTTTTCTCCATAGGATCGCTGTTTTTCCTTACCCTCTTTAATATTGCGTGGTTCAGCCCTGTCGGAAGCGAGGAATGGCATTTCCAGGCCATCCCGTCATCCATGCCCCTGGTCAGTCTCTATATACTGAATATAGCCCAGTCACTGATTATCATCTTCCTTGCATCCGACTTTCTTAAGAGAGACAAAAAGCTGGATACCAATGAGGTCCTTTATACAAGGCCAATGTCCAACATGGAATATGTCTTTGGTAAATCACTGGGTATATTAAGACTGTTCCTCAGCGTAAACATACTCATCCTTTTAATCACACTGATAATAAACATAATATCACAGCAGGCATCCATTGATGCTGCTGCCTACTTTCAGTATATTTTTATCATAAGCATCCCTACCCTTATCTTCAGCCTTGGTTTTGCATATATCCTGATGTCACTTATCAGGAACCAGGCAATAACCTTCCTGATGCTGCTGGGTATTGCCGCACTCAATATGTTCTACCTGTTTAACAGGCTGGGCTCCTTCTTTGATTATATGCTGTTTGGCCTCCCTGTTTTCAAATCGGGTATCACCGGGTTCAGCAACCCTGATATTATACTGGCACAAAGGCTTATGTTCACTTCGCTGGGAATAGTATTTATTTTTGCCACCATACTGATGTTCAAAAGGCTGCCTCAGTCAAAAACCCACAGGCTCATAAGCGGTGCCTCCCTCCTGCTTTTCCTGGTAATAAGTGCTTATTCCGCATATTATTTCCTCGATAAGCACTACCATGACAGGAAGATGAAATACACGGTTATTGAAACCAACAGGAAGTATGAGTACAGTGATTTCCTGAAGGTGACAGATGCGGATATAGTGCTAAATTATAAAAACAGCCATCTCAAGGCTGAAGCCTCACTTACCTGCATGAACGGACAGGACAAAGCTGTTGACACCGCATACTTTTCCCTCAATCCGGGTTTAAAAGTAGAAGAGATAATGATCAAGGGCTCCCCTTCCTCATACACCATTGACGGGCATATTATCCTTGTTGAGCTGCAGGGAGAGCTTTTACCCGGCTCATCTGTCAGCATTGACTTCAAATATGAAGGCAGCATTGAAGAAGCCTATTCCTATCCCTGGCATAATGAAGACCTCAAGGAGAACGGCTACTGGGCCTCCGCC
>CAZGUR010000309.1:0-3445 GCA_964529295.1 uncultured Rikenellaceae bacterium | reverse complement strand
TAAGGTTTTCGACTTGTTGTTCTATATCATTTCATTTTTCAATCAAACCACAACCCTGAGACTGCTGATGTTTCCCCGGCGACAGTTCTATATCATTTCATTTTTCAATCAAACCACAACCGGGGGCTGTGAACCCATGGTTTTATGCGTTTAGTAGGTAATAATACGAGATTAAAAACCATAATCTTCCTGCCGGAAGTGGAATAATTGAATTGTTTTTCTGTTTCTATTCAATATGTCAAAGAACCAAATGTAAAAATACTAAAAAAGTTCAAGTTGCTTTGGTCCGGGTGGCAAAGGATTCAGTTTTGCACCCCAAACATTTATAATATTACCATACTGCTTATCTGTAATCATCAATATACTGACCTGTCCTTCTCCGGGAATTGATTTTTTTATTCTTTTAATATGTACATCAGCACTTTCTCCACTGGCACAATGGCGGATATATACTGAATACTGCAGCATTGTGAATCCGTCCTTCTCAAGAGTTTTACGAAACTGTGTTGCTTTTCTTCTTTGTTTTTTGGTAACCACCGGCAGATCGAAAAAGACAAAAACCCACATAATATGATATGCATTTAACCTTACCTGTTCCATCAAGACAGCAAGGGATAATTAATGTTACGGCTTTCACCTGTAATACATTTGGTTAAAGATGCAGTTGTCTGGGATAGAGCAATCATCAAAGGTCTTGTTGTCTTTTTCAGAGACACATCAAAAGTAAGGAATTGAAGCAGTTCTGCTTTAATTTCTTTGCTCAGGTCTTGTGTTTCCGGATATCTGAGATATATGTCATACACCTGGGAATCCACAAAAGGCCGATAAGGCTCCATGATATCATCTGCCAGACAATAAGCATTATATCTGTTATGGTGATGAATGCCAAATGTTGGTAATAATCCGCTGCCGGTCAGAGCTCTTGCCACAGCAGCTCGCAATACTGTATAACCATAATTAAGCAGGTTATTGGGAGGAAACCCGTAACGGTCTCTAACAAATTCTTTTCCATACATCCTGTTCCAGTAAATTTTTGCGGCCAGACTTTCACGCCCTGTCATATCTCCACTTTTGACATTTTTTGAAATCAATAACAAGTCTTTATTATCCAATCCAAGTCTACAGAGAAGAGCAGCCTGATTTTTTATTTTAGCTTCAACTGTTTGTTTCCAAAGTTGTTTTTTTAAGGGTTCACTTGTCTTTATCTGCTGCCGATGTATTTCACTCTGAAGATGATTGCCTTCCAGAGGGAATAGCATGCTATGTGGCATATGTTTACGATCACAAAATATCACAGCTACATTATTGCTAATTAATTCGTCAAGCAAAGGCAGGCTAATTGTTATGCGCTGATCTTCTAATATAATATATCCAATATCTTCAACTGGAATACTTACATTTTCCTCTTCCTCCCGGCTAACAACTAATTGTTTATCCTTAACAGACAAATAACATGGACTGGAAAAGAACAGAGTTCGTTTTAACATTTAAAAAAATAATTATTTCAACTTCTTTATCTCACCTAAAGGGCTTATTTTAAAATCAATTCCTTCTATTAATGCATTGAACTGGTTATGATTCAATTTCCGTTGCGCCTTATATTCTTCACTTCTTGAAAACAGACCATCTTTGACTTTTAAATCTGAAGCGGGTAAAGCTTCTTGGTGAAAACGCATGACAATTGTAGCGTATTCGTTAATCTTTCCAGACGAATTTTTAATTCTTTGTTTTGATAACCCAATAACCTTGTATAATCTTTTTGTTATCTCAGCAGTTTCGAGTTCCCATACTTCTTCAGGCATATCTTCCCATAAAATCACCATAGTCCCAATTTTAATAATCCCTTTAAGAGGCAGCACTAAATCACTCTTGATTTTATATCCCGGAATCAATCCTTCATACTTGTCAATATTCTGGGGCTTTAAGACTTTTTGTACTGAAAGTTTAAAATATTCACCTGCTTTAAGATTGTTTACCAGTTCAAAGTCTCTTTTTATCTTACCTTTCTCATCTTTCCCCTCATAAATAGCCATAAGGTAGTTGCCTTCATTTACAACATAATATCTTTCTTTATGAGGTTTGTTATGCTTCAGTGATCTGTCGCGATGCTCCTTTAGATGAATTGGATCGGTTACAGTAGGGGTATAGACCCTGGCACTTCTTATCGGTATAGGTTTCCCGTTTTTATTTGGCAAAGTATACAGACTGATTATGTCATTTTTAAGTTCATCTATTCTGTCTTTAATTTCGTACTCTTCCTCTTCTTCTGCATTATTTAATTGCTTACTTAATTCATCTATCTCCCTTTTCAATTCTTTTTCCTTAATCCTCGCATTTTCCACTATTTCCTTTACACGATCATCAACAATATTTTTAATATTACTGTCCGCAATACTCGTCAATGGTTTTCTAACCACATATTTAATACACTTTCCCTTTTCACCTTTACTATTTACTGTCTCCTGTTCAATTGCTCCATAAAAAGTTTCCTGGTGCAAACCGGCCCTGACTGTATCACCCTGCTGATATATTGGCCTGCCATCCTTATTATACTGAATCCTGCCTCTCTTTCTAAGCTTCTTTTTTGACTGCTTTGGTAATACGTCAGGTGTATGATGCGAGACTAATATTCCATTCTCAAGTGCTTTAACATCCTCGGTAAAAGACGGCCACGGCTTAGCAACATAAGGTTTTCTATCAATACCGGCTATCTCCATCTCTTCCCATTCATGATAAAACCTTGCCAGGTTTTCATAACTTTCTTTGGTAATACAAGCAATAGTAACTGCATCAATACAATGATGAACATGATTCACCCTTTCCTTCTTATCATATTCTTTATATAATCCCCAGATTCTCCTGAAGTCCGCTACAGTATTCCCTTTGACTGTGTATACCTTATTAAATAATGTTTTCAAGTACAATCTTGCATACTTTGTAATGATTCCGGTATCAACCAGCTGGCTATTCTTAAATCCTTCTGGTACCGTATCCATTATAAATCTATGGTATTTGTTATAATAATAATTACGCTCAAATCTCAATCTGTGCCGTTTTTCAATAATCCTGTCTTTTGCGTTTTTATCAAGGTTCCCTTTAGTTTGTCTTATTGTACTTTGTATTTGTTTGTCTAATTCTTCCTGACGCTCTCTCCAATGATCTATGCGTGGTAAAATTTCATGATAGTCAGCTAATTCAAATGGAATTTTATTCTTTTTTACGGAACGATTAAAT
This sequence comes from uncultured Rikenellaceae bacterium, assembly GCA_964529295.1. GTDB lineage: Bacteria > Bacteroidota > Bacteroidia > Bacteroidales > VadinHA17 > UBA9300. The sequence continues at coordinate 211 of CAZGUR010000309.1, read as the reverse complement.
TTATTATCACATATAGTTTTATTCATCTGCGAATTGTCATAAGACTGACTGCGGGGAATGGTATGCTCAATATCAAATTTAGGATTACTACCAAGAAATTCACTTACAGCTATCTCTTTTCCTGTATAAATACATTTGTGATTTTGCTCTTCCCAAAGCTGGTATTTTAATATATCATCATTTGATGGCTCGATATCTAAGCCCGCTTTAT
>CAZGUR010000308.1:0-3458 GCA_964529295.1 uncultured Rikenellaceae bacterium | reverse complement strand
GCTGAATTAGGAATAAAAAGCACAGAAATAAAACAAAATACCGTTTTAGCATCTGTGCCGGAACGGGCAATAATGGAATGTTTATTTTTAGCTCCGCAAAAAATGGACCTGGTAGAATGTTATCATTTGTTTGAAGGATTGGTCAATTTAAAACCCAGGCTTGTTACTGAACTCTTAGAAAGCTGCAGGTCTGTTAAAGTAAAACGTTTGTTTTTATATATGGCAGACAGGGCAAATCACCAATGGTTTAGGTTCCTGAGTTTAGATAAGGTGGATATGGGCACAGGAAACCGGATACTGGTTAATAAGGGTGTATTTCAGGCTAAATATTTAATATCAATCCCCAAAGAATTAGCAGAAGTATGATATTACCAGCATATAAAGCACAAGTGGATTTATTATTGAGGGTTTTACCATATGTAGCCAAAGAAGAAACATTTGCATTAAAAGGAGGTACAGCAATAAACCTTTTTGTGAGGGACATGCCCCGTTTATCCATTGACATTGATTTAACCTACCTGCCTTTAGATTCAAGGACTATTGCCTTGAAAAATATTCAGGGTGGATTGAATCGCATAAAAAGCAAGCTTGAAAAAAATATTCCCGGCGTTAAAATTCAAACAGTATCACTAAACAAAGGACCTGATGTAAAACTACATTGCCAGAGAAAAAATGCCCAGATAAAAATTGAAGTAAACACAATTATGAGGGGCAATGTGTTCCCCACCCAATTATTACAGGTAACCGATTCGGTGCAGGAAGAATTTGAAAAATTTGCCGCTATTCAGGTTATATCAATGGCTGAATTATATGGTGGTAAAATATGCGCTGCCATCGACAGACAACATCCCCGTGATATGTTCGACGTGAAATTATTGCTTGAAAACGAAGGATTCACAGACGATATCTGGCAAGGTTTCAAAATTAGCTTAATCAGCCACTATAAACCCATTAATGAGTTACTTTCTCCAATTTTAAAAGATCAGGAATCAGCGTTTGATAACCAGTTCTCCGGTATGACAGGCACCCCATTCACCTACAGTGCTTATGTGAATACCAGAAAACAGTTAGTGCAACCATAACGAATAAACTGACCGAAAATGACAAAAAATTCCTGTTAAGCTTTGAGCAGGGCGAACCGGACTGGAATTTATTTCCAATACCCGTTTTGAGAGACCTTCCTGCAATCAACTGGAAATTATTAAATATCGGTAAGCTAAAAGAGAGAAATCCAAAGAAACATATACAGATGGTGAATAACCTGAAGTCAATCCTGAATATTAAGGATTAGTACCGGCAATTTTAAAAACTAAACTAAAACTCTATCCTTAATTTAATAAGACAGCCGCTAAGGGTATAATAGTCTAATATCTGAAAAAATACAATCTTCCAGTGTTCTTCAGCCACTGTTCTTTTTTAGTGTCGCAACAACTACAACAGGATTATCTTCTTCTCTTATATCTCGAAAGATACAGATTTACCGGCATAGTGGCTGTTTTTAAGGCTTCATATATGTTTACTCAGAGACATAGATAAAAAAAGGTCCCGTTGCCGGGACCTGAAAATAAAAACGTGGTCAGGTAAGAAAAATAATCAATTACTCTTAAGTGAAAGCCTGAAATTGCCCGTTGCTTCCCTTGCGATGACCTGGAAACCCCATTTACCGGTCTTTGAATCATCCTCTTCGTCTATGCTGAATGACTTGGACCAGTTAACAGAACCGTACTCATCTATAAGCACCTCGGTATATGTCTTGCCCGAGGGCTGAGTGATCTTTACCAGTATCTCGCCTTTTTCGCATATACCACTGACATTTATTGATGCATGCATGGCTTCTTTTTCAATCTCAAAATCATACTCTTTGGTAAAGCTGGCTTCCTTTAATTTCTTAGTGAGTTGCAGGCTGCTGGAGTTCTGCGAACCGTTAAGGAAATAAACACCCTCCCGGCCCGAACCGGTACTGAAGAACATTGGTGCTTCAGGCATCTCCGGGAGACTCCTGTATGCCTCGCGGGCTTCCCTTACGGCCTTTTTCATTTCTCCGGTCTTTATAACCATCACCTCCTGTTCCTCGCCAGCCTTTTCTTTTGCTTCCATCTGTTTTTCCAGGATAAGCTTTTCCTGCTTCTTCTTTTCTTCTGCCTCCCTGTTCTGTGCAAATGCCGTAAAACTATTCAGGGAAAAAAGAAATGTGGCAATAATCAATACTGTAAGCTTTCTTGTCATGATACATCATTTTTGCGTTAATAATCACGATTGACTCTCCTCGCAGCAAGCTGCGAGGAACCGTCGATTGATTGTTTATTTTATTTGTGCTCGCTAATCCCGAAGCAAAACTTCGGGGATTGCGCTCGCATAATTCAAATGTAAACACAAAAGCTGCCCGATTATGTTAACAGCGGGTTAAAGCAGGGTTAAAGCCTGCCGGAAGGTCATATATTTAGTTAAATTTGATCTGACTGAATAGTTATTGATCATGCGGAATATTAAAACCCTGCTGCCCGTATTTGCAGCGCTGGCACTGTTCACCCTGGCGCAATTCTTTATAGTGCGCCAGGTATGGATGCAAAAGGATGAGGTGTTTGAACTGAGGTACCGCTCGGTAGCCAGGGAGGCAATACAGGAACTGGCGGTCACCGACCCGTACCGCGGATTCAACAAGGCTTTTTTTATTATCGATGACATTGCCCCGCTGTATACCAGCAAGATGAAAGTCGCCGCTAACAGCTCGGATTCGGCCCTCATAGCTGAGGAGATAAGGGCTAATTTCTCGGAAATACTGTCTGAAGACCAGGTGCTGACAACATATCTCAGCTCTTACTTTGAAAAGCTGGGGCTTGAAAACAATATCAGATCCATTATAAACATCAATCAAATCGACCTGATCGATATCAATGAAATAATCAATGTTTATAAAGTTAAGACAGGGAAGTCAGCAAAGGACGGGGAGTCAGGAAAGCAGAAGTCGCAACGAAGCATACAGGTGTACACATTTAAAAGCGAAGGTAATAATTACAGGATCTCCTTTGATTATTATATCGATATAGCCAATAAGGAGAAAATAATCCTGCGGGACATAAGCCTCACACTCATGCTGAGTATAATAAGCTTTATTATAATAAGCCTGATATACCTTGCAACAATGAGGAATTACCTCGAGGAAAAGCGCCTGTCCGGACTGAAGACCGACTTTATCAATAATATGACACATGAGCTTAAAACGCCCCTTTCAACCATTACGGTGGCAGGAAAAACACTTAAGCTTGATACCGTAGTCAACAATAAGGACAGGATAAGGGAAACGGCTGATATGATAGCCAGGCAGTCACTTCACCTCAATGATATTATAAACCTGATACTGGAGATCAGCATGTGGGAAAGAGCGCAGTTCCAGATCGATAAGAAAGAAACCGATATGGGAGAGCTGATAGATGAGATAGCTGATAATTTCAGGGGTG
>CAZGUR010000307.1:0-3479 GCA_964529295.1 uncultured Rikenellaceae bacterium | reverse complement strand
ACCGAGTGTCTCTATGGAAGCAAGGTTTCTTACCAGCACATTTTGTTTGGCCAGAAGCAGCATGCCTTTTGCCAGGGATATACTGGCAACTATGGGCAGTCCTTCAGGGATGGCTGCTATAGCCCATGCAATGGCTGTCTGCAGCATAAGGTATATGTCTTTGCCGGCCAGCCAGCCTGTAAGGGAAAACAGCATTGAGAGACCTGCAATAAACCAGATAAGTCTGCCTGTCAGCTTTCTCAGTTTTTTATTCAGGGGGATCTCATCTTTGGCAGCCCCAGCTACCATGCGGGAGATATTCCCTATCTCGGTATCCATACCTGTTGCAACAACCACGGCCTTTGTTTTGCCGCTGCTGAGAGCAGTACCTTTGTACAGCATATTCGTGCGGTCAGCAATACCGGCATCTTCTTCCACGGGCTCAGTTTGTTTTTCCACCGGAACAGATTCGCCCGTCAGGGCCGACTCATCAACCATTAACTCACTGCAGCTGAGAATGCGGGCATCAGCCGGGGCCAGGTCGCCGGCTTCCAGGAAAATAATATCACCCGGCACCAGTTTTTCGGCATTGATTTCCTTTTTTTCACCATCACGTACTGTACTTACATGAAGAACATCCAGCTTTTTAAGGGTCTCGAGAGATGACTGAGCCCTGTATTCCATCCAGAATCCTATTATGGTATTGAGGATTATCACTATAACTATTGCTATAGCTTCTGGTATGTCGTTGAAAATCAGCGAGACAATTACCGCGGTTGTCAGCAGGTATATAACAGGATTATTAAGCTGTGACAGCAGTATCTGCCACCAGCTCTTTTTTTCTGTCTCTTCCAGCTTATTAATGCCGAACTTATGCTTACGATGCCCTGCCTCAGTTGCATCCAGACCATTACCTGATGTGTCAAGTGCCTGCAATACCTCATCGGAACTGAGTGAATGAAAGGATTTGTTGAGGTCCATGTTCTAGCGCTTCATTTTCGATTGCGTTTATACAAATGTCTGCCCGGATACAGCAAGATTTTAACTCTCCTTTCCGTCAACAGGCATCTCGGCCCTGAGCCATTCTTTTTTACCGCCCTCGTAATATTCAACATTCTTATACCCCATCTTCTCCATCTTTTCTGCTGTTATTCTTGCTGTTGGATCTTCATAATCCAAACCGTAGATGATAACCCTTTTTTCCGGATCTACCTTTTCAGGCATTAGCTCCTCAAAATTTTTTACCGGTACGTTGATGGCGTTTTTGATATGTACCTTGTTGTATACATCCGGTTCAAGAATGTCCACTATTATTGCGTTCTGTTTAACCATAGCCTCCAGAACATCCGATATTTTAATACATTCAGCCATAATAGTATTTTTTGATTTATTTTATTCCACTGTAAAAGTCAGAGCAGGGACTACCCCTGCGATTTATCATTTTTCACTGCTGTAATAATTGTTATTATCGCTTGTTGAAAAATAATAACCGGTCCTCCTGCTAATATATTTCAATTACGATACCATTCTATGATTATTATATTGTACTATTCAGTATGCCCTTTATAGTTATGATAATGAGATGTGTAGGCTGACTTTGGGGGGGATGGCTTCCACGTCCGCGAAGTCTAGTATGTGGAATAACCGGGCATATTGTAGGTATTTATCAACACTTATTCAGGTACCGGACCGGTAAGGTTGTTGCTGATGCATGGAAGATTTATCAGTAAGCCTGAACCGTTCGGTGGGCTTACCGCATTTACTACGGGATGAAAATTACTGTATTGTTTATCACTAAAGTGTCATTATCCGTTATCCGGGTTCCCTATTATTTCAATGCTGGCGGGTTTTATAAGTGCATTTATCTCAGATGTCTTTTCAAAAGGTTCACCGTCAATCTGCATTTCCTGCGGGTTATTTGTAGTTATGTTTGCCTCCCTGCCTTTAATTATATACCTGGTGGTTTTGTTACTGTAGCTTTTATTAAAGATTGTTATCATCATATCCAGGAGAAATCTCAGGGTGTATGCTTTTACAATAATAATCTCAAACCATCCGTCGTCAGGACGCCCCTCGGGGGCTATCCTGGCCCCGGTACCGTAAAAGGAGGAATTGGCCAGTACTATCATTACGGCTTTGCCGTTTATTTGCCTTTCCCCGGTACTTATACCGAACCTGAATTTATGCTTAGACCCAAGCTCTTTGAAGTATTGTTTAACATAACCCAGGAAGCCTCCTGCATCTTCATCTTCTCGTCTCTTTATAACCCTGGCATTCATTCCCAGATCACACATATGCAGGCACATATGATTATTATTGATGATCAGGGTGTCTGTTTTTATGCTTTTACCCTGAGCAATAAGATCAATGGCTTCATCCGGCCTGTCCGGTATATTAAACCCATATGCAAATCCGTTCGATGAACCCAGGGGTATAATGCCCAGTCTGATACCTCTGCCTTCAATCTTTCTGGCAATAAGGTTTACCGTGCCGTCACCACCTCCTGCCACAGCAATGTCAGGATTGAAGTTGTCAATGGCATCATCTATCTTAGCCAGGTCAGGTTCTTCAGGGATATTAAAGATGCTGAACAGGTAGTTATGCTGTTTTGATTTATTGATTATAGTCTCTTCCGGATCTTCAAAGAGTCCCTTACCCGCACCGGGTTTCAGGAAAAACATGATTCTTTCCATATAGATATTATTTTATCATTTCTCCCGCACACACGCACACAGATATTGGTCTGCCTTTTGATCATACATTCAAAAACAATGCAATATTACTCTTATGGTTAAAAAAACTATACTTTTCTTTTTAAGGAAGGCAATAAACCCTTTCAAAGCTCTAAGGATAGCCGTTAAGAAGCAGCTGGGCATGCTGGGTGATCCTGTGATACTTCCATATAATGCATATGGCACAGTGAATAAGGTAATGATTACCGGTGCTGTTATTGAAGACAAGGGACTGGCAAAACCTGAACCGGGACAAAATATGTGGAAGAATATCCTCACTATGGTAAAAAGATACTCAGGTGATGAGATTGCAGGGGTGAGGGTTGAGATTAATTATTGCGGACAGGACATTATTGTCAGGACTAATGAAAGAGGCCTGTTTCATACAATACTCCCCAGAAAGCCTTTGCCTGACGGGACGATATCCGATACTGTCAGCTTCACCCTTATTGACCGTCTGGATGAAGGAGCAGAGGCGGTAAGGGCTGAATCTACTGCCTTTATCGTTAGTTCAAAACCGGATTACATCGTTGTGTCTGATATAGATGATACCGTTCTGGTATCCCATTCCACCAAAACATTGAAAAAGCTGAGGGTTATGATGTCAAAGAATGCATTGACACGGTCACCCTTCGAAGGAGTTGCTGCTTTTTACCGTGCATTGAATAAGCCGGAAGAGGGAGAGAATAGGCCGGTCTTTTATGTCAGTGCCAGTGAGTGGAACCTGTATGACCTGCTGGTGGATTTTTTTAAGGATAAGATGATGCC
>CAZGUR010000306.1:0-3482 GCA_964529295.1 uncultured Rikenellaceae bacterium | reverse complement strand
ATACTGTTTGCGAACAGTTCAAAAATAGTTAATTTTAAATTTATTATCCGCATGTTTATGGTACCACAAATTTTATCATCTATATAATGTCTGATATACTTGACACTGAAATCAAGTTTCTCAGCGGTGTTGGTCCCAAAAGGTCCGAGATACTAAGTAAAGAACTGGGTGTTAATACTTTCAGGGATCTCTTATATTACTTTCCCTATAAATATACTGACCGTACAAAATTCCATAAAATATCTGAGCTCGACCCGGGCATGCCCAATATCCAGCTAAGAGGCATAATTAAAAATTTCCAGGTTGAAGGAGGAGGTAGGAATAAAAGGCTGACGGCAATTTTCAGTGATGATACAGGCAGTGTTAAGCTTGTCTGGTTCAAAGGTATCAAATGGATCACCCAGTCATATATGGTAAACAGGGAGTATATCATTTTCGGCCGACCGGGCATATTCAATGAAACAATAAATATTGTGCATCCGGAAATAGAGGATCCCGTTAAACCCGAGAATAAAATACGCAGTGCCATTCAATCACAATACAGCACTACGGAGAAGCTTAAAAACAATTATATTACTTCAAAAACGATTAGCAAGCTACAGGGTAATCTTTTCAACCAGCTCAAGGTGAGGATAAAAGACAGCCTGCCATCATGGATGAGAGCTAAATACAAACTGATGGAACTGCATGATGCACTCTTTATAACTCATTTCCCGAATGATAATAAAGATCTTGAGAGAGCACGGCTGAGACTGAAACTTGAGGAGCTGTTCTATATACAGTTAAGCCTGCTCAGCTTAAAAATCAAACGGGGAGAAAAATTCAGGGGACATATTTTCGGAGTGGTAGGCAAAAGTTTTAATGACTTTTATACAAACAACCTGCCTTTCAGCCTGACACCTGCTCAAAAAAGGGTTATGAAAGAAATCCGCCGTGACCTTGGTTCCGGTAAACAGATGAACCGCCTGTTGCAGGGAGACGTGGGCAGCGGTAAAACGGTTGTGGCCCTTATGAGTATGCTGCTGGCCATTGATAACGGCTTCCAGGCATGTATTATGGCCCCTACCGAAATACTTAGCAGTCAGCATTATAATACCATTGCCTCCCTGCTCAAGGGCATAGACACAGGCTTATGCCTGCTTACAGGTTCAACAAAGAAAGCGGAAAGGGGACGCATAGCTGCAGGATTGGCAGATGGCAGTATAAAAATAATTATTGGCACACATGCTCTTATTGAGGATACAGTTAATTTTAAAAAGCTTGGACTGGTGATTATTGATGAGCAGCATCGCTTTGGCGTGGCACAGAGAGCACGTTTATGGAAGAAAGACAGCCATCCGCCGCATATACTTGTGATGACAGCCACTCCTATTCCCAGGACCCTCGCTATGACCCTTTACGGCGACCTTGATGTTTCCGTAATAAATCAGTTGCCACCAGGAAGAAAACCAGTTAAAACACTTCATTTCACCGATTCAGCCCGTCTGAGGGTTTTCGGTTTTATGAAAGAGCAAATTAAGGCAGGACAACAGATATATATTGTTTTTCCACTTATCAGTGAGTCGGAAAAAATGGATTATAAAGACCTTGAAGATGGTGTTGAAGCAATAGCACGGGCCTTCCCCCCGCCCCTGTTCACAATATCTGTAGTGCATGGTAAAATGAAACCCGCCGACAAAGAAATATCCATGAAACTGTTTACCGGCGGGCAGGCTGACATTCTGATTGCAACAACGGTAATTGAAGTAGGAGTAGATGTGCCAAATGCTTCAGTTATGATAATTGAATCGGCGGAACGCTTCGGACTATCGCAGCTTCACCAGCTGAGGGGGCGTGTAGGCAGGGGGGCTAAACAATCATACTGCGTGCTGATGAGCTCTGATAAATTATCCAATGAAGCACGAAAGAGGATTGATATTATGGTAAGAACCAATGATGGTTTTGAAATAGCAGAAGCTGACCTGCAGCTACGCGGACCCGGCGACCTTGAAGGAACAAAACAGAGTGGGATAGGTTTTGACCTGAAAATAGCGAATCTGGGCAGGGACGGACAGATACTTGAATATGCAAGAAGAATAGCTGAAGATATTCTTGATGATGATCCCCTTTTACAGAAGAGTGATAATTTCCTTCTCAAACAACAACTGGCTGTACTTAAAAAACCAGAATATGACTGGAGTAAAATCAGTTAGGGATGACATGTGTCATAAAGGCGGCAAATAAATTATTTAGAATTATTCTATATTATTTTACATGAACTAAAAACTGATTTTAGACATATTTATTTAAGCTGCATATTATAAATTTGCCAATTCTAAACATGCATGATTCCGGATAATGCAAAAAGATAATTCAATAGAACACGAGGGGATAGTTAAGTCTGTTGAAAACGGGCAGGTAATCGTGAGTATTTTATCACACCCTTCCTGTTCGGCTTGTATGGCTTCAGGTATATGCGACCTGTCCGGCCAGGAATCCAAAGAAATAAGGGCAACACATTCTGATGAAGTACATTCCGGGGATCCGGTAACTGTTGTAATGAACCAGTCCATGGGCTACAGGGCTCTTTTTCTTGGTTACCTGCTTCCTTTTGTTATTATCCTGACAATACTGATAGTACTAACATCCTTATCTGTATCAGAGCCGGTAAGCGGACTGGCTGCGGTTTTATCACTTGTCCCGTATTATCTCACCATATATTTAAGAAAGGAAAAGATAGGCAAGAGTTTTTCATTTACTATAAAAAAACAGATTAAATGAATTCTGTAGTATTGATAACAATAATTACATTAAGCCTCTTAGGAATAGCAGCAGCCCTGATATTATACATTGTTGCTCAAAGGTTTAAGGTTTATGAGGATCCGAGAATTGACGAGGTTGAGGAAGCATTGCCTGCAGCCAATTGCGGGGGCTGCGGTTTTGCCGGCTGCAGGAATTTTGCCGAAGCCCTTGTAAAATCAGACTCTTTTGAAGGTTTAAACTGTCCTGTAGGCGGTGCTGATGTGATGGCAAAGGTAGCAGAGATACTGGGAAGGGAAGCACCAGAGAGTGAGCCCCGTGTTGCTGTGGTGCGATGCAACGGAACCCCGGAGCACCGCAAAAGGACCTCGGTATACGACGGGGCACAGAATTGCACCATAGCCCATAACCTGTATAGCGATGAGACCGATTGTCCCTACGGTTGCCTTGGGCTGGGAGAATGCGTTGAAGCCTGTGATTTTGATGCCATGTATATGAACAGGGAAACAGGATTGCCCGTAATAATCGATGATAATTGTGTTGCATGCGGAGCCTGCGTAAAAGCCTGCCCCCGTAACATCATTGAACTAAGGAAAAAAGCTAAAAAAGACAGGAAGATATATGTAAGCTGTGTAAATGAGGATAAGGGCGGGCCGGCAAGGAAAGCATGCAGAGTAGCATGTATAGGATGCGGTAAATGTGAAGAGGTATGTAATTTCGATGCCATAACAATTAAAAACAAT
>CAZGUR010000305.1:0-3489 GCA_964529295.1 uncultured Rikenellaceae bacterium | reverse complement strand
ACTGGAAGTAGATGAGGCAGGAGGAACAACTTATGTTGATATGGGCACCAGCCAGTTACTGAGCGTACCTTATGCACTACATGCAAAAACATCAGGCGATGCTTTCAGCGGTGATTATAATGACCTGACTGACCTGCCAACAAGCAATGCAATAGATTCAACATATTTTGCCAGATTACTGGCAGCTGATGAAGATTATATTGATTTCGGGACCTTTGAAAATTTTACAAACAGCTCCGACTGGTCAATAATCGAAAGTGTAATGATGCCTGCCGGAACAGGTGCTGACGGTGGATGGCATTTCTTCAGGGGATTGTTTGCTATTGACCTGGAAGGTGATATCGCAATCCAGATCAGGACTGATGTTCTGCATTGCTGGGTCCGGGCCGGAGGCCTCTGGAAGCAAATAACATATTCCACAACTCTTCAGGAAGAAACATGGTATAATGTATGTATGCAATATGATGCGTCGGAAAGTACATTATATTTATACCTTGACGGTGTTGAGGTTGGCCAGCTGGGATCTGTAGCACCACAGGATGATTCAGGTAATACAGATAAAATGTTCTGGGGAGGACAGGACGTCGGTTCACAAACAGGTTTCGGAGATTTATATAATGAAAACAGTATAGTGTTTGCTTCCCAGCAATGGTTCCAGAGACTGCTAACAATAGATGAGATACAGAACTACGAAGGATATATCGAGGATGAGACAGGGCTCTTTTTTGAAGCCGGAATTGGTGAAAGCGGTGTTACTGATTTAAGCGGTAATGGCCACGACGGAACAAACGGTAATACCCCCGAATTCCTGGTACAATACTATGATTACGGAACCCAGTTCAATGAACCGGTTAAGATTGAAGATGAAGTCACCATTAATGGAGACCTCAATGTTAACGGAAGCGTCCTTGGCGCTCAGTATTACGAAATACAATCCACTGCAGAAGAAGACCTCTTATCCAGCGGATTGGGACATTTAGGCATTGTGGACGTAAATAATTACGGAATAGGTGCTGCCCTTTATATTGCATCCGATGGAAATTATGAGGAAGCTGATGCCAATGCAGCAGCCACCATGCCCTGCGTTGGCCTGGCAGCTGAAGAAGGAACCGGGGAAAAAGGCGTATTGCTTCATGGCTTTATAAGGAATGATGCATGGTCATTCACGCCGGGTGCTCCCGTTTATGTTTCAGTCACGGCAGGTGAGCTCACGCAAATAATACCTTCCACTGCCGGGCAGCAGGTACAGGTAGTAGGATATGCAAGCGCTTCAAACATCTTATATTTCAATCCTGATCTTACAGTAATAGAGATAAAATAATCCTTCAGATGAAGAAAATCTTTTATATAAGCATTGGCTTATTTATAGTTTCTATTGCTTCTGCCCAAACAACAACAAAGATCAATAAAGTTGAAAACCCGGCTAAGATCAATTCCATTGAAACTGGTTCTATTATCCGTCTTGCCGGTGTAACTATTGAAACCTCATGTAAGAGCTGCATGGAAATACTTGAGAACACTCCCGGTGCAACTGATGGTACGTATTCAATTGATCCTGACGGTACCGGTCCCATTGAGGTTTACTGCGACATGACAACTGACGGAGGGGGCTGGACCCTTGTTCTGCTAAGCAACAGTTCCGTTGCAGGCTGCCCCCGGCCTTACTGGTCAGAAGTCATAAACAATGTTAATCTGAACGGCACATTCTCGGGGGATATTACCTCTTTCGACCTCTTCCTTGGTGTGAAGTACTGGAACCTGCTGGGTACCGAAGCACGCCTGGATATGGGTGCTTCGCCATCAAGCCTCAACCACAGGGCTTATTATGATTTTTCCCTGAACGGGAGTAATAATTATGCCCTGGTGATGTCGAATGAATCTATCACCATTGGCAGTACAAGTCCGGGTATGTATACATACCATAATGGAATACCACTTTCCACAAGAGATGCTGATCATGATAACTCTTCAGGCAGTTGTTCAAACAATTTCTATAAATCTGCCTGGTGGTATAACAACTGCTGGAGCGGAAGTTTCTGGGGAGGAGGATTAGGAACACCATATCAGGATGCTCCTTACTGGACCGGCATGGCAGAATATTTTGACTACGGTGCAATATGGCTGAGATAATATAAAACGTCGTTTCATTTGTATCTTTTTAAACCTGGTTTATGAAATATTTATTGTTCATTATAGTCTTCCTGCTTGCGTTTTTGCCTCCACTGTCAGCACAGGAAACGGGTAAAATAAATAAAATCGAAAAGAATAATATAAATAAGATCAACAAGGTAGCTATTGAATCAGTAGCAGCTATTGGCTCAGTAAACGTGACAGGCTATTGTAAGAGCTGCCAGGAAATACTGGATGATGACCCCGCTGCCACAGATGGAATATATGAAATTGACCCCGACGGGTCAGGGCCCATAGAGGTTTATTGCGATATGACAACTGATGGTGGCGGCTGGACAATGGTGGGGAACTATAAATATCCGTCAAATTACGAGGATTATTTTTATGCTGCCTCCAACAATTCATTTGGTACTGAGATGGGGGATCCAAACAGCACTACATCATGGACAGACTGGAGAATACTGGAGGGCGTAAACTGGCCATTGGAATTTGTATTGATAATGGACAGGGCAACATTTACATCAGGATGGGAAAATGTTACTGCGAAGGTTATTTACAGAGTAAATAGCAGGGACATAATGCCAAACTATGGAACGACCCAGGATCTGATAAGCGGATCCAACCTTTATTATAAGTTCAATTGTGCTGATTACTGGACAGATGTCGGTTCATTTTCACCGTCATCAGACACCTATTGGTATCCATCTAATTCAGCTGGTCGTTACCTTATAGTGTTTCATGAAGGAGGTAATTATTCTGCTTACTACGGTGACGGTGTTCCTGGAGGTGACAATAGCTGGTACCACAGTGTGAGGATGCTTGTTCGTTAAGTGGGCTTCTTAATCTCAGTAAATCCCCAGGACTTTATTTGCGAGCCCTTATAATCTGTTTTCCAGAATCTTTCTTACTACCTGGGGTATCACCAGCTTTTTATCACCAAGCATAAGCCATTTACGTTTCTCAAATCTTGATGCTAGTTCATCAATAGTTACCTGGGCAGTAGGAGGCAACACAGGGACTGCCGGTAACGGCGAAAACTATATCCGGGTATTTATCAGATAATCCCTGATATAAAGATGGATTGTACGATAAGCCTTTTACTCTGATCCTATCGGCCCAGCCTATCATGTCTGGCTTTTCCGGACAGATCATTCTATTTTCATCATTATATTTCTATAGTCCCACAGTGTGGTATGTGTCTCAATATTTGATGATATAGAATTACTCCACGCATTTTTTTCTATCTTTATTGTACCAAACCAAATCCTCCCATTCAGATGAAAAAAATAATTCTATTATTACTCTTAACAACTACAGTATTAAATCTATTTCCCCAGGCACCCGAATCCTTTAATTACC
>CAZGUR010000304.1:0-3495 GCA_964529295.1 uncultured Rikenellaceae bacterium | reverse complement strand
AACAAGGCTTATTGGGGCCCTGGTTATGGCACACAGCGATAATGACGGTCTTGTATTACCTCCTAACCTGGCACCCGTCCAGGTTGTAATAATTCCTATTTATAAAGGAGACAGCCAACTTGATTCAATAACAGATACGGCATTAAAAATTAAAACAGGGCTTGAAAAACTTGGGCTAAGGGTTAAATATGACAACAGGGACACTCATAAGCCCGGATTTAAATTTGCGGAATATGAACTAAAGGGTGTGCCCGTGCGCCTCGCCATAGGCCCAAGAGATATAGAAAACGGCACCGTGGAAGTGGCAAGACGCGATACCCGCAGCAAAGAGCTAATCAGTATTGACAGGGTGGCGGACCATGTTAAGGGACTAATGAGTACAATCCAAAAGAACATTTTTGATAAATCGCTTGATTACAGGGAGCAAAACACCTATAAGGTTGACAGCTGGGAGGAATTCACGGATTCAATTGAGAACAGGGGCGGCTTTTTACTTGCTCACTGGGACGGAACAGCAGAAACAGAGGAGAAGATAAAGAACGAGACAAAGGCTACTATAAGGGTAATTCCTTTCGATAATGAAAAGGAAACAGGCAAATGTGTTTATACAGGAAAACCATCCGTGCAAAGAGTCGTATTTGCCAGGGCATATTGATCTTTGCAACTCTATCCCGGGATTTTTTACTACATTGCATAACTCAATAATAATTACCGGCAATGGACCTAAGTGAACAGAAGCTCAATATTATCAGGATTCTCCAGGACAGATCTGTACTCAAGCAGAAAGTATATGATAATACTGTATCGGCATTTGAAAAGACAAGAAGCCTTCTAGCAGCTCTTACGCGGGAAATAAACAGGGATATAGGTGAAACCGACAAAAGGGTACGGCTTGTTTTCAAGGAAAATGGAAAATTTGATATATCACTGAAGGTTGCGGGTGACATACTGGTCTTCAGTATGCATTCAAATGTTTTTGAATTCGACAGGGAGCATCCTGTATGGAAAAGCCCTTATATAAAAGAACATAAGGATAATTCATATTCAGGCATTATCAGCATATACAACTTCCTGTCTGATTCTTTTAAGTATTCCAGGTATGATGATCTGGGTTACCTTATTGCCAGGATCTTTGTTAACCATGAAAACCAGTATTTTGTGGAGGGTAAAAGACAGATGTCCAGGCTTTTTACCGATTATGGCAAAGAAGAACTTGGAAGGGAGTCCCTGAAACGAATAATATTCACGGCAATGCAATATTCACTGGAGTTTGACCTGCTGGTACCTCCTTATGATAATGTTAAGATAGCCTCTGTGGGACAGATGGAGCAAAAGATCCAGTTGTCAAAAATGGTTACAGGCAAAAGACTCGGCTTTAAGTTCAATTCGGATGACATACTGGAAGAATAGTGTCTGCCAGAAGGATATCCTGATATGCCGGAATTGAAAAATACTGACTATGACAAGATTCAGGCAAATATCAATACTGCTTGGGATAATAATGTCATTATTCTGCTTTGAGGCTAAAACCCAGACTAATACTTTCCTTAAACCGCTTAAGGTGGCCGGCGGTTCTTATGTAAACATTAAGGACTCCCTTATTTATTTTCAAAATGATACTGTAATATATATCTCTGACAGTTATATGCCTGAAGATACAAGCACATATAACCGGACTATAGTATTCTATGATTCTCTGAAAGCAAAAGCTGAAAAGAAAAATTTCACCAAACTATTGTACGACCTGGTAGTAATACCGCCGGCAAGGCATGATCCGAAAAAAATTAATGAGAGAAGCATTGATGATTTTTCAGATCACCAAGGTAAAATAATAAAGAATATTTCATTTAAAAGGCTTAATGCCTTTGGCTCAAACATTGATAATCCCGATGCTTCCATTGAGAATGAAGACAACTACTTTCTCAACAAAACGCATATAAAAACCAGGGAAAACATAATTAAGAACTACCTTCTCTTTGAGGAGAATGACAGCCTTGTACCACTCAAAATATCAGAAAGCGAAAGACTGCTCAGAAAACTGGCATATGTTTATGATGCCAGGATTGTGATCATACCTGTCAGTAATAGTGAGGTGGATATACTGGTAATTACAAAGGATGTCTATTCCCTGGGTCTTATGACCGAGATACATGGTTATAACGTGGGAAAGGTGTCTGTTTTTGATAAAAACCTTCTGGGCTTCGGCAACGAGCTGGAGCTTGTTATACCTTACGATTACAGAAAATTCAACTCCACAGGTTACGGGGCAGCATATAAACTAAAGAATATAAGCCATACCCTGATTGATGCCGAGCTTAAATATATGAATGCCTTTAACAGAAGGATTGCCGGGCTGGAAATATCAAAAAAATTCCTTACGGCCTATACAAAATATGCCGGAGGAGTATCATTAAACCAGTCTTTTATACTGGAAGATCTGGATACGCTCATTTCTCCGGAACCTGTTGAATATAATAATATTGACCTGTGGCTGGGCAGATCATACCTGATAGATGAAATAAACTACACCAGGGCTGTAATTTCAGGCAGATATATAAATAATAATGTCTGGAGAAGGCCGGAAATAACAAGCAGTTCTTACTATGAATACCAGAAATACGATCTTTATCTTGCCTCTTTTTCTCTTGTTTCCCAACGATTCTATAAGGCCAACCTTATCTATAACTACGGGAGAAATGAAGACATCCCCTATGGCGGTATGCTTGAGATGACATATGGCAAGGAATTTAATGAATTCAGCCGGAGGGATTATCTTTCAGTTAAATCAGCCTTTGGCAGGTTTGTCCCAAATGCCGGCTATTTTTACGGCAGGGGATTAATATCAACCTTTATTAATTCCAACAGAACAGAACAGGGGCTGATAAACCTTAACTTCAATTACATTTCCGACCTGTATGACCTGAGGGCCTATAAGCTCAGGCTGTTCAGCACTCTTGACTACAGTCGCGGCTTCAGCCGCTTTGACGATGAGTTTCTTTTTATTGGTGAGGATAATGGTATAAGGGGCTTTAAGAATGATTCAATCTTTCCCACCCAACGGATATACCTTAACCTGGAAGCCGTGGCTTTCAGTAAGTCTTTTCATTACGGGTTCAGGTTTGCCGTTTTCGGGTTTGCCGATATGGTTATGTATTCAAATAATAAGTTATTTTATAAATATGATAATATGGTGACAGGTTTCGGTATAGGTCTGAGAATCAGGAATGACAACCTTATCTTTAATACCTTCCAGATCAGGTTCGGGATTTATCCCGGCGCACCTCCTTATTCAATACTTCAATACGTGGATGTCGATGGTGAACGACTACTTAATCCGCCGGGCTTTGATCCTGAAGCTCCGGGGGTTAACAAATTCAGATAAGATGGTAGAACTATTTAGGCAATACAATAAACAGAAAAATCTCTTTTCCGAAAATGACAGGATACTGCTGGCTGTAAGCGGGGGTATTGATTCCATGGTGATGCTGCATATTT
>CAZGUR010000303.1:0-3507 GCA_964529295.1 uncultured Rikenellaceae bacterium | reverse complement strand
CCATGTCTCCGCCGATCGGTTAAAAGCGGTCCACCGCCAGTACCACCCCCGCCCTGTTTACAGCTGCCAGGAGATCTGCAGCCTTTATGCCACCGGGATAATAAGGTGCTGATAGGGTATTGGCAGCGACACCGTCAGCCGGCACCTGTCTGATACCCATGGCTTTTAAGGCTGACCTGAAGGCCCTGCCTGTTGTTTCATGCCTTGCGAACCTGTTATCCGCTCCCTCCTCAAGTATTTGCTTAAGGCTCACATTGAGGGCGGCCACCATGTTAACGGCCGGTGTGCCGAAGTAAGCCGGTTTTCTGCTTTCATAGGCTTTCATTACAGGCAGCCAGTTGGACCAGTCGGCATAATAGTTCTGCACCTTTGTTTTCCTGTAAGCAAATACCTTCATGGCTTTTTCAGAAGCCACAAGAAGGGCCAGTCCGGGTGGCACCCCTATGGCTTTCTGGGAAGCCGTAAGCACAATATCAATACCCCATTCCTGCTGTCTTATCTCTTCACCGGCCACCGAGCACACCCCGTCGAGTATGCTGAGAACATCATATTTCTGTCCCAGCTTTCCTATTGCCTCGGCATCCGTTTTCACTGCCGTAGAGGTGTCTACATGGGTGAATGCCATTACTTTGTACTTACCCTGTCTGAGCTCATCTTCTATCTTCTCAATCGGAACCGTTTCGCCCGGAGCGGCTCTCAGGACCCTGTAATCAGCACCGTAGCGGTTAAGCAGCTCTGCATACCTCTCGCCGAAATAACCGGTTGATATAACAAGCACCTTATCATTTTTTTCAACCATATTGGCACCTGCCATATCCATGGCCAGGGTTCCTGTTCCGGCCATAATAAAAGGCTGTCCGCCGGGACACAACCAGAGCTTTTTCATCATCTCAAGTGATTCGGCGAATATATCGATGAATTCTTTTGATACATGGCTGAGAGTGGGTTCGCTCATAGCCTTCAATACATTATTGTCAAATTCTATCGGTCCGGGTATCATCAATAGCTTTCTCATACTGCTTGTTTCTGTTTTTTGTTTAAAGATTCTATAATTTAAATATCCTTCTGCCGGTAATCATGGTATTGATCTGCCGCCAAATCATTTTTCTATTTATAATGTCTTCCCAATCAATGCAATAAGCTGCTTCCTGCTTTCATCATCCAGGGGCAGCAGGGGTCTGCGGACAGGTCCGCCGTACATTCCCAGGTGATCCATCGCTGCCTTCAGTGCCGGCACACCTCCCTTTCTTGTCACAGCAGTATTAATATCCACTGCTTTCAGCTGGTACTCCTTTGCTTTTTCCCCTTCACCATTTAAAAATGAATTATAAATATTAAGGCACAGTTCCGGTGCAATATTGGCCAGCGCAAGGATGCCCCCCACGGCACCAATGGACAGTGCCGGCAGCAGGAAGCCTGCCGATCCGGCCAGCACCTGGAATCCCTCTTTTGCATTTTTTATCAGTGAAGCCATCTTAACAAGGTTGCCTCCTGAATCTTTAATGCCAATGATATTATCATGGGCTGATGACTCCAGTATTGTGTCCGCGTCCATATCCAGACCGGAATTAGCAGGCATATTATATATTATCACCGGCACGGGTGAGCTGTCTGCCACCTCGTGATAGAACTGTACCAGGGCCTTCCTGTTCATCTGCCCTTTATAGTATGACGGGCTGAGTACCAGCACCGCATCGGCGCCCGCTTCAGATGCCATTAGCGACAGTTTTATGGTCTGCCGAACAGACTGTGCACCGGTACCTGCTATCATCAGCTTATCCCCGGGAATAGCCTCCCTGGCCACATTATATACTTTCTTTTTTTCATCATCATCAAGCATCACCAACTCTCCGTTTGACCCGAGTACCAGTATACCAGCCAAATCATGCCTGCATAAAGCTTCTATATTTTCTGTTATTTTTCCGCTGTCCAGTTCTCCTCTCTCATCAAAGGAAGTAGGCAGAGGTGGATATAATCCATTTAATTTCAACATGTTAATTATATATTTAATTTTAATTAGTCATTCCCGCGATCTTTAGGTCCCGGCACCCTGTATTTTACCTGCCGGCAGACATATACACCAGCTCCAGGAAATCTCCCAGCTTTGACGGTTCAAGCCAGCGGGTAACAATAACCATATCATTTTCCTGGTCCACCACTATATAGTTGCCTCCGAATCCGGATGCATAAAATACCGATCCGGGTACATGTTCCATTGCCCTCCTTCCCTTATTAAGCCACCAGAGGTAGCCATATGACTCATTTGCCGGCGAAGGATGCCTGGCCATTTCGATCCATTCGGAGGATAAAAGTTGACTGTCATTCCACCTCCCATTGCGCATAAACAGCAGTCCGAAACGGGCATGGTCAAGAGTATTAATAAACAGTCCGCCGCCTGAATGACCGCCGCCGCTCACCGACTGCACCCGGGCACCGTCAACATTTACCCATGATGTGGAATAACCGTACCAGCGCCAGGTAGTTGAGGCCCCGACAGGATCCATTATCCTTTCCTTTAAAACCTGTGGTAAAGGTTTTCTCCATACCTGCAGTGCTGAATATGCCAGGAGGTTAACCCTTACATCGTTATACTTGTAATAAGTACCGGGTTCATACAGTTCCCTGTACCGCCATTCGTCCAGTTCCTCCCTTCTTGAAGGCCTGTCGGCCCAGTCATGCATACCGAAGAGCTGACCCGACCAGTCCGACGACTGGTTAAGAAGGTGCTCCCAGCTTATTTTACTGTTATGGCTGCCGTCAAAAAGGCCGTCCCAGACATATTCATAAACCTTATCATCCACTGAAGAAATAAGTCCCTCATCATAAGCCAGGCCTACCACTGTCGACAGGTAACTCTTGGTTACACTGAATGTCATATCAACCCTGCTGATATCGCCCCATTCAGCTATTATATAACCGTCCTTCAGAATGACACCGGCAGGTCCGCCCCTGTCTTTCGTTGGCCCGACGATCTCCATATATGGCTCATAACCAAATGATTTCAGTATGGCTATCCTCAGATCTCTGTCGCCCGAATATTCATTTTCCACAGCATAGTCAAGCGCCTTTTCCAGTTTTTCACTGTCAAAACCCATTTCTGCAGGTGCTTTGCGTTCCCACAGACCCTTGTCCGGAAAATAATCCCTCTGGGCATAGAGGGAAATATTAAGCAGGGTGAAAACCAGTAAAAGGTACAGGGCTTTTGTTTTGAGTATCTTTCTCATAATACATTTAAAGTTTAAGATGCAGATAAAGCCATAAAGTTAATTTAAAAATAACAATGACACTGAATTTATGCGCTTAAACATCTCCAGTGGGTTAAGATGATACCGTGTCTTCCAATGATGCCAGATACAATACCGTAAACTATTACGAAGCCAAAACGTCCCAGAACAAAGGGTTAATCCTAATTTGGCACCACCCTTGCGGGCTTGACAGTCTGCTCGAGAAAGCTTGGCAGCCTTCGCCCTCAGTGCGAACGTAGCGAAGCGATTTTCCGAACCATGT
>CAZGUR010000302.1:0-3508 GCA_964529295.1 uncultured Rikenellaceae bacterium | reverse complement strand
AGGAGAAAAAAGAAGGAACGCGAAAAAAAATAAAAAGAAAGAAAAATGAAAAATGATATAATATTATCCGGTGTTGGTGGACAGGGAATACTATCCATTGCAGCGGTAATAGGTTTTGCAGCAGTGGAAAACAATATGTATATAAAACAGGCCGAGGTGCATGGTATGAGCCAGAGGGGAGGAGATGTGCAATCACATTTCCGGCTGTCGGACAGCCCGGTGGCATCTGACCTTATACCTTACGGACAGGCCGACCTGATCCTTTCGGTTGAACCCATGGAGTCATTAAGGTACCTTCCCTGGTTATCAGAGGAAGGATGGCTGGTAACCAACAGTAATCCCTTTGTTAATATTCCGGAATATCCCGATGCAGATAAGCTGATGGAGGAAATAAGGAAAGTGAAGAATAATCTAATTGTTGATGCTGATGGTATAGCCCGGGAAACCGGTTCAGTCAGGGCTGCCAACATAGTGATGCTCGGAGCTGCTTCACATTTTATACAACTGCCCCTGGAAAGTCTGGAAAATGCCATACGCAAGCTGTTTGCCCGTAAAGGAGAGGAGATAATTGAGCTTAACCTGAAAGCTTTGTCGGCAGGAAGGGAGCTGTTTAAGGCCTGAGTCGTCACATATATGAAAGATATGTATTGATTGATATCTGGTGTAAAACCCCCTCGTCGCTACTGTTATATAACACTTCTCAGACTAATTAAAAGCAATATAATTACATTTGCTTTGTTAAAAATATTTTTACTGACTATGAAAAAAACATTATTACTTCTGATTGCACTTTTGATAAGCTTTACGGCTTATTCGCAGAAAGCAGATTTCAAGGCTGCAGAGAAATTTCGTTCCTCAAACCTTAGTCCCAAAGTGGGAGATACACGCGTAAGAGCTAACTGGATACACGAATCAAATAAATTCTGGTATTCATATAAGACCTCTGACGGGAAAAATTACCACTATGTGGATGCTGATGCAAAGACAAAAAAACCTTTGTTCGACAGCAGGTTTATGGCTTCAGAGATACATAAACTTCTTCACCGGCCGTATAACCATCTTGACCTGCCGCTTGAGGAACTGGAATTTGAAGAGGAGAGTACCAATAAATTTACTTTCAAAATTGATTCAATACGCTTCCTTTTTAATATGACTAATAAAGAGCTTATTATAAAGGATACCGTTCCCGAAGAAGAGAGGACTGACAGGTGGGCTACTTATTCGCCCGACAGCACATGGATAGCATACGCCAAAAATTATAATCTTTTTATAATGAAGGCCAATGATCCTGACAGCGTGGAAATTCAGCTTACAACAGATGGAGAACAGCATTATGGCTATGCCAGCAGCAGGGCCGATACTGCCAGTGATAAGAAAGTCAGGAGTATTGCCAGATGGTTTGAAAATGAAGAGAAACTTTTTGTTATTAAGTCAGACAGCAGGAAGGTAAGTGATCTGTTTGTTATCAATGTGCTTTCAGATCCGAGACCCGAGCTTGAAACATATAAATATTCAATGCCTGGTGAGGAGAATGTGCCGCAGAATGAGCTTATAGTGTTTGATATTGAGACCAGGGAGAGAACCGATGTTGATGTGAAAAAATGGAAAGACCAGCGCTTAAGGGTAAGGTGGACCTCCCAGGAGTCGGCTGACAGGATGATTATAGAACGCAAAAAAAGGGATCTGACAGAACTGGAGATATGCATGGTAAACGCTAATACCGGTGACCTGGAAGTCCTGTTCAGTGAGGAGCAGTACCCTTATATATATGATGGCTACGGCTATGGCCGCCTTGCAGTACTTAACGAGGGGGATGATATTATCTGGTGGTCGGAACGTTCAGGCTGGGGACAGTTATATCTTTATGATGGCGATGGGAATATGAAAAGGCAGATTACCGAAGGATATTTTGTGACAGGTAATATTGAGCGTATTGATACCCTGGGAAGAGAGCTGTTTGTTGAGGCTTTCGGACGCGAAGAAGGTATACATCCGTATTATTCGATGAAGTACAGGGTGTCACTTGACAGAAGCGGAATGAAGCTTATCAGTCCCGAAGATGCCGATCACTCATTCAGTATGTCAAAAACCAATGACTACTGGGTGGACAACTATTCGAGGGTGGACATGGTGCCCCGCTCGGTGCTGAGGGATAAGAACGGCACCGTATTGCTGGATCTCGAACAACCTGACCTTTCACAGGTCTATGAGACAGGATGGAAAATGCCTGAGCGCTTTGTTGTAAAGGCAAAAGACGGGGTGACAGACCTGTACGGGGTTATGTTCAAACCATTCGACTTCGATTCTACCCGTAAATACCCTGTTATATCATATGTGTATCCCGGACCACAAACAGAGTCTGTACCTTATTCTTTTTCCGTCAGCTCAAGGTATAATACAGCGCTTGCACAGCTGGGATTTATAGTGGTTAATTTCGGTCACCGCGGCGGCAGCCCGCAGCGTAATAACTATTACCATACCTTCGGTTATGATAACCTGCGTGATTATGCCCTGGCTGATGATAAGTACGGCATAGAGCAGCTGGCAGACAGGTATGACTTTATAGATATTGATAAGGTCGGTATCTACGGTCACTCAGGCGGAGGCTTTATGAGTACCGCAGCCTTACTCAGCTATCCCGGATTCTATGATGTGGCTGTGTCATCTGCAGGTAATCATGATAATAATATATATAACCATTGGTGGGGCGAGACTCATCACGGGGTCAAAGAGGTAAAGAAGAAAGTAAAAGTTAAAAAAGAGGATGAAGAAGTCAAAGAAGAGGGATATCCGGAGGAAGAGAAGGATAGTGTAAAAGTATCCTTTAAGTCTGATATTCCTGTTAACCAGGATCTGGCCAAAAACCTGAAAGGCCACCTTTTGCTTGTACATGGAGATATTGATAATAATGTACATCCGGGAAACAGCATCAGGCTTGTTGATGCCCTCGTAAAGGCCAATAAGAGATTTGATTTTATGATTATGCCCGGACAGAGGCATGGCTTTGGCAGGTACACTCCTTATTTTGAGACCATGATGTGGTATTACTTTGCCGAGCACCTTCTGGGTGACTACAGGACCAATGTCGAGCTGAAAGATTTCTAGCTGGCAGAAACAGAGGCGCCCACAGCGGGCGTCTCTGTTATAGGGGCCATCCTGCTTCTCCGGGTTTTACCACCGGGCGCTTGTCCTGTTTACCCCATCCATAGTACCCGGTATTTCACCCGGATACATGTTGACCGGTGCTATTCCTCTGATTCGGTAAAAACACCTTCTCCCTTCTTGCTTCTGAGCATTTGCATCTGGCTCACGACAATCTCAGTGTTCCATTTCTTTTCGCCGTCCTTCTCATACTCACGGTGCATAATACGCCCTTCAACGGCTATCTCCCTTCCCTTGACAAGGTATTTTTCCGCTATACCTGCAAGACCGTTCCATAACACCAGGTTATGCCAGGTGGTTTCACTTACCTTTTCACCTTTCTCATTCTTGTAGTTCTCAGTGGTTG